>DASRSC010000183.1:0-13331 GCA_035695525.1 Pseudonocardia sp. | reverse complement strand
GCCTAGCGTGGCCGACGAGCAAGTCCCGTGAGCTGAGGAGCGTACGATGCCCGGCCAATATCCGCCTGTCACGCTCCGGCTGGTGCCGCACACGATTCCCGCAGTGCGGGCGGCGGTCGACGACTCACTTGCGGAGCTGGTACCGCAGCTGATCCGCCTCCGTCAAGACGGCGTCATTCCCGAGCCATGGCTCGGTGATCCGATGAGCAGGAAGGTCGTCGACCACTACCAGGCGCAGGTCTTGAACGGTCCCGACAGTCCGTACGCCGCGCTGCGGGCCTATGAGGCCGAGTTGCTCAAGGTGCGCGACAACCTCCAGGTCTTGGAGGACCACTACCGCCGCACCGAGGGCGAAAACACAGCCTTGTGGGGCCGGGCGTGAGCGATATCCGGTGGGAGGGCTACAGCCACGAGGAGATCTACGCCGCGGTGCACCAGGGCCCCGGCCGGTCGATCTCGGCAGCTGCGGAGGCCGCGTGGGCCGCGACCGAGGCGCTGATCCTGCGGATCGACGAGCGCATCGCGGCGGCGATGGCGCAGTCCGCGGGTGGCTGGGAGGGCAGCGCTGCCGAGGCCACACGCACGGCCATGACCCCGCTCGGCCAGTGGGCGCTCGATGCCGCCAACGACGCGAAGATCACGGCGCAGGCGGTGACCACGCAGGGCGAGCAGGCGCGAGAGCTGCGCAACGCCATGCCGGAGCCGAACACGGCGCAGCTCGAGGCGGAGTACGGCCGTGCCTTGACCGACCCCACGTACATCTTCCACGGGCGGGACGACCTACAGGCCGCGGAACAGGAGAGCGCCAATCGCGCCGCGCGGGCGATCGACCTGATGAACGGCTACACGAACAACTCCTACGAGAACCGCAGCCACATGGACTACTGGACCCTTCCGCCCCAGGTGACCGTGGAGACGACGGCTCCCGCACCGCCGGCGGGTAGTGGTGCGGCCGGGTCAGCGATCGGTGCGTTCGGCGCCGGAGGCGGACCAGGTGCGGCCGGGGTCGCTGTGGCGGGGACCAACCCCGCGGTCGGTGTCGGTGGCGGGCTGTCTGCTCCGGTGGCCGGTGCGGCCCTGCCGGCCGGGCCTGCAGGCGTCGGCCCGGGCGGTGCTCCCTCCGCGAGCGGGACCGCAGGCGGTGGCGCGGGGCCAGGGCTCGTGCCGTCCGTGGTCGGGTCGGGCTCCGCCGGGGTCGGCGGAGGCGCTCGGCGTCGGGCGGGTGGCACGCCGGGGGACGCGGCCGGCAGAGGGGGAGGGATGGGCCCGCCCACCACACGAGGTACGGGCAGCGGCACGCGCGGGCCGTCCCGCGATGGGGGGCTCGCCCCGCCGGTGGGCACATCGCGCCCCAGTCCGGGTGGCCCGCGAGACGGCGTCCGCCCGGTCGTCCCCGGTCCGCCCCCGCGCGGTGGGCCTGCCCCGAATTGGCGCGACCTGGTGCCTGCCGGGCCGGGGCGGCAGCCGGGAGCACCCGGGCCATGGGCGCGCAGCGATGAGGACCGTCGACTGCTGCCACCAGGCGGGAGCAGGGCGGCCGGAGAACCACCGGCTCGACCGCCCGGCGGGGACCGGCCCGCCACCGATCCGGCCTCTCGCGCCGGCCCCACGGCCCGCACGACGAGCGGGCATCCCGGCCTCTACCCGCCGATGACCGCGGGCGCGGCCGGCGGTCCGGACCAGGAGCGCCGCAGGCCCGACTACCTCATCGACGACACGGACGCCTTCGCCGACGACCGGTGGTTCACCCCAGGGGTGATCGGCGCCGATGACCCACTTCCACCACGCTGACCGGTACCGTCGCGCAGGTGCAGACCGAGGTCATGTTCACCGCGAGCGGCGGCACAACGCTGCCGGGCGTGCTCACCGTGCCCGACGGCGCCGCCGGTCCCGGCCCTGCGCTGGTGATGATCTACGAGGTGTTCGGCATGACCGACGAGATGCGGCGCGTGGCGCGCGACCTCGCGGCCGACGGGTACACCGTGCTCATCCCGGACCTGTTCGCCCGCGGGCCGGCAAAGCCGATCTGCGTGGCCCGGGCCCTGCGCACCACGCTCCGCGGGGAAGGCCGCGAGCTCGACGACCTGGAGGCGGCGCGCCGCTGGCTGGCCGATCGTCCCGAGGTCGACGGGGATCGGATCGGCACCATCGGGTTCTGCCTCGGTGGCAGCTTCGCGCTGCTGCTTGCGCGCACCGGTCGGTACAAGGTGAGCGCCCCGTTCTACAGCGGACGCATCGACCTCCCCCGCTCGTGCCCGGTCGTCGCGAGCTTCGGTGGTAAGGACCTGTCCACCCGGGGCTACCCCGAACGGCTCGACGCCCGCCTCCAGGCGATGGACGTGCCGCACGACGTCGTCACCTACCCCGACGCAGGGCACTCGTTCTTCACCCGAACACCCGGCGTGATGGGCACCGTCGCGGCGCGCCTGCCGATACACGCCGAGTACCACGCGCCGAGCGCCGAGGACGCACACCGGCGGATCGTGGCGTTCTTCCGGGAGCACCTCGGCTGATTCCCGCCGCCCGGGGGCAGGATGGACGGTATGAGCGATCACGACCGCCGCTGGGGCTTTCGCACCCGAGCGGTGCACGCCGGGCACGTCCCCGACTCCGCCACGGGGGCCCGTGCGGTACCGATCTACCAGTCCACGAGCTTCGTCTTCGAGGACACCACCGACGCGGCCAGCCTGTTCGCGCTGCAGAAGTACGGCTTGATCTACAGCCGCATCGCCAACCCCACCGTGGCGGTGCTGGAGGAACGCCTCGCCAGCCTGGACGGTGGGATCGGGGCGGTCGCGACCTCCAGCGGGCAGGCTGCGGAGTTCCTGACGTTCGCCTGCCTCGCTGGGGCGGGCGACCACATCGTGGCGGCGGCGGGGCTCTACGGCGGCACGATCACGCAGCTGGACGTGACGCTGCGCCGGTTCGGCGTCGACACCACGTTCGTACCCGGTGGAGACCCGGCGGCGTTCGCCGCGGCGATCACGCCGCGCACCAAGCTGCTGTTCGCGGAGATCATCTCCAACCCCGGAGGCGAGGTGGCCGACATCGCGGGGCTCGCCGACGTCGCACACGCAGCGGGGCTCCCACTGGTGGTCGATGCGACGCTCGCCACCCCGTACCTGTGCCGCCCGATCGAGCACGGCGCCGACATCGTGATCCACTCGGCGACGAAGTTCCTCGGCGGGCACGGCACGACGCTGGGGGGCGTGGTGATCGAGTCGGGGCGCTTCGACTGGGGCAACGGCAACTTTCCGCAGATGACGGAGCCGGTTCCGTCCTACGGCGGCATCACCTGGTGGGGCAATTTCGACGAGTTCGGCTTCCTGACGAAGCTCCGTGCGGAACAGCTGCGCGACGTCGGCGCCTCGTTGTCGGCGCACAGCGCGTTCCTGCTGATCCAGGGCGTCGAGACGCTGCCGCAGCGGATGGAGGCGCACATGGCTGGCGCCCGCGCGGTGGCGGAATGGCTGCACGCCGACCCTCGGGTGTCCTACGTCCGTTGGGCCGGGCTGCCCGACCATCCCGACCACGAGCGGGCCGCACGCTACCTGCCCAAGGGGCCGGGTGCCGTGTTCTCGTTCGGCGTGCAGGGCGGGCGCGAGGCCGGACAGCGGTTCATCGAGTCGGTGCAGCTGTGCAGCCACCTCGCCAACGTGGGTGACGCGAGGACGCTCGTGATCCACCCCGGCTCCACCACGCACCAGCAGCTGACAGACGACCAGCTGCGCGACGCAGGCGTGCCACCGGACCTGGTGCGGATCAGCGTCGGGCTGGAGGACGTCGAGGACATCCTGTGGGACCTGGACCAGGCCCTCGCTGCTGCATCGAAGGTGGAATCGTGACCTGGGAGAACCCCTCGGCGACCCGGCGCAGGCAGATCCTGCGCGCCACGCGCACCGTCGCTGTGGTGGGGGCCTCCCCGAACCCGGCGAGGGCCAGCAACTTCGTCGCCACCTACCTGCTGGCGAGCACCGACTTCGACGTGTACTTCGTCAATCCGAACGCGTCCGAGATCCTCGGCCGTCCGGTGTACAAGCGCCTCGCCGACCTGCCCGTGGTGCCTGACCTCGTGGACGTCTTCCGCCGCCGGGAGGACCTGCCGGGTGTTCTCGACGACGTGCTTGCGCTCGACGGCGTGCAGACACTGTGGCTGCAGTTCGGGCTCTTCGACGAGGACGTCGCCCATCGCGCGGAGGACGCGGGGCTGGAGGTCGTGATGCACCGCTGCCTGAAGGTGGAGCACGCCCGCTTCCACGGCGGCCTACACCTCGCGGGCTTCGACACCGGTGTGATCAGCGCGCGGCGGCGGACGCGGTGACCGGCACGGCGGCGCAGAACCAGCAGTGCAGCGCGGCCGCGGGCGACGCCGCCGGGCCGGCGCCGGTCCAGCAGACGTAGCCGTCCGGGCGGACCAGCACCCGGTCGACACCGGGCGCGGCTCCGAGCGCGGTGCCCACGGGCGAGTCGACGCGTCGGCGACGACGTGGTCGACGCGTGGGCGCTGCGCGATATCTTCGTCGACCTGGCCCGGCTGCCGGATGCCGGCCGCTACCTCGTCGGGATGATGTCCGGCCTGGACCTGCGCTACGACCTCGACGACCCCGACCCGCTGGTGGGCTCCCGAATGATCGACCTGTCCCTGCAGACCGCGGCGGACTGCTCCGTGGTGGGCTCGTGGCCTACCGGGCCTGATCGACGTCAACCGCCGGCCTGCGCGGCCACCGCCCGCAGCACCCAGAAGAACGGCGCGGCGGCCAGCACCAGCAGCCAGAAGGGCCAGGCCCGCCCGCGGGCGATCAACCACACCGCAAGCGCGGCGAGCAGGGTGGGGACGAGCAGGGCGCCGAGGAACCGGGCAACGTCCGTGGTCGAGGGGGGCGCTCCGGTGACGATGAGCACCAACGCCAGGTTGACCCCCGCCCACACCGCCGCCCCGAGGGCCGCGCGGAAGCCGGTGCGTGCCGCGGGCCGCCCGATCGGCGGCGGCGGGTGCTCCTCGGCCGAGGGGTAGGGCGGAGCGCCCGGCATCGGGGCGTGGGCCGGTAGGTCGTCGCGATAGGGCGAGTAGCCGGGTGCGCCCATCCACGACGGAGGACGCTCGGACCCTGGCCCCTCGGGACCGGGTGGATCAGACGGCAGTTGAGCGGGGCTCACGGGAAAGACGGTAGCCCGCGTTCCACCGCCGCGTGGTCCGTTAGGGGCTACTCGGGACCGGGATCGGACGGCAGTTGAGCGGGGCACACCGGAAAGACCGGTAGCCCGGGGTCCACCGACGCGTGGCCTGTTGGGGCTCCTTGGGACCGGATGGTTCGGGCGGCGGCTGAGCGGGCCTCAGCGGAGAGACGGTAACGCCCGGCCCACCGAGGGGCGGCGCGTTGCTCATGCGTGCTGGGGGGCGCGGCGTGGGCCGTACGTCAGCCTCCGCAGCAGGATCTCCGCCGGGCCGCGGTAGCCGGCCCGATCCGAGGCTGCGGCCACCAGCAGGATCACCAGCCATGTGCCCACTGCGACCAGGGCGGTCTGCCACAGGTGCGCGTCCTCGCCGAGGCCGAGTGTCCAGGCCGGGAGCAGGGCCACGAACGCCACCGACTGAGCGAGGTAGCAGGACAACGACCGCTGTCCGCAGGCCTGGAGAGCGTGGGTGACCAGCCCGGGACCGCCGCGCCGGGCGAGCCGGATCGCGAGGAGGCCGAAGGCCGCGGCGTACCCGATGCCGCCCGCATACCCGCCCAGGGCGTGCAGCGAGCCTGCGAGCAGCATCATGCCGAGCGGCGGCGCCGTCCACAGCTGCGCGGTCATCAGGGCCATGGGCAGCCCGAGCAGCACCGCTGCCGCGAGCCCGAGAACGGCCACGCGTACCAGCAGCGGCCGGTGCCGCTCCGGTTCGTCGAGCAGCCGCCGTCGAGCGGCCCAGGCTCCGAGAGCCACCGCGCCGAACACCCCGAACGGCTGGAACACGAACCCGACGCCGAGCCACTCGACGGCGCGCACGGCCAGGGCGGCAGCCGGGCTCTCGATGGCCATCGAGGGCAGGAAGGCCTGCGAGTCGGGCATCGGGAGGGCGCTCGCGGCGAAGACCAGCGTTACGAATGCCACCCCGATCATGGCGGTGACGAGCAGCGCGCGGTCGGTGCCGCGCACGAGCAGGCCGGCCATCAGCACGGCCAGCAGCCCGTAACAGCCGATGATGTCGCCGGGCCAGAGCAGCACCCCGTGGGCCATGCCGATGACGATCATCCAGGCGCCGCGCCGCCGCACGAGCTTCGTGACGGCGGGCGCCGGCATGCCCACCGCACTGCGCCGCCGGGCGAGCTGCCCGATCCCGTAGCCGAAGAGCAGACCGAAGAGCGGATAGGCCCGCCCGTCGACGAGGGTCATCTGAAGCAGTGCCACCACCTGGTCCACGCCGTCGAGCGCCGTCGGGTAGCCGCGTAGACCGATGGGGTGCCCGAAGATGTAGATGTGCACGTTGGCGAGCGCGATGAGCAAGAGCATGCCGCCGCGCGCCAGGTCCGGGGCCAGGGAGCGTGCGGCGGTGGGGGTGGCGCCGGGGTCGGTGGGTGAGGACGCGCCGGCGGTCATGCGAAAAGGATAATGAGGACGGACCGGGCCGGAGGTCCACTGGGCGACCGGCGCAGATCCGGTGTCCGCCCCTTGGCGGGGTCGGTGTGCCGCTGCCCACTCCGGCCCCTCAACGTGCTCCCCGTGACGGCGCCGAGGCCGGCGGAGGGCTAGCCTCCCGAGCGTGTCTGCGTCGACCTCATCCCCCGTCACCGTCACCGTCACCGGAGCCGCCGGCCAGATCGGCTACGCGCTGCTCTTCCGGATCGCCTCCGGGCAGCTGCTCGGGCCGGACACTCCGGTCCGCCTGCGCCTGTTGGAGATCCCGCAGGCGGTGAAGGCCGCCGAGGGCACCGCGATGGAGCTCGACGACTGCGCCTTCCCGCTGCTCGCCGGCATCGCCATCACCGACGACGCCACCGTGGCGTTCGACGGCGCGAACGTCGCACTGTTGGTCGGCGCCCGCCCGCGTACCAAGGGCATGGAGCGCGGTGACCTCCTGGAGGCCAACGGCGGGATCTTCGCGCCGCAGGGCCGCGCGATCAACGCCGGTGCCGCCGACGACATCCGCGTGCTCGTGGTGGGTAACCCGGCCAACACCAATGCCCTGATCGCCCAGGCCGCCGCGCCGGACGTGCCGGCCGAGCGCTTCACTGCGATGACCCGGCTCGACCACAACCGCGCTGTCGCCCAGCTCGCGAAGAAGCTGTCGGTGCCGGTCGGCGAGATCACGAAGCTGACGATCTGGGGCAACCACTCGGCCACTCAGTACCCGGACCTCTACCACGCCGAGGTCGGGGGCAAGATCGCCGCCGAGCAGGTGGACGACGCCTGGCTGCGTGACGACTTCATCCCGACGGTCGCCAAGCGCGGTGCGGCGATCATCGAGGCGCGCGGTGCCTCGTCGGCGGCGTCGGCTGCCAACGCGGCGATCGACCACGTCTTCGACTGGGTCAACGGCACCCCGGAGGGGGACTGGACCTCCGCGGCCGTCCCGTCGGACGGCTCCTACGGCGTGCCCGAGGGCATCATCTCCTCGTTCCCGGTCACGGCGAAGGACGGGAAGTGGGAGGTCGTCCAGGGCCTGGAGATCAACGACTTCTCGCGCGAGAGGATCGACGCCTCGGTGGCCGAGCTGGTCGAGGAGCGCGACGCCGTGAAGAGCCTCGGCCTGCTCTGATCTCGATCTGCGGTCGGGGTGGGCGGCCTTGACGGCGCCCACCCGTGGTGGTCACCACAGCGGGAACGGCACTCCGTACTCCTCGGTGGGGCGCGGGCCGAAGATGCGCCGCTCCGACTCGGAGATCGGGCGATCGTTGATGCTGGCCTCCCGGCGGCGCATCAGCCCGTCCTCGGAGAACTCCCACAGCTCGTTGCCGTAGCTGCGGAACCACTGGCCGGACGCGTCGTGGCACTCGTACTGGAACCGGACGCCGATCCGGTTGCCCTCGAACGCCCACAACTCCTTGCGCAGTGTGTAGTCGAGCTCGCGCTGCCACTTCTCGGTCAGGAACGCCACGATGGCGCCACGGCCTACCACGTGCCGGTCGCGGTTGCGCCACACCGAGTCCTCTGTGTAGGCCAGCGAGACCCGCTCGGGATCGCAGGTGTTCCAGGCGTCCTCCGCGGCTTGGACCTTCCGCGCAGCTGTCAGGGCGTCGAACGGGGGGAAGGGTGGACGACCGGCCATGGATCGGTTCTCCTCGTCGGGGCCTCACCGGAGAACGGCCGTTTTCCGGCGTGCGATAGCGTAGAGAACGTTCGTTCTCGGCGGGGTGGAGGAGTGGTGTGAATCGCAGTGACGCGGCAGACCGGCTGCTCGCGGCGGCGGAGAAGCTGTACTACGCGCGCGGGATCCACGCTGTCGGCATGGACGATGTCCGCGCGGAGGCCGGCGTCTCGCTCAAGCTGCTCTACCAGCTCTTCCCGTCGAAGGAACACCTGGTCGCGGCGTACCTGGACGCGCGCGACGAGGGCTGGCGAGGGCGGCTCGCCGACCATGTCGCGGCCACCGGCGGGAGCGCGCGGGATCAGCTGCTCGCCGTCTTCGACTGGCTGGGCCTCTGGTTCGCCGAGCCGGGCTTCCGGGGCTGTGCGTTCATCAACGCCTTCGGGGAGCTGGGCGGCAGCGCGCCCCTGGTCATCGCCGTCGTGCGCCGGCACAAGGGGCTCTTCCGGGAGTACTTGCTCGATCTCGCGCGCGGTCTCGACGTACCCGACCCGGCGGGTGTCGCCGAGCAGCTGCTGCTGCTGGCGGAGGGGGCGATGACCGCGGCGGCGGTGCTGCCGGAGCTGCGGGCGGCACGGCAGGCCCACCGGGCCGCGGCCGCTCTGCTCGACGCCTCACTGCCGAGCGGGCCGCCTGCCGACGCCGGTGCTCGACGACGTGCGACGCAGTCGAGTTCTGCCTGACGCGCCGGTCGCTCCGCACCGCCTGAGGGGGAACCGGATCAGCGCCGGATCAGCCCAGCTGCACGATCGCGAACGACTCCGGTGGCAGGCTGAGCGCATCGGTCTCACCCTCCACGGGCTCCGACGCCAGCAGGATCCGGCCGATCGGCGTGCCGAGCGCGATCGTGACCGCGTCGCTGCCGAGGTTGCACGCGACCCGGAGCCCGCCGCGGTGCAGCACCACGGTGCGGGCAACCTCGTCGATCTCCACTTCGACCTCGTCCAGCCACGGGTCGGACAGCTCCGGCCATGCCTTCCGCAGCGCGATGAGCTCGCGGTGGACCCGCAGCAGCGTGGCGTGCGGCTCGTCCGCGGCCTCGTCCCAGTCCAGCTTCGAGTCGAGGAACGTGGCATCCGCGTTGGGGTCGGGCACCTCGGCGTCGCCCCACCCGTGCTCGGCGAACTCAGCGGTACGGCCGTCTCGCACCGCGTCCTGCAGCGCCGGATCCGGGAAGTAGGAGAAGAACTGCCACGGCGTTCTCGCGCCCCACTCCTCGCCCATGAACAGCATGGGCGTGAACGGTGAGCCGAACACCAGTGCGGCGCCGCAGGCGAGCAGGCCGGGGGAGAGCGTCTCGGCGAGTCGGTCCCCGGTGGCACGGTTGCCGACCTGGTCGTGGTTCTGCAGGTAGGCCACGAAGCGGTGGCCGGGGATGCGGCGGGTGTCCACGGCTGCGCCGTGGTTGCGCTGCCGGAAGCTCGACCACGTGCCTTCGTGGAGGAACGCCCTGGTGAACACGTGTGCCAGCCCCGTGAGACCGGCTATCGCGAAGTCCGCGTAGTAGCCCTGCGCCTCGCCGGTGAGCACGGCGTGCAGGGTGTGGTGGATGTCGTCGGCCCACTGGGCGTGCAGGCCGTAGCCGCCCGCCTCGCGTGCGGTGATCAGCCGCGGGTCGTTGAGGTCCGACTCGGCGATGAGCGACAGTGGCCGCCCCACGTGTGTCGACAGCGCCTCGACCTCGACAGCGAGCTGCTCGAGCACGTGGATGGCACGCGAGTCGCGCAGGGCGTGCACGGCGTCGAGGCGGAGCCCGTCGACATGGAAGTCGCGCAGCCACATCAAAGCGTTCTCGATGACGTATCGGCGCACGGGTTCCGAGTACGCACCGTCGAGGTTCAGCGAGGGGCCCCAGATGTTGCTGCCGGCGAAGTACGGGCCGAACCGGTCCAGGTAGGCCCCCGACGGGCCGAGGTGGTTGTAGACCACGTCGAGCACGACGCCCAGCCCACGGGCATGGCAGGCGTCGACGAACCGCTTGAACGCGTCGGGGCCGCCGTAGTTCTCGGTGACCGAATACCAGCCCACCCCGTCGTAGCCCCAGTTCCGGGGTCCGTCGACGGCATTGATCGGCAGCACCTCGACGATGTCGATGCCCAGCGCCGCGAGGTGGTCGAGCCGCTCGACGGCGGAGTCGAACGTGCCATCGGGGGTGAACGTGCCGATGTGCAGCTCGTAGAGCACGCTGCCGGGCAGCTGCCGGCCGGTCCAGGAGCGGTCGGTCCAGAAGAAGTCCGCGTCGTCGTACACCCGGGATGCCCCGTGCACGCCGGTGGGCTGCCAGCGCGACCGCGGGTCGGGGAGCGGGGTCTCGTCATCGTCGAGGAGGAAGGCGTAGGCGGAACCGGGGGCGGCATCCTCGACGGTGGTGCGCCACCAGCCCCCGCCCTCTGCGGACATGGGATGCGTCGTGCCGTCGACCAGCACCCGAACCTGATCGTGCTGCGGCGCCCACACGGCGAACTCGGTCACGAGACATGATCCTGCCGGGCGTCACCTCGCCGCGCCCGGTGTGAGGGGTGTGACTCAGCACATCATGATCGAGGGGGCCAAGCGGCCCCCAGGCCCCTATGCCGGCCGCACCAGCAGCGCCACCGGATAGCGCTCCAGCACCCCGGCCAGCGACGGCGCGGAGCCGTCGACGGCGGCCCCGCTGATCACGTCGTACCAGTCGGTGGCACCTTCCGGCAGTGGAAGCACTGTGTCGTCCCAGCCGCGCGCTGCCAGACCGAGCGGAAGCCGCGTGGCCACCGCGACCAGTGAGGCCGAGCGGGCGAACGCGATGGCATGGTCGGCCGCCGGACCCTCAGCGTGGATCGGCCGGTAGCCGGTGAACACCTCGGGCCGGTAGCGACGCAGTCGCAGCGCACTGGCTGTGACCAGCAGTTTCGCCGCTCCCGAGGCATCGACGTCCGGCAGCTGGCCCTCGTCGAGGCCGGCGAGCAGCTGCCGGCGCTGCGCCCAGTCGACCGGGCGCCGGTTGTCCGGGTCGACGAGGGAGTACTCGAACAGCTCCGTGCCCTGGTAGACGTCCGGCACGCCGGGTCCGGCGATCTGCAGCAGTTTCTGCCCGAGCGAGTTGGACCAGCCGGGTGCGGAGATCCGCGCGACGAACTCCTCGATCTCGGCCACCAGCTCCGTGTCGGCCAGCACCTGCTCCGACCAGGCGGCGATCGCCTCGTCCACCTCGGGTACGGGCTCGACGTGGCTGGTGACGAGCTTGGCCTCCTTGGACGCCTTGCTCAGGTAGCCGGCGAACCGCTCGGCGGAGATCGGCCAGGCACCCACGAGGTTCTGCCAGGCGAGGAGCTCCAGCGACCGGTCGGGGAGCGGGTGCGCGGCGGCCCAGTGACGCATCCGCTCGATCCACTCGCCCGGGATCTCGGCGATCACCGCGAGCCGGGCGCGGACGTCCTCCGAGCGCTTGGTGTCGTGCGTGGACAGGGTCGTCATGGTGGCCGGCCAGGAGGCCTCACGGGCAGCCATGGCGCGGTGGAACTCGGTGGGGGAGACGCCGAAGCGGGACGGGTCGCCGCCCACCTCATTGAGCGCGACGAAGCGGTTCCAGCGGTAGAACGTGGTGTCCTCGACGCCCTTGGCCATCACCATGCCCGACGTCTGCTGCACGCGGGTGGCGAGGAGGCCCTGCGGCTCGGCCAGCATCGCGGCGCGGATGGCGCGCAGCACGTCGTCGAGGTCGGGCCGGTGGGTGCGGGCCACCGACACCGCGGTCTCGAGAGCCGAGCGGCCCTCGGGCAGGTAGCTCCGGTAGACCGGAAATGCGCACAGCAGCTCGGCGACGGCCGTGCGCACGCGGTCGGCCGTCTCGCCGGGCTCCTCGTCCGTGGACTGTGCCGCCTCGGGCACGGGCACCAGCGCGGTGCTGATGCTCGGCTCCGACAAGCAAGCCTCGGCGATCCGGCGCACCTCCGCCGCGAGGATGGTGTCGGCTACCTCGCGGCGGGCCGCGTGCTCCGCCGCGTGCAGCGACTCCTTGTGGCCGACGTGCTCGGCCGTGAACTGGGTGAGCAGCCCGCCGCCGCCCGGATCGACGAAGACGCCCTGGATCTCGCGTAGCGCCTCGTACCCGGAGGTGCCGTTGACCGGCCACGATGAGGGCAGCTCTTCACCGACGCCGAGGATCTTCTCCACCAGCAGCCAGCGGTCGGGACCGATCGCCGCTCGTAGCCGCCGCGTGTAGCCGCCGGGATCGGACAGGCCGTCGGGGTGGTCGACCCGGATGCCGTCGACCTCGCCGGCGTCGACCCAGCGCAGCACCTCGCGATGGGTGGCTTCGAACACCTCCGGGATCTCGACGCGCAGGGCGGCGAGGGTGGACACGTCGAAGAAGCGGCGGTAGGTCAGCTCGGCCGCGCCCCGCTTCCAGGACACGAGCCGGTAATGCTGCCGCTCGTGGACCTCCTGCGCCGAGCCGGCGTCTCCGGTGCCGGGCGCCACGGGAAACGCGTGCTCGTAGTACCGCAGCTCCGACCGGTCGTCCGAGAGCGCCAGCTCCTTGAGGGCCCTCTCCTCGTCGGCGTCGAGGATGGGCAGGAGCACCGGCCCGGCGTCCCAGTCGATGTCGAAGTACGACGCGTACTGCGACGAGCGGCCGCGCGCGAGCACGTCCCACCACCACGGGTTGGCCTTCGCCACCTCGACGCCGACGTGGTTCGGCACGATGTCCAGGACGAGCTGCAGGCCACGCTCCCGGACCGCCGTCATGAGCGCGCGGCGCCCCTCCTCGCCGCCCCGCTCCGCCGACACGCGGGTGGGGTCGACCACGTCGTAGCCGTGGTTGGAGCGCGCCCCGGACTCGAGCAGCGGCGACGCGTACAGCGCACCCACCCCGAGCGCGTCGAGGTAGGGCAGCAGCTGGACGGCGTCGGCGAACGTGGTGTCCGTGGAGAACTGCAGGCGGTACGTCGCCGAGGGCACGGACGGCCTGTGCGGAGCCGAGCCCGTCATGCGCCGGCGTTCTCGATGCGCTGCAGGACCAGCACCGACCGCGCCGGGACGGTGTGCACCGCACCGCCCC
>DASRSC010000182.1:0-11102 GCA_035695525.1 Pseudonocardia sp. | reverse complement strand
GTTCCTGTGGATCCTGGGGATCCTCAACCTCGTCGTGCTGATCGGGATCATCCGGATCTTTCGGAGGATGCGGACCGGGGAGTACGACGAGCAGGAGCTCGAGGAACAGCTCAACAAACGCGGGTTCATGAACCGGTTCCTCAACGGGCTGACCCGGTCGATCACGAAACCGTGGCACATCTACCCGGTCGGGGTGCTGTTCGGGCTGGGATTCGACACCGCCACCGAGGTGGGACTCCTCGTGCTGGCGGGCGGGGCTGCCGCGTTCAGTCTGCCGTTCTATGCGATCCTCGTGCTCCCGATCCTGTTTGCCGCAGGCATGAGCCTGCTCGACTCTCTCGACGGTCTGTTCATGAACTTCGCCTACGGCTGGGCGTTCGCCAGGCCCGTCCGCAAGGTGTTCTACAACATCACCATCACGGCGCTGTCCGTCACGGTCGCTCTGGTCATCGGGACGATCGAACTGGTGTCGGTCATCACCCAGCAGGCGGGGATCGACTCGGGGCCGCTCGCGGCCGTCGCCTCGATCCCGCTGAACGACGCCGGGTACGGCCTCGTCGCGCTCTTCGCGATCGCGTGGCTGGTCGCGTTCGCGATCTGGAGGCTCGGGCATGTCGAGCAGAGATGGTCCGCGACGCCGGGGGAGCCCGGTACGGCCACCGGCCTGACCGGCGGGCGATGCCTCAGTCCGGGTACGCCCCGCCGTCGAGAGCGATGACCTTGCTGGTCAGGTAGCCGTTGCGGAGCATGGCGAGCGAGAGGTCGGCCACCTCCTCGGTGGTGCCCAGGCGGCCGACGGGAATTCGCGCGGGCACCGGATCGTCCGGCCCGAGCGGGAGCATCCGGGTGCCGGCGATCAGGGCCGGGGCGATCGCGTTGATGGTGACGCCGGAACCGGCAACGTTCGCCGAGAGGTTGTGCACGAGGCCGTGCAGCGCCGCCTTGGCCGCCGCGTAGTGCGGCCCGATCACCCCGCCGGTGAACGCGGCCACCGAGGAGAACAGCAGGATCCGGCCGAACCGTTGCTCGACCATACGCGGCAGCGTCTGCTGGGCGAGGAAGAACGGCGCGCGGACGTTCACGGTCATGGTTTCGTCCCACAGCGCCCCGTCGACGTCCTCCCATGACTTCTGCGCGGCCACGCCCGCCGCAGGGACCAGCACGTCGATGCCGCCCAGCCGTTCGTCGGCCGCGGCGACGACCCGGGCCGGAGTGTCGGGGTCCGCGAAGTCGGCCTGCATCACCTCGGCGCGGCGGCCGAGCTTGCGCGCCTGGTCCGCCACGTGCTCGGCCTCATCGGCGTGCCCGCCGTAGGTGAGCAGCAGATCGGTGCCGCTCTCGGCGAGGCGCCGGGCGATCTCCTGGCCGATGCCACCGGAGGCCCCGGTGATCAGGGCCACGCGATCGCGCAGAACCGAGTCAATGCCACTGTCGGCCACGTGCATCCTCCTCCATCAGACTGTCGGCACATCGATTCCGACAGTACGACCGGGCGGGCCTGCTCGTGGCACTACTCAAGGATCACCACTGTCCCGAGTTGATGACGCAGGGCCGTGTGGTGGGTGTGGCTGGAACGCTGGACCCCGCCACCAACCTGGGTGCCGGATGGACGCTGCGGCCCCGCTGAACACGGCGTCCAGCGGGACCGCAGCTTGCCGCCCGACTCCCGGGGGGATTGGCGCCGAGCGGTTCCTAAACGCTCGGATCGGGACGGCGAACCGTTACCAACCCCAGGAGAAAATCTTGGCAGTTGTCACGGCTCAGCAGGCGCCCGCGCGCCGTGACGTCCGGGGCCGCGGATCCGGAGATAGGTTGAACGTGCGACCGACTGGGGGGTGCGGATGCTGGCTGTCGAGTTGGTGCGCAGGGGGGCCGCCCGGCACGCGGGCAGCACGGCGGTCGTGGCCGGCGCACCGGAGCTGACCGCGGAGACGTGCACCGTCGACGGGTGGGTGCGCACCCGCGACCTCGCCCGCATCGACGAGCGCGGCTACGTGACCCTGGTCGACCGCACCAGCGACATGATCATCACCGGGGGGTACAACGTCTACCCCCGGGAGGTCGAGGACGTGCTGCTGGCCCACCCGGCCGTCGCCGCGGCCGCCGTGGTCGCGGCGCCGGACGAGACGTGGGTGGAGGCGGTCACCGCGTTCGTCACGCTCTGGCCCGGTGTGCCGCCGCCGGCTGCGGACGAGCTACAGGGGGCGGTCCGCGCCCAGCTCGCCGGGTACAAGGTGCCGAAGCAGGTGCACGTCGTGGACGCGCTCCCGTTGTCCCCGGTGGGCAAGGTACTGCGCCGGGCGCTGCGCGACCCACTGTGGGGCCGGTCGTGACTGCCGTCCGCGTGGAGCGGAGCGGCCCCGTCACCACGGTGTTCCTGCACCGGCCCGCCCGCCGCAACGCCGTCGACGGGGCGACGGCCGCCGCGTTGGCCGACGCGTTCCGCACCTTCGACGCCGACGAGGACGCCGCCGTCGCCGTGCTGCACGGCGAGGGCGGCGTCTTCTGCGCGGGCGCCGATCTGACGGCGGTCGGCACCGAGCGCGGCAACCACGTCGCCCCCGACGGTGACGGGCCGATGGGGCCGACCCGGATGCGGCTGTCGAAGCCGGTGATCGCCGCGGTGTCCGGGCACGCCGTGGCGGGCGGGTTGGAGCTGGCCCTGTGGTGCGACCTGCGCGTGGCCGACGAGACGGCGGTGTTCGGCGTCTTCTGCCGGCGCTGGGGCGTCCCGCTGATCGACGGCGGCACCGTGCGGTTGCCCCGGCTGATCGGCACCAGCCGGGCGATGGACCTGATCCTCACCGGGCGTCCGGTCGACGCCGCGGAAGCGCTGGCGATCGGGCTTGCCAACCGCGTCGTCCCACCGGGGGAGGCCCTCGCCGCGGCCCAGGAGCTGGCGGCGCAGTTGGCGGCGTTCCCGCAGACCTGCATGCGGCGTGATCGCCTCTCGATGCTCGACCAGGACGGGCTGTCCGAGGCCGATGCGCTGGATGCTGAGTTCGCACACGGCCAGGTCTCGCTGGCCGCCGATGCGCTCGCCGGCGCGGCGCGGTTCGCCGGGGGAGCGGGCAGGCACGGGTCGTTCGGCGATTCCTGATCCGCCCGTGAGCAGCGTCCGATCCGGTCAGGAGACCGGTGCCGTCACCACGCCGAGCGTGTCGGCGCCGACAAGGCGCCGGGCCGCGAGGTTGCCCATCGGCATGATCGGGCCGGCCTGGACGTCACGCCACATCCGCTCGAACGGCAGGTTCCGGGTGTAGGCGGGGCCGCCCACGACGTCGACGAGCCGGTGCAGCACCTCGACGGCATTATTTGCGGCCACGTACTTGACCATCGCGCACCGGGCCAACCCGGACTGCACGCCCTGGTCCAGGAGACGACCGTTCTCCACCTCGTCGACGTGGCGGTACAGCATCGCCCGCGAGGTCTCCAGCAGGATCCGGCAGGCGCCGATGACGTCCTGCACGACGCCGTCCTCCGCGCGCTCGGAGCGGATGACCCGGCGCACGGTCCAGTCGAGGGCTCCCGCGGCGATGCCCGTGTAGACCGCCCCGAACGCCGGCATCGCCCACGCCCACACCGTCTCCAGCACCCGCCGATCCAGATGCCCCACCGGGAGCGAGTGCACGACCTGTTCGTCGGGCACGAAGACGCCGTCGAGCTCCAGGTCGTCGCTACGGGTGGCCCGCATCCCCA
This sequence comes from Pseudonocardia sp., assembly GCA_035695525.1. Classification (GTDB taxonomy): domain Bacteria; phylum Actinomycetota; class Actinomycetes; order Mycobacteriales; family Pseudonocardiaceae; genus Pseudonocardia. The sequence continues at coordinate 7,403 of DASRSC010000182.1, read as the reverse complement.
TCGCGTTCCACGTGGGGTGCACCCGCACACCGGGCTGGTCCATCGCCACCTGGCACAGCAGCAGCCGTGGCCCATCGTCGGCGCCGTCGTGCCGGGCCGTCGTCGAGAAGTGGGTGGCGATCGCGGTGTTGGTTGCGAAGATCTTCCGGCCGGTGAGGAGGTACCCGCCGGCGACCTTCTCCGCCACCGTCCGTGCATCCGTCATGTCGTTGCGGACGCCGGGCTCACCGGTGATCGCCGCCCAGACCAGCGACCCGGCCGCCGCCTCGCGCAGCAGGTGCGCCAGCCGGAGGCTACCGGTGCGCCGCCACACGGCGCCCCACTGGCCCAGTGGCGAGATGTGCATCGTGACGGAGAGCGCCGTGGCGCCGTCGCCCGCCGCGAGCCGTTCGAGCACCGCTATGACGTCGCCGAGCCCCGCTCCCAGGCCGCCGAGCTCCTGCGGAACGGAGAGGCGCAGCAGACCGGCATCGGCGAGGTCAACATAGTTCTCGTGCGGGAAGCTGCCGTCCTGGTCGTGCGCTGCCGCACGCTCGGCGAAGCGCTCGGCGAGCCGGTCCGCCGCATCGATGAACTCCGCGCGTCGATCGGCCGTGCGCTCCGCCGTCGGCACTGTCGGTCCGGTCATGGGTCCCCCGGGATTCCGTGTGGTCGCCTGGCTGCCCACCGTACGGTTGACCGGCCGCCCTGACGTCAACCGGAAGGATGGCCTCGACCAGCAGCGTCCCGAGGTGGAAGCCCCTATCCTCGGGCGGGTGCGCCGCCTCGCCCAGGGGGCCACCGTGGCCCCTGCGCCACCTCCGCGAGCACGCCCCGTCGCCCCGCGTGTGCGGCCACCCGGGTACCGGACAAATCGGGCGCCCGGCCCGTACGATCTGATCATGATCCGTCGTGCCGCCACGCTCGTCCTGACCGCTCTCATCGCGTTCGTCCTCGCCGGGTGTGGGGGCGGAGGATCGCAGACCGACTGCGGGCTCGACGGCTGCACCATCACGTTCCCGCGCAGCGGTGCCGCGGCGGTGTCCGTGCTGGGCATCGAGGCCCGGGTCGTCGGCGTGGAGGGGGGCACGGCCGAACTGGAGATCGCCGGGCAGCGCATCACCGTTCCGGTGGGCGGGGAGACGCAGGCCCAGGGCTTCACGGTGGGGGTGGAGCGGGTCACCGACACCGAGGTCGTGGTGCGGATCCGGCCCTGAGCCTGCCGCCGGTCAGCCGAGGGCTGCGTCCAGCAGGTCGTCGATCGGCATCGGCCGGGCGGCCCGGTCCTTGGCCTGGTCGTCCCACCGCCGCAGCTGCATCGCGTCGGCGGCGAGCCGATGGTGCAGGAATCGCTCCACCTCGTCCCCGGCGGCCGGCCCGCCCTGTTCGGCGAGGGTGCGCACCGAGGTCGGGGAGAGCAGGGCGAAGTAGTCGGGGTCGGTGGCCACCAGCGCCCGCTTGGCCAGGACGTGCGACCCGACCAGCCACCCCACCTCCGCACCGAGCAACGCGGTGACGTACGCGGCGCCCGCCCGCTCGTGCGGAGCCGCAGGCAACGCGGCCTCCACGTGCGGCAGCCTGCCCACGTCATGCAGCAGGGCCGCGGCCACCAGCGCGGGCCGGCCATCCGCCGCGGCGGCGAGGGTGCCGGCCTGCAGAGCATGGGCGAGTTGATCGACCTCCTCGCCGTCGTAGGGCAGGTCGGCCATGGCCAGCAGGTCCGTGCGCACCGTTTCGCGGATGTTCATGGAACCGTCATCTCTGTCGGAGAAGCCACTCAGAACCGGTCCCGCAGCCAGATCGCCAGCAGTTCGACGAGCAGAACCGTGCAGAAGATCATGATCAAGATCGTGGTCACGACGCCGAACTCGAGCACCCGTGCGGCGCTGATCAGGTAGAAGCCGATCCCGCCCGCACCCACGATGCCGAGCAGCGTTGCCGAGCGGATATTCGTGTCGAGCAGGTAGAGCACGTGCGCCACGATCGCGCGGGCCCCGGCCGGGACCGTCGCCGCGAAGAACACCTGTGACCGTGAACCGCCGGTAGCGAGCAGGGCCCGTTGTGGCCCGGCGTCGACCTCCTCCAGCGAGTCCGCCACCAGCTTGCCGAGGAAGCCCACCGCGCCCACCCCGAGCGCCACCGCACCTGCCACCTGGCCGAGGCCCGTGATCACCACGAAGACGATCGCGAGGATCAGTTCCGGGATGCCGCGGATGAGGAGGATGACGAGCCGGAACGCATTCGCGACGCCCGGCGTGGGCGCGACGTTGCGCGCGGCGAGCGCACCGATCGGGAGGGACAGCACCACGCCGATCAGCGTCGCGGCGAGCGCGATCTGCACGGTCACCAGCAGCTGTTCGAGCAGCGCCCCGAAGAGGCCGGCCGTCTCGGGTGGGAGGAACAGCCCCAGGCTGGCGAGCACCCGCGGGAGCGCCTCGAGGAACTCCAGGGGTGAGACGCCCGAGGCGACGACGGACGCGACGAGCACGGCAGCTGTGATTGCCGTATAGGTCGCCGCAGAGATCCGCCTGGCGTCCCACGGCGGGGCCAGCCTGCCCTCGACGAGGGCCGCGGCGGACCGCAGGCGCGGATCCCGAGTGAGGTCCGCGTCCAGGTCTAGCCCGTCGTCCCGGCGCTCTGTGTGCCGACCGATCGCACTCCGGACGTGGACGAGCCGGGACAGGCCGCCCGATATCCCGCGCAGGGGGCCGGCTGCCGCGCGGCCCAGGAGCGCGGTGCGGATGGCCCCTGAGATCAGCTCGACGACGATGCACAGCACGAGCACGACCAGCGCCAGCGCGATCCCGCGCTGGTAGTCGAGCACGGCCAGCGAGTCCGCGATGGCGAAGCCGATTCCCTGCACGCCCACGAACCCGAGCACGACGGAGACGCGCAGGTTGATGTCGAGCCGGTGCAGCCCGATCGCGACGAACGCCGGCAACACGGGGGGGAGGACCCCGCCCGCGATCCGCTGCAGGCGGGTGGCGCCGGTCGCCGTGAGCGCGGTGGGTGCTCCGGCGTCGATCTGCTCGATCGCGTCGGCGTACATCTTGCCGATCATGCCGACGGAGTGCAGGCCCATGGCCAGTACGCCGGTGAGCGCGCCGATGCCGAAGATTCGGACGAAGACGATCGCCAGCACGACGTCGGGCACCGCGCGGGCGACGACGATCAACGCCCTCGCCCCGAGGCGACTCGCGTCGTTCGGGGTCGTGGTGGTGGCAGCGAGCAGCGCCAGCGGCACCGACAGGATCGTCGAGAGCAGGGTGGCCAGAATGACGATGGCGAGGGTCTGCCCGCAGAGGCGGAGGATCTCCGGCAACGGCGGGAAGTCGAGCGGCAGCGTCCGCCGGGCGAACGCCACGGCCTGGTGGGAGCCGTCGACGAACGTCGCGACGTTGATCCGCAGGTCGGCGAACGCCCACAGCGCTGCAGCCAGGATCGCGAGCAGCACGAACACGGCGACCGTCGACGACGCCGACGGTCGCGCCGCGAGCCGCTGGGGCGCCCCGGCGCCGGCGGTGGGGGCGGCCATCAACCCGCGGTCGTCAGCAGCGCTCCCGCGTCGGCGCCGACGCCGGAGTACACCGCCATCACGTCGTCGCGGCCCAGTCCGGCGGTCGGCAGGTCGAGGACGGTCCGCCCGGTGCGCAGGCCCACGATCCGGTCGCCCCAGCCGAGCGCGAGGTCCACCTGGTGCAGGCTGCAGAGCACGGTGAGCGAGTTCTCCCGGCTGATCGTCTTCAGCAGGGCCATCACCTGCTCGGACGATTCGGGGTCCAGCGATGCCACCGGCTCGTCGGCCAGCAGCACCTCGGGCCGCTGCATCAGCGCGCGGGCCACCGCGACCCGCTGCTGCTGCCCGCCAGACAGGGTGTCCGCCCGCTGGAACGCCCGGTCGCCCAGCCCCACCCTGTCCAGGTGCTCCAACGCCTCACGGCGCAGCGCTCTCGGGTACGTCGGCAGGCCCAGGCGGGGCCCGCGGACCCGGCCGAGGGCGCCTGTGCACACGTTCTCCAGCACCGTGCGGCTGCCCACCAGGTCGAACTGCTGGAAGACGAAGCCGATCCGGCGGCGCAGCGCCCGCAGCTCGCTGCCGCGAGCCGCGCCGACGTCGACCCCGAGCACCCGCACCGTGCCCGAGGTGGGCAGCTGCAGGCCGTCGACGTGGCGCAGGAGAGTGGACTTCCCCGAACCGGACAGACCCAGCAGGACGACCACCTCGCCCGTGTGCACCGTCAGGGAGACGTCGTCGAGGCCGAGGACGTCGGGACCGAACCGCTTCGTGACCCCGGCGAACTCCACCACCGGCGGGGTGCCGGCGCCGTTCGCGCTCCCGTCCGTCCTCCCCCTGCCCGTCATGATGCGGTGGTGCAGTTCTTGTTCTTGGTGGTGTCGCAGACCTTGCGGATCGGGTCGTAGAAGGCGTTGTCCACCGGCGCATAACCCCAATAGCCGCCGTCGCCGACCGTGCAGGTCCCGTCGCAGAAACCGTTGGCCTTCAGGTAGTCGGCGTTCGCCTTGTTCTGAAAGGCGTCGGTGAGCTTCGCCTGCAGCTCGGGGGAGAGCGACGTGCTGATCGCGACGGGCGAGCCGGGAATGATGTCGGACTTCCAGAGGGTGGTGATATCGCCGGGCTTCAGCTGCCCCTTCTGGATGAGCGTCGTGTCCACCATCGAGTCCTCGGCGAACCCGGCATCGCAGCGACCGGACGCGACCTCCAGAACGGAGGCGTCGTGGCCGCCGGCGAAGATCGGTTGGATACCGGTGGTCGGGTCGATCCCGGCCTGTAGCAGAGCTGCGGTGGGGTAGAGATACCCGGACGTCGAGTTGGGGTCGACGAAGCAGATCTTCTTGCCCGCGAAGTCCGCGATCGACTTGATCGGCGAACCCGCTTTCGTGATGGCGTAGGACTGGTAGCCGGGGGTGGCGCCCTTGGCGCTGATCTGAGCCCCGACCGGGGTGATCGCGGCGCCCTTGGCCTGCGCGAGCACGAATGACAGCGGGCCGTACTGGGCGATCTGGACCTGCCCGGAGAGCTGGCCCTCGATCACCGCGGCGTAGTCCGTCGCCTGGCGGAACTCGATCTTCTTTCCGGTCTCGCGCGCGAGCATGTCGAGGACCGGCTTGAAGTCCGCCTGCAGGCTCGTCGACTGCTCGCTGGGGACGGCGGCGAAGACCAGGGTGTCCGGGTCGGCCGCTCCCGTTCCACCGCCGCCGGTAGCGGTGGAGGCGCTCTCGCCGCACGCAGCGAGGGCGACGGTGAGGAGCACGGCAGCCACGGCGGGAAGCACGTGGCGGAGAGTGCGGTTCATGGCAGGTCTGGTCTCCCTGTTCGGCGCGAGACGGGACTGACGGTCCGGCGGTCCGACAACAGGGCCGAGCCTCCGCGCCCGCGATGCTGGCGGGCGGTCCCCCGGGTTACGACAGGCGTAACGCGCAGTAACGGTTCGCTGCCCATGCCCGCTCAACTCGCGACTGATCCCCTTTGCCCCACTTGGTCGGCGACAACCGTCACCGGGGTTCACCCGGGGACCGCCCCCCGTTCGTGTCAGCGGAGTTGTCCGGACAAGTCGGAGGGGCAGCCTCGTTCTCGCGAACATCGTCTGCCGAAGGGTCGTGGACATGGGCTCCGTCATCCCTTCCCGAGGCACGCGGTACCTGGACATCGCCGAGCAGCTCGCGACCGAGCTGCCCGATCTGCCCGCGGGGGCGCGCGTCGCCGGGGAGCACGACATCACCCTGCGGTTCGGCGTCAGCCGGGCGGCGGCGCGCGCGGCCTTGCAGGAGCTGGAACGCAGGCTCCTGGTGCGCCGGATCCAGGGCGCCGGGACGTTCGTCAACCGGCGGATCGACTACGTCATCTCCCACGGCCGGCGCCCGTCGTGGCACGAGACCGTGGCCGCGGCGGGAGCACATCCCCGGACGGTCGTGCGCGGCGTCGACGTGGTGGCCCTGCCGGAGGGCCCCGCTGGCCTGCTCGACCTGCCGCCGGGCACCCGCGCGCACCGGCTACGCCGCCAGTCCTACATCGACGACCTGCTGGCGGCCGCGTCGCACGAGTGGATCCCGGTCGCGACCGTCCCGGAGCTGGGCGCCGCGCTGCACGCCGCCGAGTCCGTCGACCTGGTGCTGCGCCAGGTCGGACGCGTTCAGCCGGTGCGGTCGTGGAGTCGCGTGAGCCTCGACGTGCCGCCCGCGGACGTGCTCGCCGGGCTGCAGATGGAGTCGACGGCACCGGTCTGGCTGGTGGAGAGCCTCAGCCGTGACGGCGAGGGCGGGCCCCCAGTGATGTGCAGCAGTTCTTGGATGCGCGCGGATGCCCTCCGCGTGGTGGTGGAGCTCGGGGAAGGACCGGGATGAGCGGTATGAGCGTGACAGAGCAACGGGTAGCGGCTGCGGAGTCGCGGGAGGAGCGGGTCGGGTTGCTGGCGCAGGCCGGGACCGCCGAGCTCGTGGCGCTGGCCGACGGGTGCCTGGCCGATGGCGCGCGGCTGGCGGTGTTGGTCCCGCCGGAGGTCGGGTGCGTGGCGACGGAGGTGCTGGAGCCGGTCGGCCACGAGCGGTTCCTGCTGGGCGACGTGCTCGCGTGCCGTGCCGAGGTGGAGCTGGGCGGGAGCCGGGGGTGGGCGATGCGCCTCGGTGACGACCGGGCGGCCGTGCTCGCCGCAGCCGTGTGCGACGCCGAGGCTGAGGCGGACAGGCCGATGGCGGGAGAGGTGGCTGCCCTGTGCCACCGCGTCGCGCAGCGCGTGGCCGCGGCCGAAGCTGCCGAGTGGGCAGCCCTCGCCCCCACCGTCGTCGCGTTCGAGGAGCTCGCGTGACGGGGGCCGCAGTTGCGCCGCCGCTGGTCCGGCCCGGCAACCGGGACGCCCACCGCGCCTTCCGCGCCGTCCTCGATGCACTGGCCCGGCCGGGGACGACCACCCACCTGCCGGTATCGGCGGGGGTGCTGTCCGCGCTCGGACCGCTGCTCGCCCTCGCCGACCTCGACACGCCGGTGTGCGTGCTCGGCGACGGCGCCGTTGCCACCGAGCAGTGGCTCGGCGCCGTCGCTCTTGCGACGTCGGCGCCTGCGTCAGGCCTCGGGGAGGCGCGGCTGGTCGCGGTGCTGCGCCCGGTCACGGTGGACGAGCTGCGGGCCGTCCGCGTGGGGAGTCCGGCCGACCCGGAGGAGGCCGCGCTGGTCACCCTCGCCGTGCCCGCCCTGACCGGCGGCCCGACGGTGCGCCTGACCGGGCCCGGCACAGCGGCCGGCGCCGTGATCACCGCGACCGGGCTGCCGGCGGGCTGGCTTGAGGCCCGGGAAGCGGTGGCGTTCCCCGCAGGCGCCGACCTGCTGCTCGTCGACCCGGATGGTGCCTGCGTCGGCCTGCCGCGCAGCACGCGCACGACTGGAGGGAGCTGACAATGGGGTACTCGGG
>DASRSC010000181.1:0-7396 GCA_035695525.1 Pseudonocardia sp. | reverse complement strand
CTCCTGCTGCGGGGCGTGCTCTCACCGTTCGCCCATCCGCTGTTCACCGTGATGACCGGTATCGCCGCCGGCATCGCTTCGCGGAGCCGCAGCATCCCCGTCCGCGTGGTCACGGTGCTCATCGGCTATCTCCTGGCGGTGGCGCTGCACGCCCTGTGGAACGGGTCGGCATCGCTTTTCGGCGGCGCCGTCTTCTTCCTGGTCTACGGCTTCATCATGGTGCCGATGTTCCTGGCTGTGGCATATGTCGTCGTCTGGCAGCGCCGGCGAGAGCAGCGCATCGTGATCGATCAGCTGCCCGGTTTCGCGCGGGCCGGGTGGATTGCGCCGAGCGAGGTGCCGCTGCTGTCCAGCCTGGCCGGACGGCGAGGGTGGCGTGCGGCCGTGCGGCGTAGATCGGGTAGGCAGGTGGCGAAGGCCGTCTCGGACTACCAGGACAGCGTCACCGAGCTCGCGTTCCTCCGCTCGAGGATGGAGCGCGGTGCTGTCGGTGCGTCGGGGGCGCACTGGCACGACGAGGCGCTCGGCGGGCTCCTGCGGGCGCGCGCGCGTGCGGTGGGGCACCCGGAGGCCCTGACGGTGGCGATGCGGCACCGGGGTCCGCAGAACTGGACGCCGCCACCGCCCGGACCACCGCCGAGCCCCGCGGTGCCCCCCGATGCGCCGCCACAGAGCTGGCCCCCACCTCGCCGCTGAGTGGCGCGGCGAGTGCGTCACACCCGTTGGGCCACTGTTCTGGTGAAGCCGCCCAGCTGTCCTCGTCGGTGCTGCGTAGCCGCGTAACCTGTGCTCGCGGCGACTCATCATCGTCCGGTACCCGAGCGGGGACGCCGAACGAACGAGGAGAAGTGATGGGTGCAGACAGGCCGGCCCGGCTCACCGTCGGGGTCGTCTCGGCTGGTCGCGTCGGGGCCGTCGTGGGGGCGGCCTGGGCCGCCGCCGGGCACCACGTGGTCGCCACCTCCGGGGTGTCCCGGGCGTCGGTGCGGCGTGCTGCCGCACTGCTGCCCGGCGTGCCGCTGCGGGCACCCGACGAGGTCGTCGCGGCCGCAAACCTCGTGCTCCTCGCAGTTCCGGACGACGTGCTGCCCGGCCTGGTCCGAGGGCTGGCTGCCGCCGGCAGCTTCCGTCCAGGCCAGATCGTCGTGCACACCTCCGGTGCCCACGGTGTCGGTGCTCTCCGTCCTGCCGCCGAGCACGGTGTGCTGCCGCTCGCTCTGCACCCCGTGATGACGTTCACCGGTCGCACCGAGGACGTCGCGCGGCTCCGGGGCTGCAGCGTCGGTGTGACAGCCACGGCAGACGACGAGGCCGCGTGGAGCGTCGGCGAGGCTCTGGTCGTGGAGATGGGTGCGGAGCCCGTGCGGATCCCGGAGGAGGTCCGACCGCTGTACCACGCTGCGCTCGCACACGGGGCGAACCACCTCGTCACGCTTGTCCGCGACTGCGTCGAGACCCTGGAGCGCGCCGGCGTCAGCCCGGCCGAACGGCTCGTCGCACCGCTGCTGTCGGCCGCGCTGGACAACGTGCTGCGCCACGGTGACCGGGCGCTGACCGGCCCGGTGGCGCGGGGCGACGTCGCGACGGTGCGCACACACCTGCGCGAGCTCGCTGCCGCCGACCCTGACCTCGCCGAGACCTACCGCGTGCTCGCCGCCCGGACGGCACGCCGGGCGTCCGCAGCGGGCCTGCTGTCCGAGTACGCCGCGAAGGACGTGCTCGCCATCCTGGAAGGTTCACCGTGACGGTCCGAACGCAGGGCGGATACGCCGCCGGACAGCTGACCGTGCACCGGTCGCCCGCCGAGATCGCGCCGGTGACGCGTGCGCTGCGCGGCGCGGGCCGCAAGGTGGCGCTCGTGCCGACGATGGGCGCTCTGCACGAGGGCCACCGGGAGCTGATCCGACACGCCCGTCGGACGCCGGGCGCCACAGTCACCGCTGTGTCGATCTTCGTGAACCCGCTGCAGTTCGGGGCGGGCGAGGATCTCGACCGCTATCCCAGGCCGCTCGAGGCCGATCTGCAGGTGTGCCGCGAGGAGGGCGTCGAGCTGGTGTTCCTCCCCGGTGTCACGGACATGTACCCCGACGGCGCCGACACCACGATCGTCCCAGGGCGGGTCGGCGACGAGCTCGAGGGCGCCGTACGGCCCGGTCACTTCGCCGGTGTGCTCACCGTCGTCGCGAAGCTCTTCCACATCGTCGCGCCAGAGGTCGCGTTCTTCGGTGAGAAGGACTACCAGCAGCTGGTGATGATCAAGAAGATGGTGCGCGACCTGGACTTCCCGGTATCGGTGGTCGGGGTGCCGACGGTCCGCGAGCCCGGCGGCTTGGCCCTCTCGAGCCGCAACGCCTACCTCGCACCCGAGGAGCGCCCCGTGGCCGCCACGCTCCAGCGTGCGCTGGCCGCCGGGGCTGCGGTGTCGGCCCGCGGGCCGGAAGCGGTACTGGGCGCCGCGCGCGCGGTGCTGGCCGAGGAGCCGGAGCTGCAGGTGCAGTACCTCGAGCTCCGCGACCCCGACCTCGGACGACGCCCCCAAACCGGTCGGGCGCGGCTGCTGGTCGCGGCCCGGCTCGGCCGGACCCGGCTGATCGACAACATCGCCGTGCAGCTGTAGGAGGAACACGCCGTGCTGCTCTGCGTGGACGTCGGCAACACCCAGATCGCGCTCGGCCTTTACGCGGACACCGACACCGACGACCCCGAGGTCCACCCGCCTCTGGTGCGCGACTGGCGGATGCGCACCGATCCGCGCATGACCTCCGACGAGCTCGAGGTGGCCGTCGAGGCTTTGCTCGGGCGCTACGCGGCGCAGGTCACCGGAATCGCGGCGCTGTCCACAGTGCCCAGTCTGCTCCGGGAGTTGCGGCTGCTCATCGACCGCCGCAGTGATCCGAACGTCGTCGTCGGACCCGGGGTGCGCACAGGCGTTCCGTTGCTGGTCGATAATCCGCGCGAGGTGGGTGCCGACCGCGTCATGAACACGCTTGCCGCGCATCGGCTGTTCGACACCGCGTGCGTGGTCGTCGACTTCGGGACGTCCACCAACATCGACGTCGTGTCCGCGAAAGGAGAGTTTCTCGGGGGCGCCCTCGCCCCCGGCATCGAGGTCTCGCTGGAGGCACTGGCCGCCCGCGCGGCCGCGCTGCGCACCGTCGAGCTGGTTCGGCCCCGCTCGGTGATCGGCAAGAACACGGTGGAGTGCCTGCAGTCCGGCGTGCTCTACGGCTTCGCCGGGCAGGTTGACGGCCTGGTCACGCGCATCCTCGCCGAGCTCGGCCCGAAGGCAGGCCCGGTCACCGTCATCGGCACCGGTGGCCTCGCGCCCCTGATGGCAGGCGTGTCCGAGACGATCACCGAGTTCGTGCCCGACCTGACGCTGCTGGGGCTACGGCTGACCTATCTGCGCAACAGGCGCACCACGTCCGTGACGAGCGGCAGCTCGAACTCGCCCGCCGACGTCTCCGGTCGTGTGGCGAGGTAGGCCCGGACCCGGGCGAAGGCGGCCTCGCGCTCGGCCGGTTCGGCGACCAGCGACCACGAGTGCGTGGCGAGCATCGCGATCAGACTCTCGACGGTGGTGCGCACCGGATTGGGATGGGCGCTGTGCTCGCTCGGCCCGAAGTCAGGGTGCTCGGGCAGCCGGAGCCCCGCGTCGGCCCGCAACCGCGACGCGATTCCGGCCGCCTCGCGATAGCGGGCCACCCACTCCACGTCTGGGTCGTCGCCGTTCCAGAGGGCAGCCAGCACCCCGCCGGGCCGTAGCACACGAGCGATCTCCGGCAGTGCGCGCTGCGCGTCGAACCAGTGCCACGCCTGGCCCACCAGAACCGCGTCGACCGATCCGGCCGGCACCGGGATCGACTCGGCGCTGCCGTCGCGCGCGTCGCTCTCCGGAAACCGGGCCCGCAGCTCGGCGAGCATCGCCGGGTCGGGCTCGACGGCGATGACCGAGCCGCGACGGAGCAGCGCGCCCGTGAGTTTCCCGGTGCCGGCTGCCAGGTCCAGCAGCCGGAGTGTGGGACGTGCGACCACAGGCTCCAGGGCCCGGTCGATGGCGGCCTCGGCGTACTCCGGACGATAACGGGCGTATTCGGCGGCCGCGGCGCCGAAGGATCGAGCCCGGGAAGCAGTCACGTACTCGACCGTACGTCAGCCCCGGACTCCCGCCGGGCAACCGGCTGGGAAACACAAATGCAGACGTCACTAACCTGGAGGCGTGAGCACCGAGCCCTTCGACGGCCCCGACAACGAGCTTCCCGAGCAGATGCGGGTGCGCCGGGCCAAGCGGGCGGAGATGCTGGCCCAGGGCCGGGATCCCTATCCCGTCGCGGTCGAGCGCACGCACAGTCTCCGCGAGGTGCGCGCCGCTCATGGCGACCTGCCCCCGGATACGGGCACCGGCGAGAAGGTCGGAGTCACCGGACGGGTGATCTTCCTGCGCAACGCCGGCAAGCTCTGCTTCGCCACTCTGCGGGAGGGCAACGGTACGGAGCTGCAGGCGATGCTGAGTCTCGCGCTGGTGGGCGAGGAGGAGCTGGCCCGCTGGAAGAGCACTGTGGACCTCGGCGACCACGTCTTCGTGCGCGGCGAGGTGGCCACCTCCCGGCGGGGCGAGCTGTCGGTGATGGCCGACCGCTGGGAGATGGCCGCGAAGGCCGTGCGCCCGCTGCCGGTGGCGCACCGCGAACTGTCCGAGGAGACGCGGGTGCGCCAGCGCTACGTCGACCTCATCGTCCGACCCCAGGCGCGCGAGATGGTCCGCAATCGCGCCGAGGTCGTGCGCACACTGCGGTCGGTACTCCACGAGCGCGACTTCGTCGAGGTGGAGACACCGATGCTGCAGTTGCAGCACGGCGGTGCCACCGCGCGTCCGTTTGTCACCCACGCCAACGCACTCGACACCGATCTGTACCTGCGGATCGCTCCGGAACTTTTCCTCAAGCGCAGCGTGGTGGGTGGTATCGAGCGCGTCTTCGAGATCAATCGGAACTTCCGGAACGAGGGCATCGACTCGACGCACTCGCCGGAGTTCGCGATGCTGGAGGCCTACCAGGCCTACGCGACGTACGACGACATGGCCGATCTGACGCGGGAGTTGGTGCTGGCCTGCGCCCGCGCCGTCTTCGGTTCTACGGTCGTCCGGCATGCAGACGGGTCCGAACACGATCTGGGTACGCCGTGGCGTTCGGTGACGCTCCATGACGCGGTCTCGAAGGCGGTCGGGCAGGACGTGACGCTGGACACCTCAGTGGAGGATCTGCGGAAGCTTGCAGTGGCTCACGATGTCGAACTGCGGGATTCGCTGTCGGCCGGCGAGATCGTGCTGGAACTGTTCGAGAAGCTCGTCGAGCACACACTCGTCGAGCCGACGTTCGTCCGGGACTACCCGATCGAGGTCCGGCCACTGACCAGGCAGCACCGCAGCGAGCCGCGACTCGCCGAGGCCTGGGACCTCATCGTGTTCGGCACGGAGCTCGCCACCGCCTACTCCGAACTCGTGGATCCTGTGGAGCAGCGGGAAAGGCTCTACGCGCAGTCCCTGCTGGCCGCGGCGGGAGATGTCGAGGCGATGCAGGTCGACGAGGACTTCCTCCGTGCGATGGAGTACGGAATGCCACCGTCGGGTGGTCTGGGAATGGGCATCGACCGGCTGCTCATGACGCTGACCGGGCTCGGAATCAGGGAGACCATTCTGTACCCGATCGTGCGTTCTGAGTAACAAACCGTGAGTGCGGGGCAGGGCGACTCGACAGTCACCGCGAATTAGTTATATCGTGCGCCCTATGCGGCGTCGCCGCAGACAACAACGATGAAGTATGGAGGGCTGCGACGGTGGCGCAGATCCGTGAGATCCGACTGATCGACGACCTGGACGGAGATGCCGCCGACGAGACGGTTGAGTTCGGCGTCGACGGCAAGAACTACGAGATCGACCTGTCGAAGGACAATGCGGAGAAGCTGCGGGACGCACTCGCGGCGTTCGTGGCAGCCGCCCGGCGTTCCGGCGGCGGAGGCGGTCGTCGCCGTGGCAACTCGGCGGCGAGCGCCCCGGTGCGACGTCCGTCTATCGACCGTGAGCAGAACCAGGCGATCCGGGACTGGGCCCGTAAGCGGGGCATGAAGGTGTCCGACCGCGGTCGAATTCCGGCCGAGGTATTGGACGCGTACCACCAGGAGAACTGATTGACGGGACGGGTGAGGGCCGGCGGCGTGCGCCGGCCCGTTCCACATTTGTTAGGGTGGCCTCACCGGTGGAGCCGGTAGAGGAGGTCCCGTGGCCCGCAGGACGACCGTCCTGGAGGTTCGCCGCACGGAGCGGCTGACCCCGCACATGATCCGAGTAGTGGCTGGTGGCGACCAGCTCGCCTCCTTCCCCGACACGTCCTACACGGATCGGTATGTGAAGATCATCTTCCCCCGTCGTGGAGTGGCTTATCCCGAGCCGTTCGACATGGACGAGATCCGGGCGCGGCTGCCGCGTGAGCAGTGGCCGGCCACCCGGACCTACACCGTCAGGTCCTTCGACCCCGTCGGTGGCGAACTGTCGATCGACTTCGTGCACCACGGCGACGCGGGCATCGCGGGGCCGTGGGCAGTGGCCGCCCGTCCGGGCGATGTGCTGCGACTGCTCGGCCCCGGCGGCGCGTACGCCCCGGACCCCGACGCGGACTGGCACCTGCTGGTGGGCGACGAGAGCGCGCTTCCCGCCATTTCCGCGGCGTGTGAGCGCATTCCGACCGGAGTGCCGGCGCGCGCCGTCCTGGAGGTGGCCGACGCCGCCGAGCAGCAGGAGCTGAGCTCACCGGGCGACCTGCGGATCTGCTGGCTCCACCGGGATGCGAATGCGCCCGACCAGCTTGTCGAAGCCGTCCGAGCCCTGGACTTCCCGCCCGGGCGCGTACACGCCTTCGTACACGGGGAGGCCGGACTGGTGCGCGGTGTCCGGACTCATCTCCTCGCCGAGCGTGAGGTGGCGCGCGAGCTGCTGTCGGTCTCGGGGTATTGGCGTCTAGGCCGCGACGAAGAGGGATGGCGGGAGGACAAGGCCGTCGAGAGTGCAGCGGCTGCAGGCGACTGAGCAGCGAGTTCACCGGCGCAACGGCCCGACGGGGAATCCCCGCGCGGGTTGCAGCGTTGTTTCCACTACGAACGACCCAGGCGACCACCGCCCCCGGGCCGATACAGTGGTACCCGGGGTGTACACGGCGCAGCGCGCGCCGGTGCATGGCGCAGCCAGGCTAGGAGTGTAAATGTTCGAGAGGTTCACCGACCGAGCGAGGCGTGTTGTCGTTCTGGCCCAAGAAGAGGCCAGGATGCTCAACCACAACTACATCGGCACCGAGCACATCCTCCTTGGCCTCATCCACGAGGGCGAGGGAGTGGCCGCGAAGGC
>DASRSC010000180.1:0-1644 GCA_035695525.1 Pseudonocardia sp. | reverse complement strand
CATCAGTTGCCGGTGGATCTGCTCGTGCAGCGGGTGCTGCCGGCTGAGGGCTTCCAGCTCCGGTACCAGCGCAGTGTGCTCGCCCAGCGCCAGACGGGCCTCGACGAGGGTCTGCCGGGCGTGCAGCAGCAGATGCTCCAGCCGTCGTGCGTGATCGCCGAACCAGGGCAGTTCGGCGAGGTCGGCCAGCGGCGCCCCGCGCCACAGGGAGACCGCGGCCCGCACCAGCGCCACACCGTCGACCGGGTCGGCAGCCTGCGTCCCCTCGCGGAGCAGACGCTCCGCCTGCTCCAGGTCGGTGGCCTCGGCGCCGACGTCCAGCACGTACCCCGGGGGGCGGGACTGGATCGTGTGCCGCCCGCCGAGCAGGCGGCGCAGCTGGGAGATGTGGGCCTGCAGCGTGTTGGCCGCGGTGGCGGGCGCGGCATCGCCCCAGACGATGTCGATCAGCCGGTCCACGTGGACGATCTGTCCAGGCTGCAGCGCCAGGGCCACGAGAACGGCCTTGCGCCGCAGGCCGGGCACCGCGTACGGGGTGTCGTGCACGATCACGTCGACCGGACCGAGAAGCCTTATCCGTACCACCGGACCTTCTCCCACAACGAGGCCCTGTCCCGCCGTCTTGCCGGATCGAGGCCCCGACTTCGCCTCGGCTCGACACGATCGACAGGACAGGGCCCAACCAGCCTGAGGCTAGCGGTGCCCCCAGCCGACCAGGTCGGAAAGTCATGCACCGGACTTTTGGGACCCGCGTACCGGCGTGGTTGCGGCACGCGGTCGCGAACGTAGACTCGCCGGGTGGCAGCCGAGGAGCACGCGCGAGAAGTCCTCCAGCGGGTCTTCGGATATGACGCCTTCCGGGGCTCCCAGCAGCAGGTCATCGACCATGTCGTCGCGGGTGGCGACGCGCTCGTGCTCATGCCGACCGGCGGTGGCAAGTCGCTGTGTTACCAGATCCCGGCCCTGGTGCGCGAGGGCGTCGGCGTCGTCATCTCCCCGCTGATCGCGCTCATGCAGGATCAGGTCGACGCACTGCGGGCACTCGGCGTCCGGGCCGACTTCCTCAACTCGACACAGAGCCTCGACGAGCGCCGCGCCGTCGAGGCGTCGTTCCTCGCGGGCGATCTCGATCTGCTCTATCTGGCGCCGGAGGGTCTGAGTGTCCCGGCCACGCAGCGGCTGCTGGATCGCGGCAGGATCGCCCTGTTCGCGATCGACGAGGCGCACTGTGTGTCGCAGTGGGGCCACGACTTCCGCCCCGACTACCTGGCACTGGCGATGCTGCACGAGCGCTGGCCGACGGTACCCCGGATCGCTCTGACCGCGACCGCGACGCAGGCCACCCATGCCGAGATCGCGCTCCGCCTCAACCTGAAGGAGGCTCGCCACTTCGTGGCGAGCTTCGACCGGCCCAATATCCAGTACCGGATCGTGCCGAAGAACGAGCCCCGCAGGCAACTGCTCGACCTGCTGCGCACCGAGCACAGGGGCGACGCCGGCATCGTGTACTGCCTGTCCCGGGCGTCGGTCGACAAGACCGCCGAATTCCTTGTGCAGCAGGGCATCGCGGCCCTGCCTTACCACGCCGGGCTCGACGCGCGCACCCGTGCGGCCAACCAGTCGCGGTTCCTGCGCGAGGACTGC
>DASRSC010000179.1:0-9241 GCA_035695525.1 Pseudonocardia sp. | reverse complement strand
TGACCCACACGGAAGGGGCCCACACCGCCGGTGCGGGGCCTCCTTCGTGCTCGGGTCAGTTCGCGGCGTTCGCGCACTCCTCGAGGAGCCGCTGGACGTTCGGGAACCCCGGCGTCGGCAGAGAGGCCCGGAGATCACGTTCTAGCAGGCCCGCCGACCAGGGCCGCTGGATCGGCGGGCGTCGCCCGGTGACGCGGAGGAACTGTCATAACGTTGATTATCGGCTCATCGGTTATCGACCCGGGGGAAGCACCCAGTGCCGGTCGGTCAGTCAGCGGCCGCGGCCGGTGCGTTCCTGCAGTTCGTCGATCCGCTTCGAGGCGTCCGCCTTGGACATGTCGTCCGGTGGCGGCTGTTCGCCTGCCTCCTGCGCCAGCGTCTGCAAGTACGACTTCTGGGCGCCGGTCATCGGTTCGTCGCCGGTCGTCCAGTCGTCAGGATCCTTGGCGGCGCTGGAATCTGCCCCTGCACGGTTCTCGGTCATGACTCGAACATACATTCGAGCCCCCGGGCTCGCCGGCGGAGCCGTCCCCATGACGTTATGACAGCGCGGCGGCCTCCGCCTGCAACACCTTTTTCCGGCGGGTTTCTCGGCGCACCATCTCGGGCCCGGTGATCGCCGGGGATACCGTCGACACCGAAGACTTCCGCGGCCTGGGCCACGTGGCGGATGGTTCACCGCCATCACATCGTTGCCGCCATCACATCGTTGCCGCCATCAGATTGTCGCCGCCATGCCGCTCCCCGTCGTCGCTGACCAAACTCTGCAAACCCTTTCAGGCGGTGCCAAGCAGAACCGGATGGCTGGTCTTGAAGGACCGGGAGTCAGCCCGGGGTGGGGGGCTGGTCGACGAGCTGGGCCAGGTAGAGCTGCTCGCCGAGCCTGTCGATCAGCTCGAGGTTGGTCTCGATGTAGTCGATGTGGTGCTCCTCGTCGGCGAGGATTTCCTCGAACAGGTTGGCCGTGGTGTGGTCACCCTTTTCCCGGCACATCGTCACTCCGGGCTGCAGCCGCTCCACGACCTCGAGCTCGACGGCGAGGTCGGCCTGCAGCTGTTCGCGGACCGTCTGACCGATCCGCAGTGAGAACAGGCGTTGGTAGTTCGGGAGTCCCTCGAGGAACAGGATGCGGTCGGTGATCTTCTCCGCGTGCCGCATCTCGTCGATGGACTCCGCACGGGTGTACGCCGCGAGCTTGGTGAGGCCCCAGTTCTGCTGCATCTTCGCGTGCAGGAAGTACTGGTTGATCGCGGTCAGCTCACTCGTGAGCTGGTCGTTGAGCAGGGCGATGATCTCGGGGTCGCCACGCATGCCGCAGTCCTCGCTTCGTCGGAGTCAGGGACAACAGACGGTAGCGGTGATGCGCGTTGGGGGCCGAGCAGGATCGCCTTTGCGCAGCTCAGGAGATCCTCAGGGCTCAGGCTGTGGCGGGGAGGTCCATCAGTTCCGACGGAGCGTGCGCGGCCGCGAGGAAGACGTCGATGTGGTCGTGGCACGAACCGCATCCGGTGCCGGCGCCGCACGCGTTGCCGACGTCTTCGACGGTACGGGCACCGCGGGCGATGCAGGAACGGATCTCGGTGTCCGGCACCGCTGCGCAGATGCAGACGTACACAGGCCCTCCTTTGTTCAGGCAAGCCTATGCTGACATCGTCCGGATGGTGGACGCAAGCCCTAACCTTGCTTCGTGCCGCTGGAGGAGTACCGCCGCAAGCGCGACGCGAGGCGCACGCCCGAGCCTGTGCCCGAGACGGATCCGACGTCGCCCGGTCCCGGTCACCGATTCGTCATTCAGGAACACCACGCGCGCCGGTTGCACTGGGACGTCCGGCTCGAGCGGGATGGTGTGCTTGCCTCCTGGGCCGTACCGAAGGGCCTGCCGACCGAGCCGGAGACGATCCGGCTCGCGGTGCGTACCGAGGACCATCCGATCGAGTACCTGGAGTTCTCCGGGGAGATCCCGCCCGGCGAGTACGGCGGCGGCGCGATGACGATCTGGGATGCCGGCACCTACGAGACCGAGAAGTGGAACCCCCGCGAGGTCATCGTCCGGCTGCGTGGTGACCGGGCGTCGGGCCGGTTCGTGTTCATCCGTACCGACCGTGACGGAGCCAAGGACAACTGGCTGCTGCGCCGCTCCGACCCGGCTCCCGGACGAGAGCCCCTCCCCCACGGCGTGCTGCCGATGCTTGCGACGCCCGGGCCGCCCCCGACCGCGGACGACAACCGGGACCGGTGGTTGCAGGTCGGTTTCGGAGGCAGGCGCGTCATGCTGCGCGTGGAGGGCGGCCGGACGCAGGTCACCGACGAGGACGGCGAGGAGCTGTCCGTTCCGCGCCTGCGCGAGCTGGGGCCCTCGCTCGGCGCCACGCAGGTGCTCCTCGACGGTGAGCTGACAGGGCCGGTGGAGAAGGCCGAGCTGTGGATCGGAGACCTGCTCCATCTCGACGGCCGCGACACCTGCCGGCTGCCGTTCCGGGAGCGGCGCGCGTTGCTGGAACGGCTATCCCTCGACGGCCAGCACTGGAAACTCGCGCCCGTCTTCCCCGGCGGCGGCCCGGAGGTCGTGGCAGCGGCCGGGCAGCAGGGCCTCCCCCACGTCGTGGCGAAGGACGCCGACTCCCCGTACGAGCCGGGGCGGCGCAGCGCCCGGTGGGTGGAGGTGAGCACGGGCGCACCGGCGAAACAGGGGCGCCGGGAGGCGCCTCGGCGCGGCGGAGCGGCCGGCGTCGGGCGCGCGAGGCTCACGAACCCGGACAAGGTGCTCTACCCGCTCACCGGCACCACGAAGTCGGAGGTGCTCGCGCACTACCTGGCCGTTGCCGACGTCATGCTGCCGCACCTGCGCAACCGGGCGGTCACGATGGTCCGCTGGCCGGACGGGGTGGAGAAGTCGTCGTTCTTCGAGAAGGACGTCTCGCGCCACGCCCCGGAGTGGATCCGGACTGCACGGGTCGGCACGCCCGGAGGCCGCTCGGAGAACGCCGACTTCCCGTTGATAGACGACGCGGAGGGCCTGGCGTGGGCCGCGAACCTCGCCGCGCTGGAGCTGCACGTCCCGCAGTGGCGGATCGGCCCGCGCGGCGGGCAGCAGCTCCCGGACCTGGTGGTGTTCGACCTCGACCCGGGTGAGGGCACCACGGTCGTCGACTGCGCCCGTGTCGCGGAGCGGATCGCCGACCGCCTGGCCGACGACGAACTGGTGGCGTACCCGCGCACCAGTGGCGGCAAGGGGTTGCAGCTGTACCTCCCGGTCACGGTGTCCCGTGCCGAGCGGACGTCGGAGTTCGCCAAGGCGCTCGCCGAGGAGCTGGCCCGCGAGACCCCGGGCCGGGTCACCGCCGTGATGGCCAAGGCTCGACGCCGGGGCAAGGTGTTCGTCGACTGGAGCCAGAACAACCCGCACAAGACGACGATCGCAAGCTACTCCTTGCGGGGCCGGGCGCGGCCCACCGTGGCGACGCCCGTGACATGGGAGGAGGTGCGCTCCTGTCGCCGCGTCGAGGACCTGGTGTTCACCGCCGATGACCTGCCCGCCCGGATCGCCGAGCACGGCGACCTGCTCGCCCCGCTGTTCACCGACCCGCAACGACTTCCGCGTCGCTCGTGAGCCACGACGGCTGGCAGGCTCCACGCGTGGACCGGCATCCCTACCTCGACGGCCCGTACCCGCGGGCGTACGCCCACCGGGGCTGGCACACGGGCGACCTCGCGGGCTACGAGAACACCCTCCCCGCGTTCCGCCGCGCTGTCGACGAGGGGTTCGGCTACCTCGAGCTCGACGTGCACGCGAGTGCAGACGCCGTGCCCGTCGTGCATCACGACGCGACGCTCGACCGCACCACCGACGGCGTCGGGCCGATCGCGGCCCTGCCGGCCGCAGCGATCGCCCAGGCCCGGGTGAACGGCAGCGAGCCGATCCCGCTGCTCGAACAGGTGCTCACCGAGCTGCCCGACACCCGGATCACGATCGAGCTGAAATCCCACGCCGTCGTCGAGCCCGTGCTCGCGGTGCTCGACCGGACCGACAGCTGGCATCGCGTCTGCCTCGGGAGCTACCACGACGGGCGGTTGGCCAAGGCGAGAAGCGCGGGCGGCGCCCGGCTGTGCACCTCCCTGGCCCAGCGCTCGGCATTCGGGTTGCGCGCTCGGGCCTGGCTCGACGCGCTGCCGGGGCCGTTGTCGCGCCTACCGGCGCCACCGGTGACGGGCAACCTCGCCCAGCTCCCCCGCCGCTTCGGTGCGCTGACAGTGGTCGACGCCGCGCTCGTGCGTGCGGCACATCAGGGTGGCCGCGAGATCCACGTGTGGACCGTCGACGACCCGGTCGAGATGGGCGCCCTGCTCGACCTCGGCGTCGACGGCCTGCTCTCCGACCGGCCCGACCTGCTGCGCGAGGTGCTGCACTCCCGCGGCTCCTGGCAGGGCTCGTGACGGTTGAGCATCACCGTTGAGGACGGCCGTGCACGGGCAGCGGTCGCCGCTACCCTCCGCTCGTGAACACGGCCGCGCCGCCCACTTCTGCCGCTCGCGGCCAGATTGTCTCCTGGGGACTGTGGGACTGGGGATCGGCGGCGTTCAACGCCGTGATCCTGACGTTCGTCTTCTCCGTGTACCTGACCGACGCGGTGGGTGAGGACCTGCCCGGCAGCGTCAACGCGAACAGCTGGCTCGGCTACTCGATCGGCGCATCAGGTCTGCTCATCGCGCTGATGGCCCCCGTGATCGGGCAGCGCACCGACGCAGCGGGGCGCCGCAAGCTGTCGGTCGGGATCTGGACCGCGCTGACTGTCGCGTCGATGGCCGGGCTCTCCCTCGTCGAGGACGACTATCGCTTCCTGTGGCTGGGCTTGCTACTCCTCGGCCTCGGGTCGATCTTCTTCGAGCTCGCCTCGGTGTCCTACAACGCGGTGCTCACCCAAGTCTCGACGCCGGCGACGATCGGCCGGGTGTCGGGCTTCGGCTGGGCCATGGGTTACTTCGGCGGGATCGTGCTGCTGCTGGTGGTCTACGTCGGCTTCATCAGCGGTGACGGGGGCATCCTCGGCGTCCCCACCGAAAACGGGCTCAACATCCGGCTGGTCGCGCTCGTCGCGGCCGGCTGGTTCCTCGTCTTCGCGCTGCCGATGTTCTTCGCCGTGCCCGAGGCTCCGCCCCGGACGGCGCGCCCACCACGGTTGGGGGTCGTCGGCTCCTACCGGGCACTGTTCTCCGACCTGCGCGACCTCTACCGGTCCAGTCCGCACACCGTGTACTTCCTCGGCGCGAGCGCCCTGTTCCGCGACGGCCTCGCCGCGATCTTCACCTTCGGGGCGGTCCTGGCTGTCACGGTCTACGGGATCGGCGCAGGCGACGTGCTCGTCTTCGGTGTCGCGGCCAACGTGGTCTCCGCGATCGGCGCGCTCGTGGCGGGGCGGATCGACGACCGGGTCGGACCCAAGGCCGTGATCGTGGGCTCGCTGGTGGGGATGCTGGTGGCCGGGGTGATCCTCTTGTTCGTGTCCGGTCCCACGATGTTCTGGATCTTCGGCCTGTTCCTCACGCTCTTCGTCGGGCCTGCGCAGTCCTCGTCGCGCACCTTCCTCGCCCGGCTCGCCCCCGCGGGTCAGGAGGGCCAGCTGTTCGGCCTCTACGCCACCACCGGGCGAGCGGTGTCCTTCCTCGCCCCCACACTCGTGGGCCTGTTCACCTACCTGTTCGGCTCCGACCGCGCCGGCATCGTCGGCATCCTGCTGGTGCTCGCCGTGGGTCTGCTGGCGCTGTCGCCGGTGCGTCCGCCGGTCGTAGCGGCCGACGCATGACGACGACGCGCTCCTCGCTGCACTGTCCTGGCCGGCAGTTTGCGTGCGGGGAAGGTTCTGATGACGGGGAGCCGCCCCCACGTAAAGACCTCGTCAACAGCGGTGACATAGGTCACAGTCGGCTGACACGTCACAGTGGCGTGTGTAACGGGCCTACATGGGGGACACTCAACGATCGGGGCAACAAACGTCCGGTGTCCGTCGGGCAACGACGCCATCTGGCGGGGACCGCCCCAATGGCGGGAACAGACGGCTGCTCCGCAGACGTTACACCCGGTGGAAATGCCCCAAGGGAACCTCCCTGGGGCCGTGAACGGGAGGAAGACGCATGGCCGACCGCGTGCTCCGTGGCAGCCGGCTCGGGGCTGTCAGCTACGAGACCGACCGCAACCACGACCTCGCGCCGCGGCAGTCGATGCGCTACGCGTGCCCGCGTGGGCACGACTTCGAGGTGCCTTTCGCCAACGATGCGGAGGCGCCGGCGACCTGGGAGTGTAGGTTGCACGGCAGCATCTCCAGGCTGGTCGATGGCAACGAGCCCGAGCAGAAGAAGGTCAAGCCACCCCGCACCCACTGGGACATGCTCCTCGAGCGCCGGTCGGTGGCCGAACTGGAGGCGCTCCTCACCGAGCGTCTGGAGCTGCTGGCCGAGCGCCGTCGCGAGATCGCCTGACCTGACAACCGGAGCCGGGTCACCCGCGGGGTGGCCCGGCTTTGTCGTGTGCGCCGATGAGCGCGCTGAACAGCACCCTGCTAGGCGTCGAGCACCTGATTCGACCGCTTCACGACCGGCGGCTGCGTCGACCACGGGAAGTTGATCCACCGGTCGGTGTGCCGCCACACGTACTCGCACGCCACCGTGCTGTGCGGCTTCTCGTACACCACGGCGCAGCGCACGTCGGCCACGTGACCGGCGCAGAAGTCGCGGACGAGCTTCAGAGTGGCCCCTGTGTCGGCCACATCGTCCGCGACGAGCACCTGCGCGCCGGACAGGTCCACGACGTTGGGCACCGGTGGCAGCAGGATCGGCACGGGCAGGCGCTCGTTCACCCCCGTGTAGAACTCGACGTTGGCGACGTGCAGGTTCTTGACGTCCAGGGCGTAGCCCAGCGCGCCGGCCACGAACAGCCCGCCCCGCGCGATCGACAGGATGATGTCGGGTTGGTAGCCGTCAGCCGCGACCTGCTCGGCCAGCTCGCGCGACGCCGTCCCGAACAACTCCCAGGTCAGCTCCTCGCGGACCTCAGTCATGCACGAACCGCGCCCCGGACACCGCGTCGTCCTGGCCCCGGGAGCGGTGGAGCAGTCGGTTGGCCCCCCAGCACGTCACACGCCAGAACGCTTCGCCGACGATCCCGCCGCTCATCTTCGACGTTCCCCGCTCGCGATCGGTGAACGTGATGGGTACCTCGCGGACCCGGAATCCGGCCCGCACGGCCCGCCACGCCACGTCGACCTGGAAGCAGTAGCCCTGCGACGACACGTCGTCGAGATCGAGCTCCTCCAGCACCTGGCGGCGGAACACACGGTAGCCACCGGTGATGTCCTGGATCGACACGCCCAGCGCAATGCGCGAGTACAGATTGCCGCCGCGGGAGATCCACTCGCGGTGCGCCGGCCAGTTGCACACCGTGCCGCCGGGCACGTAGCGCGAGCCCAGCACGAGATCGGCATCCTCGAGGGCGGCCAGCAGGGCCGGCAGATCCTCGGGAGCATGCGAGCCGTCGGCGTCCATCTCCACGATGACCTGGTGGTCGCCACGCAGGGCGGCGGCGAAACCCGCGAGGTAGGCCGCACCGAGGCCGGACTTCTCCGCGCGGTGCAGCACCCGGATTCGGGGATCGTCCGCAGCCATCGCGTCGGCGAGCTCGCCCGTACCGTCGGGGCTCGCGTCGTCCACCACGAGGACGTCAGCTGCCGGTACCGCAGCATGCAGCCGCGACAGCACCGGACCGAGGTTGTCCCGCTCGTCGTAGGTGGGGATCACCACCAGCACCGGCCCCGTGGGCTCAGTCATCCTCGTCCTTCCCCGTGCCCGTGCGACGTCGGGTCACAACCCCGACACCGACCGCCACCACTCCTAACGCAACCAGGACCAACTCGGGTACGGATCCCAGCCGCGTGGCCAGCGTAGTGGTGTCCCGAAGAGTGGTTCGATCGACCAGCACGTCGGGAGTGAACTCGCGTGTGCTGGCCGTGACGGTGCCGTCGGGAGTGATGGTCGCGCTCACACCGCTCGTGGTGGCCACGATCACCGAACGGTCGTGCTCGACGGCCCGGACCTGCGACATTGCGAGCTGCTGGTACGTCATCTCCGAGAACCCGAAGGTGGCGTTGTTGCTCGGCACGGCGAGCACGGTGGCGCCGGCGTCGACGCTCTGCTCGACCAGGTCGTCGAACGCCACCTCCCAGCAGATTGCGATGCCGACCCGGATCCCGGCCATGTCGACCGCGCCCGGACCCGGGCCCGGCACGAAGTACCCGGCCCGGTCGACGTACGACGAGAGGTGCCGGAAGAAGCTGCGCCACGGCATGTACTCACCGAAGGGCTGCAACCTGCGCTTGTCGTTGCGCTCGACCACCCCGAGGCCCGCCTCCCAGACGAGCGAGGAGTTGGTCGTGGTGAGCCCGTCCGGGTTGCGCAGCACGGCCCCAACCAGGATCGGGGCCTTGATGGCGCGCGCCGCACGGTCGATCTGGGCGGCGGCGTCAGGGTTCTGCAGGGGGTCGATGTCGCTGGAGTTCTCCGGCCAGATCACGATGTCCGGCTGGGGACGCCGCCCGGCCGCGACGTCGGCGGCCAGCTGCTCGGTGACCCGGACGTGGTTGTCGAGCACCGCCCGGCGTTGGGCGTTGAAGTCCAGGCCCAGGCGCGGCACGTTGCCCTGCACGGCGGCGATCGTGGCGGTGCGGTCGGGCGCTCCGGGGGTGGCGGGTACGAGCGCGGCGAGCGGACCGGCCACCAGCGTCAGCACGAGGACCGCTGCCGGCCCGACCAGCCGGAGGGGACTACGTCGTACGACACCCGGATCGCGGACGATCCGGCGCACCAGCTCCCCGAGCGCCAGCCCGGCGAGCACGGTGGCGAACGACAGCAACGGCACCCCGCCGATCGACGCCACCGGCAGCAGCGGCCCGTCGGGCTGGCCGAACCCGACGCGCCCCCACGGCATCCCGCCGAACGGCACCCGCGACCGCAGCGCCTCACCCCCGACCCACACCGCTGCTGCCCAGAGCGGCCCGGCCGGCAGCCGGGACACCAGCGCGATCCCGGCCCCGGCCAGCCCCACGAAGAGCGCTTCGAACACGCACAGGGCCACCCACGGCACGGGGCCCACGAGAGAGCCGATCCAGGTGAGCAGGGGCAGCAGGAACGAGAGCCCGAACACGAAGCCCCATCCGAACCCTGCGCGGATGCCGCGACCGTGCAGCACCGCCCA
>DASRSC010000178.1:0-4140 GCA_035695525.1 Pseudonocardia sp. | reverse complement strand
TACGTGATCGAGCCCGCCGCCGGGGTCGGCAGGTCGATGATGGCGTTCCTCATCGAGGCCTACACCGAGGACGAGGCGCCCAACGCCAAGGGGGGCGTCGACAAGCGTGTTGTGTTGCGGCTGGACCGGCGGCTCGCGCCGGTCAAGGCTGCGGTGCTGCCGCTGTCGCGCAACGCCGACCTGTCGCCCAAGGCCCGCGATCTGGCCGCCCAGCTCCGCAAGAACTGGAACGTCGAGTTTGACGACGCAGGCGCGATCGGCCGCCGTTACCGGCGCCAGGACGAGATCGGCACACCGTTCTGCATCACGGTCGACTTCGACACCCTCACGGACCAGGCGGTCACGATCCGCGAGCGCGACTCCATGGCGCAGGAGCGGGTGGCGCTGGACCAGGTGGAGGGCTACCTCGCGGCCCGACTGCTCGGCTGCTGAGGAGCGGGCTCGGGGCTAGCGGTGGTAGGCGAGCAGCCGCACGCCCAGCTCGGCCTCCGCGCGTTGCAGCGCGGCCACCTGCTCGTCGCTGAGCGGGGCGTACGGGGTCTCCGGTGCGTAAGCGACGAGCGGGCAGCCCAGCTGCTGCTCCAGCGCGCGGATCTTCGCCAACGCGGAGTCGTCGAGCTCGGCGGGGTGGAGCGTCGAGGCATCCATCGGGTTCGGCCTCCCGTGGGGCGGTGGTGGCCGATCGTAGGACCGGCCCCGGGACCCGGCGAGCAGAACCACCCAGCCGGGTCCCGGACGCGTCAACCGCTCGACGGCGCCGGGAACAGCCGGTCCAGCAGGTCCTGCAGCGTGACGAGGCCGAGCAGCTCGCCGTCGGCCTCGACCAGTGCCAGGTGGTTGCGCCGCTCCCGCATCGCACCGAGCGCGTCGTGGATCGGCGTGGCGGCGTCGAGCGTCGGCACCGGCCGCATCAGGTCGGCCGCGATGGTGCCGGCGGGCTGGACGAGAGCGTCGCGGACGTGCACGACCCCGATAGGGCGGCCGTCCGGATCGCCGACCACGAGCCGCAGGTGCCCGCTCGCGCGTGCCGCCGCCCGGATCGCTTCCACCCCGGCGCCGGCCGGCACGCCTGCCGCCTCCGCGCGGGGCCTGACCACCTCTCTCAGCGGGGTGCTGTCGAGCTCCAGCGCCGTGACAAGCCGGTCGTGGCGCTCCGCGTCCAGCGCGCCTGTGGTAGCCGAGTGGTCCACCAGCTCGCGCAGGTCGTCGGGGTTCCGCCCGGCTCCCAGCTCGTCCACCGGCTGCACGCCGACGCGGCGCAGGCACCAGTTCGCCATGCCGTTGAGCGCCACCAGCACCGGCCGCGTAACGACCATGAACGCTCGCATCGGCAGGGCCAGCATCGTCGCCGAGCGCTCGGGGTGCGCGATCGCCCACGACTTCGGCGCCATCTCACCGACGACCAGGTGCAGGAACGTCACCACGACCAGCGACAGCACGAACGACATGACGGTCGCGGCCCCCTCGCCGAGCCCGGTGAACAGCGGCGCCAGCAGGTCCTCGACCGCGGGCTTGCCGATGGCGCCCAGCCCCAGCGTGCACAGCGTGATCCCGAGCTGCGACCCGGCGAGCAGCAACGAGAGGTCCTTCGCGCTGCGCAGTGCCGCGCGCGCCGCTGGGCTCGACGTGGCGGCCTCCTCCAGGCGGTAACGCCGCGCCGCCACGAGCGCGAACTCGACGGCGACGAAGAACGCACTGAGTGCTATCAGGCCGACCGAGACGGCGATCGCCGCTCCGGTGTTCATGCCGGCACCTCCGAGGCGGCCCAGGCCAGGCGTACCGTGGCCGGCACCCGGCGCTCGAGGGCGCACACCGTGACGGCGAGCCGCCGCGGCTCCTCCTCGTCGTCGGCGCCCGCAACTCGGGGCAGCCGGATGATGACCGTCTCGCCCGCCTCCGGCAACCGCTGCAGCTCGCTGATCAGCAGGCCGCCGACGGTCTGGTAGTCGCCATCGGGCAGGTCGGCGTCCAGCAGGCGCTCCACCTCGTCGACGCTCATCGTGCCCGGCACCGTCCACTCCCCGTCGCCGATCCGGGTGCGGTCGACGCCAGCTGGGTCGTGCTCGTCGGTGATCTCCCCGACGAGCTCCTCAGCGATGTCCTCGATGGTGATGACGCCGGCGAGGCCGCCGTACTCGTCGACGACGACGGCGAACTCGTCGTCGGTCTCGCGCAGCCGGACGAGCACTGAGGGCAGCGGCAGCGATGCCGGCACGAACACCGGCAGGCGGGCCACGTCGGCCACGCGCACGGTCGCCAGGTCCCGGCCCTCCAGCGCAAGCACGTCCCGCAGGCAGATCACGCCGACGACGTCGTCGGCGTGGCTGCCGATCACCGGGAGCCGGGAGTGCCCGGACGCCATCACCGCCACCAGATGGTCGACCGTCTCCTCGGCCGACACCGACGTCACGCGCGGCCGCGGGATCATCGCGGCGCGCGCGGTGCGGTCGGTGAAGTCGAGGACGCGGTCGAGCAGCGTGGACAGCTCGTCGTCGAGGTCGCCGCTGTCGCGGGACTCGTCGATGATGGCCTCGAGGTCGCGCGGCGTGGCGGCGTGCTCCACGTCGTGCACCGGCTCGATGCGCAGCACCTTCAGGAGAAGGTTCGACGCGGCGTCGAACAGCCTGATCAGCCAACCGAACAGCGTCAGGTAGATCGACGTGGACAGTGTGAGCGCCCGCGCCACCGGTTCGGAGCGCGAGATCGCCAGGTTCTTGGGGAAGAGCTCCCCGAACACCATCTGCACCACGGTGGCGAATAGCAGCGCGAACACGGTGCCGATCGCGAGGCCGACGCCGGGAGACGCACCGACGCCGCCGAGCAGCTCGCCGATGCCGTAGCCGATCATCGGCTCGGCCACGTACCCGACCAGCAGCCCGGTGACGGTGATACCGAGCTGTGCGCCCGAGAGCATGAAAGAGGTGCGGCGGGTGATGCCCAGTGTGCGCTCCGCGACCGCGTCACCGGCGGCCGCGCGGGCCTTGAGCCGAGAACGGTCCACGGCCATGAAGCCGAATTCCTGGGCGACGAAGTAGCCGGTGAGCGCGGTGATCGCAACGACCACGAGCACGCCCAGCATGATCGAGAGGAAGGTGGTCACGGGCGACCGGCCCGGGCGGGGGACCGTCCTGCGAGGACGGTGCCCGTACTGTCGGAGGGGTCCATCGGTCCTGTTCTGTAGGCAGCCCAGATGGGCATCTCGTTACGTTGAACGCGCCGTCGGGATGGCTGCTTCCCGGAATGGCCGCGAGTGCGTCACAGTACGGCGATTCTCGGCTACTGCGCCACATCGCTCACGGTGACCTCCTGACGCCCGATCGACGGGCCGCTCGGTCCCGGTGATCGGTGCGGAGCCGGGTGCGAGCAGGAGCCCGGCTTCCGGACGGGCGGTGCGTTCGGCCAGACCCATCGGACGCGAGTGCCGTTCGTTCGACGGGGCGTCCCTGACATCCGTCACGGGGAGGTCGTGACGGGTGATCGGGGCGCGGGCGGGGCGGGGG
The DNA here is from genome assembly GCA_035695525.1 of Pseudonocardia sp. Classification (GTDB taxonomy): domain Bacteria; phylum Actinomycetota; class Actinomycetes; order Mycobacteriales; family Pseudonocardiaceae; genus Pseudonocardia. Next base: position 640 of record DASRSC010000178.1, on the reverse strand, counting down.
CGACAGTGTCATCGGCATGACGAGAACCGCTCCGACGCGTCCCCCTGCCGCCACCACAGGTGCGGCGGTGTCGATCCGGGACGTGCATCGCAGCTACGGCGGGGTCCGAGCGGTTGACGGCGTCGACCTCGCGATCGCCCCCGGCGAGGTGGTCGCGCTGCTCGGGCCCAACGGCGCCGGCAAGTCGACGACGATCGACATTTTGCTCGGGCTCTCGCTTGCCGACTCCGGCGACGTCCGGCTGTTCGGGCGGACGCCGCGGCGGGCGGTGGTCGACGGGCTGGTCGGGGCGATGCTGCAGTCCGGCGACATCCCGGACGACGTCACGGTGGCGGAGGTCGTCGGGTTGACGGGCGCGCTGTTCCCGAAGCCGCTGCCCGTCGCGGAGGCGCTGCGCCGGGCGGGCGTCGCCGACGTGGCGGGCCGGCGCTACGGGCGCCTCTCGGGCGGGCAGAAGCAGCGTGTGCGGTTCGCCGCCGCGCTCGTCTGCGACCCGGACCTTCTCGTGCTGGACGAGCCGACAGTCGCGATGGACGTGCGGGCCAGGCGCGAGTTCTGGACGGCGATGCGCGGCTACACGCGCAGCGGGCGCACGGTGCTGTTCGCCACGCACTACCTGGCGGAGGCGGAGGAGTACGCC
>DASRSC010000177.1:0-2827 GCA_035695525.1 Pseudonocardia sp. | reverse complement strand
CGTGCAGCACCGTGCCCATCGCCCCGTCGGCGACGAGCACCCCCTGCGCCACCCGCTCGCGGAACCCCGCGGGCGACTTGTTCAGCCTGGTCACGATAGGTCCCCCAGCACCTGCATGATCTCGCACGCCAGCTGCGCCATCAGCCGGTCGCGATAATGGTCCAGCCTGAGCCCGGCGATCTCCTCGACCCGCCGGATGCGGTAGGACACCGTGTTCGGATGCACGTGCAGCTCCCGTGCGGTGCGCTGCGGGCTGCCGTTGCAGCGGAACCACTCACTCAGGGTGCCGACGAGGTTGGCCCGGTGCTCCCGGTCGCGCACCAGCTCGCCGAGCACGTCAGCGGCGAAGGCGCGCAGCTCCCCGAGGTCGGGCACCTGCAGCAGCAACCGGTGCACGCCGAGGTCGTCGAACGCGAGCACGGCGGGCGCCCGACCCATCCGGCGCGCCGCGTCGACCGCACTGCGCGCCTCGGAGTAGGACCGGGAGATCTCCCCCGCCGTCCGGCAGCAGCCGCCCACCCCGGCGACGACCGCGGCGTCCGGATGGCGGTCCAGGACCGCGGCCCGGCACCCCTCGGCCAGCGAGCGGACACCGTCGAGCCCGCCACCGCGCCCCGGAGGGGCTGCCACCACGGCCACAACCTCCGTGTCCCGGACCGCGACGATCGCCCCGGGTAGCCGCCGGGAGATCGCGTGCTCGGCGAGCGCGAGCACATGGGCGGTGTCGTCGGACGCCGGCGTGCCGGCACCGCCTCCCTCCAGTAGCCGCACGGTGAGCACATGGTGCTCGCACCCGGGAACGAAGCCGAGATGGCCGGCCCAGCGCTCCGCCTCGCCGTCGTCGCGGTCCCTGGCGAGCAACAACCCCTCGATGAGGTCGGTGCGGGCCTGGCCAGCGGCGGCCGCGACCACCCGCTCGCGGCCGAGGATGATCCCGCAGATCGTCGCCGCGTGCTCCGTCAGCAGGAGGTTCAGGTCGTCGTCGAGCTCCTGCTCACCCGACCGCGGCTCGACCGGCGGCAGCGTCACCAGGTGCGCCGCGACCTCGTCGCCGACGAGGATCGGCGCCACGACGATCGGCCCGGCCGCGGCACCGAGCCCTGGCAACGACACCGGCCTGCGGTTCTGCGCCGCGGCGGCCAGTACCGGCCCGAGCGAGGCCGACACAGCGGGGTCCGCCAGCCGCTCCCCCGCATCGGTGGGCGCCGCGGCGAGCACCTCGACGGTGGGCCCGAGTACCGCCACGGCCGATCCGGTGCGGTGCGCGACGAGCCGGACGACGCCGTCCACGTCGGAGTCCTGGGAGGCGAGGCCGGACAGGTGGCTGTAGACGGCCACCAGCTCGCGCAGCAGCAGGTTCTCCCGGCGGTCACCTGCGGCCGGGACGGCAGACGGACATGCCGACGTAGGCATGGGAGCAGCGTAATGGCCACTGTCCGATCTCCCCAAGGACCGACGGCGACGATTTGTGTTCCGACACATGTAACCGGGGTCCCCGGGTGGATAACGTCGGGGATGCCGAGCGGGACGCCGATGCGAAGGAGCACGAGTGGACACGACTTCGAGGCCCGGACGGGATCTCCGCACCGGCACCGAGCACACCCTGGTCGGGCCGCTGCTCCGCGAGCTCGAGCGCATCGCCGGCCGCGCCGACACCGAGCGTGCCACCGCTGACCAGGAACTCATCGCCGAACTCAGGAGAGAGATCGCGGCCCTGCGGGCGGCCGTCGCACATCTACGCGCCGGCACCTCCGCGCTGCCGGGGCACCTGCGGCCCGTCGTCGCGCGAGCCATGGTCGGCCTCGACCCGGCGGGTGGAGGCGCGTCGAACGCGGCGGGATGAGCCGTCCCAGGCGCCTGTGAACCACCACAAATAGCGGGACTATCCACCACGATCAGCGCGCCGGGAGCGAGCCGGGTCAATGCCCTCTACCGTCGCGTGGCCGCCTGGATGGAGCGCTCGCCCCGTGCCCTGCGGCTGTTCACCACCGTCGAACGCCGGAGCAAGGAGATCCTGATCACCCCCGACTGCGGCCTGCTGCACGTACCGGCCCACGCCGCCCGCGCAAAGATGCTCGCGATGGCCACCGCGGCTGCCGCCGTCCGCGACCGCATCCAGAAGGAGAAGAACACGTGATCACCCTGGCCGAGAACGAGCACCTCTTCACGTCGGAGTCGGTCACCGAGGGCCACCCCGACAAGATGGCCGACCAGATCTCCGACGCGATCCTCGACGCCGTGCTCGCTGCCGACCCCGCCTCCCGCGTCGCCTGCGAGACGCTCATCACCACCGGCTTGGTCGTGGTGGCCGGCGAGATCACGACGACGGCCACCGTCGACTTCGCGGAGGTCGTTCGCCGGACCATCTGCGACATCGGCTACGACAACGGCGCCTACGGGTTCGACGGCCGCCACTGCGCCGTGATGGTGACCCTGGACAAGCAGTCGCCCGACATCGCGCAAGGCGTGGATGTGGCCCACGAGCACCGCGGCAGGCTCAGCGAGGACGAGCTGGACAGCGCCGGAGCGGGCGACCAGGGCATGATGTTCGGCTTCGCCACGCGGGAGACGCCGGAGCTGATGCCGCTGCCGATCGCGCTCGCGCACCGGCTCTCCCGGCGCCTGTCGGAGGTGCGCAAGGACGGCACGCTGCCCTACCTGCGCCCGGACGGGAAGACGCAGGTGACCATCGAGTACGCCGGTGACCAGGCGGTCCGGGTGGACACCGTGGTGGTGTCCAGCCAGCACGCCCAGGACGTCGACCTGGACCGGGTGATGACCGGCGACATCCGCCAGCACGTGGTGGAACCCGAGCTGGCCGAGCTGC
>DASRSC010000176.1:0-16273 GCA_035695525.1 Pseudonocardia sp. | reverse complement strand
GGAGAGCGGATGAACCCGTACACCTCGATGTGGACGGGCGTGTCCGAGGGCGACGGGCCGCAGAGCGTCCACATCGTCCTGGTCGACAACGGGCGCACGCGAGCCCTCGCCGACCCTGTGGGCCGGCAGGCCCTGCGCTGTATCCGGTGCTCGGCCTGCATGAACTTCTGCCCGGTGTACGAGCGCACGGGTGGGCACGCCTACGGTTCGGTCTACCCGGGTCCGATCGGGGCGATCCTCAACCCGCTGCTCAACGGCGTCGACGCGGGGCCGGTGGAGAAGTCGCTGCCGTACGCCTCGTCGCTGTGCGGGCGCTGCTATGAGGTCTGCCCGGTGGCGATCGACATCCCGGACGTGCTGGTGCACCTGCGTGGCAAGGTCGTCGACGCCTCGCGGGAGCACCCCGTGCCGAACGCCGAGATGCTCGGCATGCGGGCGGCCGGGTGGACGTTCGACCGGCCCGGCCGCCTCGCCGCGGTCCAGCGGCTGGCCGGGTTCGGAAGCCGGCTGCTCGGCGACCGGGCGGGGCTGGGACCGATCCCGTTCCTGGGCCCGGCGGCGAAGTGGAGCCGGGCGCGCGACATCCCGTTGCCCCCGCGGGAGTCGTTCCGGGCCTGGTGGCAGCGCACGCGGGGGAAGCAGAGCCGGAAGGGAGCCTCGTGATGGGAGCGCGCGAGGAGGTGCTCGGCCGGATCCGCGCCGCGCTGACCGACGTGCCGACCGACGAGGACATCGAGATCCCGCGCGGCTACCACCGCAGCCGGGTGCAGCCGGAGGGCACGGTCGAGCGGTTCCGCGAGCGGGTCGCCGACTACAAGGCGACCGTCGAGCAGGTGTCGGCCGACGGCGTGGCCGCGGCGGTGGACAAGGCGCTGCGCACCGTCGGCGCGAGCCGCGTTGCCGTGCCGCCGGGGCTGCCGACGGAATGGGTGCCGGGCGACGGGGCCGTCACCCTGGTCCAGGACTCCCGGCAGGCGCCGCTGTCGGTGGCCGAGCTCGACGCCGTCGACGCGGTGGTCACCGGATCCGTCGTCGGCATCGCCGAGACCGGGACGATCGTTCTGGAGAGCGGCGAGCTGTGCGGCCGGCGAGCGCTCACGCTCGTCCCCGACGTCCACGTGTGCGTCGTGCGGGCCGACGACGTGGTCGACGACGTGCCGGCCGCCGTCGCCCGACTCCGCTCCGACCGCCCGTTGACCTGGATCTCGGGGCCGTCCGCGACCAGCGACATCGAGCTCGACCGCGTCGAGGGCGTGCACGGCCCGCGCACGCTGCACGTGCTCGTCGTCACCGGTGACGACGCAGGAGGAGACCGACCATGAGCCTGGACCGCGCGTTGGTCGCCGAGTTGCAGGCGATCGTCGGCGGCGAGCACGTCCGCACGGACCGCGGCGACGTGGAGCCCTACGCCCGTGACGCCACGCCGGTGTTCCGCGCCGTGCCGGACGCCGTCGTCTGGCCGCGCACCTCGGAGGAGGTCGCCGCGGTGCTGCGCCTGGCCACGCAGCGGCACGTCCCCGTCGTGCCGCGCGGCGCCGGCTCGAACCTGTGCGCCGCCACAGTGGCGGAGCGGGGTGGGATCGTGCTGGTGCTCACGCGGATGAACCGGATCCTGGAGATCAGCCCGGACGAGCTGCTCGCCCGTGTCGAGGCCGGGGTCACGACCGCCGCGCTGGCCGACGCCGCTGCCGCGAAGGGCCTGCTGTACGCGCCCGACCCGGGCAGCCGCACCGTCTCGACCGTCGGCGGCAACGTCGCTACGTGCGCCGGTGGGCTGCGCGGGCTCAAGTACGGCGTCACCCGCAACTACGTACTGGGGGCGACGGCCGTCCTCCCGACCGGCGAGGTGATCCGCTCCGGAGGGCGGCTGTGGAAGGACGTCGCCGGCTACGACCTCACCCGCCTGCTCACCGGCTCGGAGGGCACCCTCGGGGTCCTCACCGAGGTCACCGTCGCCCTGCTGCCGATGCCCGCGACGACGAACACCGGCGTCGCCTACTTCCCGACGCTGGCCGACGCCGGCCGGGCAGTCGGGGCGATCATCGGCGACGGCATCGTCCCCGCCACGCTCGAGTTCCTCGACGCCAAGTGCATCGGCGCGGTCGAGGAGTACGCGAACCTCGGGCTGCGGCTGGACGCCGGGGCGCTGCTGCTGTTCGGCGACGACGGCCCGGCCGACGTCGTGGACCGCAACCTCGGCCGCATCGGCGAGCAGTGCACGGCCAACGGGGCGATGGAGGTGACGCTCGCCGAGAGCGTCGCCCGCTCGGAGGCACTGCTCACCGCGCGGCGGTGCTCGCTGCCCGCGCTGTCGCGGCTCGGGACGCTCACACTGCTGGAGGACGCGACCGTGCCCCGCCCGCGGCTGGCCGAGATGGTCGACCGCATCGACGACATCGCCGACCGGTACGACGTGCCGATCGCCACGTTCGGCCACGCCGGCGACGGGAACCTGCACCCCACCTGTGTGGTCGACCAGCGCGACGAGGCCGCGATAGACCGGGCGCACAAGGCGTTCGGCGACGTGTTCGCGGCCGCGATCGACATGGACGGCACGATCACCGGCGAGCACGGTGTCGGCGCGGCCAAGCTGCCGTACCTGCAGGCCCGGCTCGGGGCCGACCAGATGGCGCTGCTGCGCCGCATCAAGGCCGCGTTCGACCCCGCCGGGATCCTCAACCCCGGGAAGCTGGGCTCATGACCGGCCACGTCGAGACCAACGAGGCCCATCGGACCAGCCCTCCCGGGCGCGGGATCTTCGACCCGCAGCTGCTCGACCGCTGCATCTCCTGCGGGTTCTGCCTGCCGGCCTGCCCGACCTACGCGGTGTCGCAGGACGAAGGCTCCTCGCCGCGCGGCCGCATCACCCTGATGCGGGCGCTCGAGACCGGGCGGCTCGACGAGGACGATCCGCGGTTGCGCGAGGAGTCGTCGTTCTGCCTCGGCTGCCGGGCGTGCGAACCCGTCTGCCCGGCCGGTGTGCAGTACGGCGACCTGCTGGAGGAGTGGCGCGACCACCAGTGGCGCGGGCGGCACCGGCCGCCGCTCGCACAGGTGCTGATGATGGTGGCCGAACGGACCCCGCTGCTGCGGGCGATGGGCGTAGTGCGGCGGCACGCCCGCACGGCACCGCGTCCGGCGGACACCTCGCTCATGCTCGGCTGCTTCGAGCGGGGCCTGTACCCGGGGCTCAGCTGGACCGTCCGCACGTTGCTGCCCGACATCGCTGTGCCGGCGCAGCAGGGCTGCTGCGGAGCACTGCACGCCCACAATGGCGAGTCCGAGCGGGGTCGCGAGCTGGCCCGACGGCTGGGTGAGGAGCTCCCGGGCGTCATCGTGACCACGGCTGGGGGCTGCGCCGCGCACCTGGCCGGAGTGCTCGGCCGCGACCGGGTGCACGAGCTCAGCGAGCACCTGGCCAAGACCGGCGCGGCGCCCGTCGGAGAGGTGACCGTCGACGGTCGCCGTGCGCGGGTCGCGATCCAGGACTCCTGCCACCTCCGCAACGGGCTGCGCGTCTTCGCCGAGCCGCGGGCGCTGATCTCGACCGTCGCCGAGTTCGTCCCGGTGACGGGCGACGACTCGTGCTGTGGCTCCGCGGGCACGTACTCACTGCTGCGCCCGCGGGACAGCCGGCGGATCCTCGACCCGAAGCTCGACGCGTTCGAGGCTGCCGCCGTCGACTACGTCGTCGCGGTCAACCCCGGCTGCCTGCGCCAGCTGCAGACCGGCCTGCGGCGCCGGGGCAGCGCGATCCGTGCCGTCCACCTCGCGGACCTGCTCGCGGCGGCGGCCGGCGGCCGGCCGCTGCCGCGGGGGGTGCCGTGGCGGGTTCCACGCATCCTGACCAGACTCGGCCGGGGATCCCGGCAGCGGGGCGCGGCCCGCAGCACCGATGGCTGGTCGGCCTGAGTCGACTGCGGCGTCCCTCTTTACGGCGGCGCCGTCCCATCAGTCCAGCAGTGCGACGAACGTGGGTGCGTCCTCGTGGCTGGCGGCGAGGTCCTCGAACTCGACGACGTTGTCGAGTTCGGTGCCCATGGAAATGTTGGTGACCCTTTCGAGGATGACCTCCACCATGACCGGCACCCGGTGCTCGGCCATGAGCTTCTTCGCGTCCTCCAAAGCCGGCAGGATCTCGGCCGGTTCGACGACCCGCAGCGCCTTGCAGCCCAGTCCCTCCGCGACCTTGACGTGATCGACGCCGTAGCCGTTGACCTCCGGGGCGTTGATGTTGTCGAAGGACAGCTGGACGCAGAAGTCCATGTCGAACGCGCGCTGGGACTGGCGGATCAGGCCGAGGTAGGCGTTGTTCACCAGGACGTGCACGAAGGGCAGGTTGAACTGCGCCCCCACGGCGAGCTCCTCCATCATGAACTGGAAGTCGTAGTCGCCCGTGAGTGCGACGACGGTGGCCTGCGGGTCGGCGACGCACACCCCGAGGGCTGCCGGGATCGTCCAGCCCAGAGGACCGGCCTGCCCGGCGTTGATCCAGTGTCGAGGGTGGAACACATGCAGGAACTGCGCGCCTGCGATTTGGGACAGGCCGATCGTGGAGACGTAGCGCGTTTCCGGGCCGAAGGCCTTGTTCATCTCCTCGTACACTCGCTGCGGCTTGACCGGGATGTCGTCGAAATGGGTGCGGCGGACCATGGTGCGCCGGCGTTCGAAGCATTCGTCCGCCCACTCCGAGCGGTCCGGCAGCCGCCCGGCAGCCGCGCGCTCCTTCGCGACCTCGAGGAGTACCTCCAGCGCGGCACCGGCATCGGACACGATCCCGTAGTCCGGGGGGAAGACGCGCCCGATCTGGGTCGGCTCGACATCGATGTGTACGAACGTGCGTCCCGACCGGTAGACGTCGAGGCCGCCGGTGTGCCGGTTGGCCCAGCGGTTGCCGATGCCGAATACGAAGTCGGACGCGAGCAGCGTCGCGTTCCCGTAGGGGTGGGCGGTCTGCAGCCCAGCCATGCCGGCCATGAGCCGGTGGTTGTCGGGAATCGACCCCCAGCCCATGAGCGTCGGGATGACGGGGACCCCCAGCACCTCGGCCAGCTCGACGAGCAGGTGCGAGGCGTTGGCGTTGACCACGCCGCCACCGGCGATGATCACCGGCCGCTCGGACCGCTGGAGCATGTCCAGTGCCTTGACGGCCTGCGCCCGGGTCGCGCGGGGCTTGTAGACGGGAAGCGGCTCGTAGGTGTCGGGGTCGAACTCGATCTCGGCCATCTGCACGTCGAACGGCAGGTCGAGCAGCACGGGTCCGGGCCGTCCCGAGCGCATCAGGTGGAAGGCCTGCTGGAAGGCGCCGGGCACCTGCGCAGGTTCGAGCACCGTCATCGCCATCTTGGTCACCGGGGCCGCGATCGCGGCGATGTCGACGGCCTGGAAGTCCTCCTTGTGGAGGCGGGCCACCGGCGCCTGGCCGGTGATGGCGAGGATCGGGATCGAGTCGCCCTGCGCGGAGTAGAGCCCCGTGATCATGTCCGTGGGGGCGGGGCCGGAGGTGCCGACGCAGACGCCGATGTTGCCTGCGGCGGCGCGGGTGTAGCCCTCGGCCATGTGCGCGGCACCCTCGACGTGACGGGCCAGATAGTGGCGGATGGTGCCGTTGTCGCGCATCGCCGAGTAGAACGGGTTGATCGCCGCGCCGGGCAGGCCGAACACGGTGTCGACGCCCTCTTTTTCGAGGATGGCGACGGCGGCGTCGACGGATCGCATACGAGGCATGGGCGTGCTCCTGTCAGGCGGTGTCGGAGTCGTCGGTGTCGGTCCGGTCGGGATCGCGGCCGGAGAGCCGCAGCACGCCGCGCAACAGGGCGGAGTGGTCGAGGCCGCCCTCGCCGTTCGCGCGGGCTGACGCCATGAGCTGCGCGACGACCGCGCCGAGCGGGATCACGACGCCGGCCTCGCGCGCCGCGGAGGTGACGATGCCCATGTCCTTGTGGTGCAGCTCGATGCGGAACCCCGGCTCGAAGGACCGTGCCAGCATGCCCTCGCCCTTCTGGTCGAGGACCTTGCTGCCGGCGAGGCCGCCGCCGAGGACCTTCAGGGCGGCGGCCATGTCGACGCCGTAGGCCTCGAGGAAGGTGATGGCCTCGGCGAGGAGCTGGATGTTGCCGGCCACGATGAGCTGGTTGGCCGCCTTGACGGTCTGGCCGGAACCGCTCGGTCCCACGTGCACGATGGTCGTGCCGACAGCCTGCAGCACCTCCTGCGCAGCCTCGTAGTCCGCCGGGTCCCCGCCGACCATGATGGACAGGGACGCATTCTTCGCGCCGGCCTCACCTCCGGACACCGGGGCGTCGAGCAGGCGCAGGCCGGCGGCCTTCGCCTGCTCGGCCAGGGCGGCGGTGACGTCGGGGCGGATGCTGGAGAAGTCGATGACGAGCGTCCCCTTGCGCGCGGTGTCGAAGACGCCGTCCTCGCCGGCGAGGACGTCCTGGACGTCGGGGGAGTCCGGGACCATCACCGCGACGATGTCGGCGTCCCGCACCGCCTCGGCGATGCTGCCCGCGCCCCGGCCGCCGCGCTCGACCAGCGCGGCCACCTTGTCCGGCGTGCGGTTGAAGCCGACGACGTCGAAACCGGCATCGACGAGGTGGCCGGCCATCGGGCCGCCCATGATGCCGAGACCGATGAACGCGACCGTTGTCATGGGCTCTCCTCGAGATCGGTGCTGCGGGTCATCAGCTGCTGCTGCGCCGGGCACGCGGCAGCCAGTCGAGGCTGTCGGTGCTGGATCCGCTGGGCTTGTACTCCAACCCCACCCAGCCCGAGTACCCGGCGTCGGCCAGCGCCGCCAGGTGCCCGTCGATGTCGATGTTTCCCGTGCCCGGCTCGTGGCGTCCCGGAGCGTCGGCGATCTGCACGTGCCCCGTCCGCGATGCGTACGCGTCGATCGCGGCGGGTATGTCGTCACCGTTCACGGTGAGGTGGTAGAGGTCGAAGAGGAGGCGGAGGTTGTCGGCGCCCGCGTCCCGTTCGACCCCGTCCATCACCGCGACGACGTCGGCAGCGGTGCGCAGCGGATAGCGTGGCGCGCCGCTGACGGGTTCGAGGAGGACGACCGCGCCCTGCTCGGCGGCGGCCTTCGCCGCCAGCGCCAGGTTCTCCGCGGCCAGTTCATCCTGCTGCTCGGGGGTGGCGTCGTCGACGCGGTTGCCGTAGAGCGCGTTGAAGGCCGTGCAGCCCAGTCGTGCGCCCAGGGCGAGCGCGACGCCGATGTTGGCCCGGAACTCCGCGGACCGCGCGGGCCAGGACACCAGCCCACGGTCGCCCCCCGGCATGTCCCCGGCGTAGAAGTTGAGCCCGACGAGCTGCACGCCCGCGTCCTCGACGGCCGCGGCGAACCGGTCCACGTCGCTCCCGTCCGGTACGGCCGCGTCGAACGGCCACCAGAACTCGACCGCGGTGAAGCCAGCGGCGGCGGCGGCGGCCGGGCGCTCCAGCAGCGGCAGCTCGGTGAAGAGGATGGACAGGTTGATGTCGTAGCGCAGCGGGTGATCGGTCATAGCGATCCTTTCCCGTGGCACCCCTGCGAGTCAGGGACGGCGGACGGCGGGTGGGGGTGTCGCGTCAGAAGGTGCCCGGTTCGGCTGTGCGGGCCTCGAGCTTGTCCTGGGAACGTCGCCCGGCGGCGGCGATCGGGTCGACGCCGCGGATGGAGGCGTCGAGCAGCTCCACCGGGTGGAACATCGGGAGGTCACCGGGCCAGTACCGGCGAATCTGCAGCAGGCAGCCCGGGTTGGACGTGGCGAGGGCATCGGGGCTGACGGACAGCACGTTGTCGACCTTGCGCCGCCCGAGCTCCTCCGCCGGCTCCGGGTTGACCAGGTTGTAGATGCCGGCGGACCCGCAGCAGATCTCGGCCTCGGGGATGTCGGTCATCTGCAGGCCGGGGATCGTTCCGAGCACCGCGCGGGGCTGGGCCCGCACCCCTTGGGCGTGCCCGAGGTGGCAGGCGTCGTGGTACGCCACCGTGGCTTCGATGGGGTGACGTGGTGCTACCGGCCCGAGCTCGGCGAGGAGCTCGGAGACGTCCCGCGCCTTCGCGGAGAAGGCGGCCGCCCGCTCTGCGTACTCCGGGTCGTCCCGGAGCAGCCGCGCGTACTCCTTGAGCGACGAGCCACAACCGGCGACGTTGGACACGATGGTGTCGACGCCCGTGTCCTCGAAGGCGTCGATCAACCGGCGCGCCCGGTCCAGTGCCTCGGGCTCGCGCCCGGCGTGCTCGCTGAGCGCGCCGCAGCAGCGTTGCTTGCGCGGCGCGACGACGTCGCAGCCCTCCGCGCTCAGCACGCGGACGGTGGCGGCATTGACGTCGGCGAAGAAGACCCGCTGGACGCAACCGGTCAGGAAGCCCACGCGCCGCCGCGCGGTGCCGACGGCCGGGGTGAAAGCCGGAGTGCGCTTGGCGAGGTCTCGCAGGTGGGCCGGCGGCATGAGCGCCTCCACGGCCTGGAGCCGCTTGGGCAGAAACTTCAGCAGACCGCTCCGCTCGAGCAGTCGGTGCCCGCCGATGCGCTCATAGGCCGCGCCGAAGACCGCGGCGACCCGCAGCCGGCTCGGGTAGGGGAACAACGAGAAGATCATCCCGCGAAACGCGCGGTCGTCCCACCGGCGGCTGTGGTTCCGTTCGAGCTGCGGGCGGACGGCTTCGATGAGCTTGTCGTACTGGACACCCGACGGGCATGCGGTGACGCAGGCCATGCAGCCGAGGCAGGCGTCGAAGTGCTGGGTGTAGGTGTCGTCGAGGGGGACCGAGCCCTCTCTGCCGATCTTCATCAGGTAGATGCGCCCGCGCGGGGAGTCCATCTCCTCGCCCCACAGCAGGTACGTCGGGCAGGTGGGCAGGCAGAAACCGCAGTGCACACAGTCCGAGATCAGGTCGTCGGAGGGCGGGTGATGCAGGTCGAAGACGCCGGCACCGTTACCGACGGCCGCCGGCGGCTCGACAGTCACGCGCTGGTTCTCGTCGTGCCTGGTGGGCTGGGTCATGGCTGGGGCGTGTCCTCTCTGGTGGGGGAGGGCGCGAGCCACGGGCCGAGCCGGCCCGGGCCACAGCGGCGGTCGGGGTCGAAGCGGTGCTGCAGCGCCTGCAGCAGACCCGCCGATGACGGTGCCGGCCCCAGGGCGTCGACCAGTACGTCGACGTCCGCGGGCCGCTCATGGAGCACGGCCCTCGCGCCCATGCCGAGCAGCTGCGCCCGCCACGCCTCGAAGGCCTTCGCGACCCCATCGGGTGCTCCGGTGAAGCGGGCGGTGTGCAGGCCGAGCGCGGGCCGGGAGGCGAGCTCCGTTGTCGCACCGCCCGCCTCGCCGCCCTCGGCCAGGGTCCGGGCCACATCCGTCGTGCGGCTGGGCAACGTGCCGACATACGCGAGCGTCGCGTCCGGAGCCGGACGGTGAGGGGCGGTCAGCTCCTGCCAGAGCGCGTCCTCGTCCGCCCCGGTGTGCCAGTCGGCCCGCGCCCCGTCCTCCGTGAGCATCTCCACGACGGCCCTGCGCTGGGCCTCGACGCCTGCCCGCGTGCCTTCGAGGCGGACGGCGAGCAACCCGCCGCCGGTCTGCACCCAGTCGACGGCCGACGGCTCCAGCGGTGAGGCGAGCAGCCGCAGGGCCACGTCGGCCGCCCGGTCCACCGAGCTCGCCACCGTGACGGTCGCGCTCGTCTCCGGTCGGGGATGCAGGCGCAGCACGACCTCGGCGACGAGGCCGAGGGTGCCCAGTGATCCGTACAGCAGCTTGGGCAGGTCGTAGCCCGCGACGTTCTTGATCACAGTGCCGCCGCCATGGGCGACCGTGCCGTCCGACAGGACGAGGGTGACGCCGATGACCAGGTCGCGCAGGGCGCCGTAACGCAGTCGTCGCGGTCCGGAGTCGCCGGTGGCGAGCAGGCCTCCGACAGTCGCGCCGGTGGCCGCCGAGGGCGGATCGAGAGCCAGCCACTGGCCCTTCTCGCCGAGGATCTCCTGGAGGTCGCGCAGGGCCATCCCGGCCTCGACGGCGACGGTCATGTCCGCCGGGTTGTAGGCCAGCAGGCGAGACAGCTCGGCGGTCTCGACGACGAGCGCGGGCTCCGTGATGCGTCCTCCCCAGGCCTGCTTCGTCCCGGCGCCGCGGAAGAGCAGGGGCCCGCGGGTGCCGTGCAGCAGCTCGGCGGCCTCGGCGACCGAGGCCGGCCGCTCGACACCCAGCGACGTGCTGTTGTCCATGACGGTCATCGGAACCTCACAGCCGCTCGATGACACCCGACGCCTCCAGCGGGTGTGGGCGATAGGGGCCGGGGCGTTCACCGCACAGCCGGGGGGTCGGCAGGACCTTGCCGGGGTTGCAGATGCCGTCGGGATCGAACGCGGCCCGTATCCGGGCCATCACGGTGAGGTCCTCCGGGCTGAACATCTTCAGCATCGAGCAGGCCTTGTCGCTGCCGACGCCGTGCTCGCCGGTGATGGACCCGCCCTGTTCGACGCACAGCTCGACGATCGCTGTGGCGAGGTGCTCGGCCCGCTCTGCCTCTCCCGGCACGGCGGCGTTGTAGAGGACGAGCGGATGCAGGTTGCCGTCGCCGGCGTGGAAGACGTTGGCGACGCGCAGTCCCGCCTCAGTCGACATCTCGCGGATCCGGCTCAGGGTGCTGCCCAGCTTTGTGCGCGGGATGACGCCGTCCTGGACGAAGTAGTCGGGGCTGATCCGTCCCATCGCCGCGAAGGCAGCCTTGCGGCCCTTCCAGACCTTGGCCCGCTCGTCCGGGTCGTTCGCAATCCTGATGTTGGTCGTCTGGTTGTCTCGGCAGATCTCCTGCACCCGGACGAATTCCTCCTCGACCTCGGCGTCGACCCCGTCGAGCTCGACGACGAGTGCTGCGGCGCAGCCCAGCGAGTAGCCGGCCTGCACGGCCTTCTCGCAGGCCTGGATCGCCAGCGTGTCGAGCATCTCCACGGCGGCCGGGACGATGCCGGCGGCGATGATGTCGCTGACCGCGTTCCCCGCGTGCTCGGCGTCGGGGAAGTCGGCGACGAGCGTGCGCACGGCCTCGGGTTTGCGCAGCAGTCGTACGGTGATCTCGGTGACGATGCCCAGCGTGCCCTCGGATCCGAGGACGACCGCGCGGAGGTCCGGCCCGACGGGGTCCAGCGAGTCGCCGCCAAGCGTGACCACGCTGCCGTCGGCGGTGACGAACGTCAGCGCGTACACGTGGTTGGTGGTGAAGCCGTACTTCAGGCAGTGGGCGCCGCCGGAATTCTCCGCGACGTTGCCGCCGATGGAGCACACCACCTGGCTGGACGGGTCGGGGGCGAAGTACAGGTCGTGCTGGGCGACCATCGCCGAGATGCTGGCGTTCGTGACGCCGGGCTGCACCACCGCGCGCTGGTTGGCGACGTCGACGGACAGGACGCGTCGCATCCGGGCCAGTCCGATCACGACGCCATCGGCCACGGGGAGTGACCCGCCGGACAGCCCCGTGCCCGCGCCGCGAGCCACGAACGGTACGCGCTCGCGGGCGCAGAGCCGTACCACCGCGGCGACCTCGTCCGTCGTCGCCGGCAGCACGACGAGCGCCGGGACCACGCGGAAGCCGGTGAGCCCGTCGCACTCGTACGTTCGCAGTTGGGCAGGCTCGGAGATCAGCCCGCCCTCGCTGACCAGCCCGGCGATCTCCCGACGAAACGCCTCGGTCACTCGCCCGCTGTCCCGGCTGGTGACGAGGTCCAGGTACTCAGGAGCGTACGTCGTCATTGCCGTGCCTCCTCGGCTTGATCGCGCGCCAACCCGGCCAGGCGAGCCTGGGCGTACCCACACGGCAACCGGGCAAACCAACGGGCCGACGCTGGTCGTGGCCGAACGTCGCTTCGTGATCCAGGCGCCGCCACAGCATCTGAAACGCATTCCTGCAACGCGATTTGCGTAACGCGGCAGTTCCCGCTGGAATCCACATGGAATCCGTTTGTCGGTGTTCCGGCGTCCGGCGGAACGAATGGCGGCGTAGGTGCGGAGTGGTCGAAAGCGCGGGCGCGAGCGGCGTCGACGTCGGCGCGTTGCACACCCTGTCGGCGAAGATTCGCCACTACGGCGTGGCTGACCAGTGCTGCGGTGCGCCGGTCGGATAGGCGTTGCACCACGCGCCCGAGGCGCGGTGCGAGGAGGTCGCCCTTGAACGCGGTCCGGGGAAGTTCGGCCAGCGTCAGGGCGTCATGCGGAAGCGGCGGCGCGAGGAAGCGGCCCAACGTCCGACTCACGGCCGGGACGCAGAGCGGCGTGACGCTGCCCGGGCCCGGGGCCGGAGCTGGCCGCGAGCGCATCGGCGACCACGCCGGTGGTGAAGGCGTACACCGCCTTGTGCACCAGGTCCACCACCAGTTCCGGCCGTGGCCAGGTCGGGGGCGGCGCCCCGACGCCCGTGGCATTCTCCAAGATCTGGTCGTTGGTCAGACGCACCACGGTGAACATCGCCGAAGCCGCCGGGCCCCGCAGTCCCACGTTCGCCATGACGCTGCGCAGCACCCCGATCAGCGCACCCTGGCCGAAATGCATTGCCCAGTTCACCGGCAGCGGCTGACGCCGCGGTTGCTCCGCCGCCCCGGCCAGCCGTTCCAGCACGCGCGCGGGCATGTGTGAATCCGGTCGGCCGGTCAGCCGCTGCTCGACCTTTTCCCCCAGGGTCATCACCACCGCACCAGCGGCCCCGGAGACCAGGCCCTGCCACAACGCACGCTTCAACATGCCCAGCGGCTACCCCTCGCCACCGTGATCAACCCCCTTTGATCGAGCGACGAACGGGTAAATGCGTCGTGTGGATGCACCCGAAGGCCGGAAGACGACCGCACACCAGCAGTCCGAGCCGGTGCTGCTACTGCTACTGCTGTCTCATCGAGCCGCGGTGACAAGTTGCGGTACGAGCCAGGGGGCGAGCCAGCGTACGCCGGCCGCGGTGAAATGCACCCCGTCGCTGCGTACCTGGACGCCGTCGACCGCGTAGGTGAAGTGGCCGGCGGGGCTGACTCGCGCGGCGAGGTCGACCAGATGGACGTCGTGCGGGTGCGCCGCGGCGACCTGGCGGACCAGGAGGTTCCAGCGGTTGACCCGCTCGGGTTCGTCCTCGGGCCAGAGCCCTCCGTCGGGGCGCTCGCCCCGCTTGTTGTAGGGCTGGGTGCACAATGCGGCCACGGCGCCTCGAGCGGTTGCGAGGTTCACCGCACGCTCCAGTTGGCCACGTAGGTAGTCGTCGAAGCTCGGGTCACCGATGTGGGTCCACCGGCCGTCATGTACCCGGTCCATCGTCTCCCAGCGGCCGACCAGGATGAGCGCGACATCGGGGTCGTCGGCGGCGGTCGCCTGCTCGATCAGTGTCGGCCACTGGGCGCACCCGGCGGGTTGCTGCTGGACGGATCCGAAGTAGCGGAACGGCCCGCCGAGGGCGATGCCGCAGCCCAGCATCGTGCGGTCGTCCACGATGAGGTCGGGTCGGGACGGCAGGTTCTTCATCAGCGTCCGCGCCATGGAGTCACCGAAGGTGTCCACCCGGACCGGGAGGCCCGGTGTGTGGTGATGGGGACGGGCGGGGGTGGATGGGCCGTCGGGCAGGGCGGGCAGAGCCGAGGTGTCGTTGTCGCGCGGGTTGTCGACGAGTTGGGATACCGGGGGCGGACCGGTAGCGAGGGGGACGAGGACGCTGCACCCGGTGACCACGAGCGCGGTGCCGGCCGCCGCGAGCGTGCGCCGTGGCTGCAGTTGCCAGCGTCGCCCGGCGAGGATCGGTCGCTCGATCAGCACGAAGGAAGCGCCGGCCACCAGGAGCGTCACTGCGCAGCGCACGGCGAGCAGGCCGGACCCAGTCAGCCCGGTGCGTTCGGCGTCCAGCCATGTGAAGAGCGGCCAGTGCCAGAGATAGACGCCGTAGGAGATGCGCCCGAGGACGGGCAGCGGGGGCACCGACAGCAGCCGCGCGGTCAGCGAGTCAGGGACAAGGACGGCATCGGCCAGCACGGCGACCGCCGCGAGCGCAGTGACCAGCAGGCCTCCCCGGTAGAACCGCGGATCCGCACCGTCGGCGTGCACGCACATCCAGCCGATGACCAGAGCGCCGGCCAGCGCGGCCACACCGCAGACCCGCCGCGCACGCGCGGACACCACCGGGTGCTCGCTCAGCGCGACCGCGAGCCCGCACCCCAGCAAGATGCTCACCGCCCTGCTGTCGCTACCGAAATACGCTCGGTCGAGGTCCGCGTCCTGCCCCGAGAGGAGCCACCCGACGGCCACGGATGTGATGGCCCCGAGGCTGACAACGCCGAGCAAGGCGACCCGTCGGTGGCGCGTCGGCGTCCATCGCAGCAGCGCGAGGACCACCAACGGCCACAACAGATAGAACTGCTCCTCGATCCCGAGCGACCACGTGTGCTGCAGCGGCGACGGCGAGGCCGTCTGGGCGAAGTAATCGGTTCCCCGCAGGATCAGCCGCCAGTTCGCCACGTAGCCCAGTGCGCCGAGGGCGTCACCGCGTAGCAACGCCATCTCATCCCGGGGCAGGAGGAACTGGCTCACCGCCGCAACGACGGCAACCACCACGACGAGCGCGGGCAGGAGTCGCCGTGCTCGCCGGGCCCAGAACGCGCCGAGCCTGAGCCGCCCTGTACGTCGCCACTCCGCCAGCAGCAGCGCGGTGATCAGATAACCGCTGAGTACGAAGAACACGTCGACCCCGAGGAAACCGCCTCCGAGCCACCCGACCCCGCCGTGAAACAGCAGCACCGCCACCACCGCCAGGGCGCGGACGCCGTCCAACGCCGCGAGGCGAGGTCTGTCCATCCCCGGGGTCATCCCAGCCTGCTGCGCTGGTGAGCGCGGCGCGCCGGGGCGAGCATTTAGGTGTGCGCCGCGCGGGCGAGGCCGTCCTGGACCGCCCGCCGCGCCTCGTCCGCGCCACCCCACCCGTCGACGGTGACGTCGTGGCCCTCCCGCTGCTTGTAGGCGACGAAGAAATGGGCGATCTCCTCGACCAGCTGGCCGGGCAGGTCGCCCAGATCGCTCACGCCCTGCCAGTTCGGGTCCTTACAGGGCACGCAGACCACCTTCGGCTCGCGTTCCTCCTGGTCGCACAGCCAGAGCACCGCGACCGGCCTGGCATAGACCCCGCAGCCGGGGAACGTCGGCTCGGAGACCGCGATGAGCACGTCCATCGGGTCACCGTCGCTGGAGTAGGCGCCGCGGATGAAGCCGTAGTCGGTGGGGAACACCACTGAAGCGGACAGGAATCTGTCCAACAGCATCAGTCCGAGCTCGGGTTCCCACTCGTACTTGTTCCGCGATCCTTTCGGGATCTCCACGATGCACAGAAGCGGGTCGGACACGATGAACGGGCTACCCGGCTTATGACCGAAGAACACTCGACCCCGCCCGCCGTGTCCGTGCCGCATCCGCGGACGCGACGCCGGTGCCCCCGGTCGACGCGCCCGAACGGGGGACCGCCAACGTGGTGGAGCCGACGCGAACGCCTCGACACCTGGATCTCCCACGTCGAAGCCGACGACCAACCCGACCTTGACCTGGACACTCAACCTTCCGGCTTAGGCGCGGCATCGATCTCTCGGTGCGTCGCCCAGGGATCCCGGCGTGAGCGCGGGGCCCCCCGAACCGCTCGCAGGCGCGATCTGCGGGGTGCGGGTCCTCGACCTGAGCCGGGTCCTCGCTGGTCCCTTCTGCGCGCAGATGCTCGCGGACCACGGCGCGGAGGTGACCAAGGTCGAGGCGCCCACCGGTGACGAGACGCGCCGTTGGGGCCCTTCGGGCTGACACCTCCCGTGTCCTCACCGCGTCCGGGTACAGCGCGGATCAGATCGCCGAGCTGCGGAGCTGCGGAGCGCTCGGTCCGCAGGGGCCGGAGCCGTTCGACGGCAGCGGTCACGGGTTGGGTGCTCCGGAGCGGCTGCAGCCCTCGCCGGAGTACCTCTCGTAGCGGATGGCGTCACGGTCGGGTGTCACGAGTCCCTTTCGCGGCGCTGGTGCTTCGCCTGGGTGCCGGCCACGCCGCCGCGCTGATCTACCAGACCAGCCGCGGCTACCCGAGGGCCGCCAAACAACCTCGCCCTCCAGGCACTCGTCACCGCGTCCGCCGCCGACAAGGCCATCGTCGACGACGGCCAGGCGGTGCTACGTGGGCGGGCACGTGTATGCGTCCATGAGGCCGCCCCCGCGGCACCCGGGTCGCCGCCGGTGACGGCGGTGGCAGCGACGCGGACGAGGCTGAGGGGGTCGATGCCGGGTGTGTCGTAGAAGC
>DASRSC010000175.1:0-6025 GCA_035695525.1 Pseudonocardia sp. | reverse complement strand
CGACGAGACCTGTGGTCAGCACCGCCGGGAGGTTGCCGTCCACGCGGCCGAGCGACTACTCGGAGTGGGCAGTAGCCCGCGCACGACGGCGCCGGCACCGCTGAACGGCGCCCGGACGGTCGCACTGTGCACAGCGAACAGATCGGCCGGTTGGAGCTTCCTCGCCGGCGGGCGCTGTGCGGAGGTCGCTCGGGGCCGATCCGCACACCAGGCGGTCGCCAGTCTTCCTGCAGGCAGATCAGGTAGCGGGTGACTCGTGGGTGAGGAGGTCGGTCTCCGCCGGGATCCGGCACCATCATGGCGCTCTTGCTTCGGGGGTGACCCTGGACCAGGTGGCGGATAGCCATGGCGACCAGGGGACTCCGCTGGCAGGGGCTGTGCGACACAAGAGCTGTGCGACACAAGAAAGCCCTCCGAGCCACGTTCTCGCGGCTCAGAGCGCCTCTTGTGATCGTTGTCAGTCCAGGTAGTCGCGCAGCACCTGCGACCGCGACGGGTGGCGCAGCTTCGACATCGTCTTCGACTCGATCTGCCGGATCCGCTCCCGGGTGACCCCGTAGACCTGACCGATCTCGTCGAGTGTGCGCGGCTGGCCGTCGGTGAGGCCGAACCGCAGCCGGACGACGCCCGCCTCGCGCTCGGACAGCGTGGCGAGAACCGACTGGAGCTGGTCCTGCAGCAGCGTGAAGCTCACCGCGTCGACCGCGACGACCGCCTCGGAGTCCTCGATGAAGTCACCGAGCTGGCTGTCGCCCTCGTCGCCGATGGTCTGGTCGAGCGAGATGGGCTCCCGGGCGTACTGCTGGATCTCCAGTACCTTCTCCGGGGTGATGTCCATCTCCTTGGCCAGCTCCTCCGGCGTGGGCTCACGGCCCAGGTCCTGGAGCAGCTCGCGCTGGATGCGGCCGAGCTTGTTGATGACCTCGACCATGTGCACCGGGATGCGGATGGTGCGGGCCTGGTCGGCCATCGCGCGGGTGATGGCCTGGCGGATCCACCACGTGGCGTAGGTCGAGAACTTGTAGCCCTTGGTGTAGTCGAACTTCTCGACCGCGCGAATCAGGCCGAGGTTGCCCTCCTGGATGAGGTCGAGGAACGCCATGCCGCGACCGGTGTAGCGCTTGGCCAGCGACACCACGAGGCGGAGGTTGGCCTCCAGCAGGTGGTTCTTGGCGCGCTCGCCGTCGCGGACGATCCAGCGCAGGTCACGGCGGAGCTGCGGGGAAACCTTCTCACCCGCGTCGATCGAGCGGCGCATCCGCTCGGCGGCGTAGAGGCCGGCCTCGATGCGCTTCGCGAGCTCGACCTCCTCCTCCGCGTTGAGCAGCGCGACCTTGCCGATCTGCTTCAGGTAGGCGCGGACCGAGTCGGCGGAGGCGGTGAGCTCGGCGTCCTTGCGGGCCTGCCGGAGGGCCTCGGACTCCTCCTCGTCCCAGACGAAGTCGCCGGACTTCTGCGGGGTGGAGGAACGCTCCCGTTGGGACGGGCTGCGCCGGTTGGCGCCGGTGTTGGCGACCTCTTCGTCGTCGTCCTCGTCATCGTCGTCGTCCACCACCACCTCGGCGCCCTCGGGCGCGTCGGCGACGAGTTCGGCGTCGAGTTCGACGTCGACCTCCTCGAGGTCGGTGGGCTCGCCGTCGAGCTCGCCGTCGGCGCCGTCGAGGTCGGTGGGCTCGCCGTCGACCGCGGGGTCGCCGGCGGCCTTCTTAGCCGGCGGCCCGTTCTTCTTCGTCGGCGTGGCCGTGCGAGACCGCGGCGACTTTGTCGCGGTCTTGGCGGACGCGCCCGTCCGTGAACGGGCACGTGCGGGTGCGGGACTCGTTGTCGTGTCGACGGACGAGTCGATGCGGGTTGCGGAGTCTGCGGCTGCCACTGGGCCCTCTCGCTACGGTGCGCTCTGCGGTGCGCCGGGACGCGTATGAGATCCGGCTGCAGGTCGAGATGTTGTCGGATACCGCGCCGGATCGCCGTCCTGGTGTTCTCTGGAGGCCATCCCGCATCGGGGTACCGCATCATTGTAACTGCGTGTGCTCCAGACGTCCGCGCCTCGCCACGGGAAGAGTCGACGGTGCGTGGCTGAGCGGGTACAGGACCGTCATCCCGCAGGTGTCGTGTGGTCGGATGATGTCCGTGAACGAGGCCCGTGCGAACGTCCCGACCGACCCCGACCCGTCGTCCCTTGACGACCCGGAAGCCCTGCGCCGGATCGCCGAGCGCCTGGTCACGGAGGCCGCCGAGTACCTGCACGGGCTACCCCGACCATGGGAGGACGACCTGGCAGCCGACTCGGCGCAGAGCGTGTCGACGAAGAGCACGCCCACCGATGTGGTGACGGCGTCCGACCACGCCCTGGAGACCCTGATCCGGCAGCGGGTCGCCGAGCTGCGGCCGGGCGACGCCGTGGTGGGGGAGGAGCACGGGGGAACCGCGGGGGACGCCCGGACGCTGTGGGTCGTCGACCCGATCGACGGAACCGTCAACTTCCTCTACGGCATGCCCTGGTACGCGGTGTCGGTGGCGGCCGTGCGTGACGGGGCATCCGTCGCCGGGGCCGTGATCGAGCCGGCGTCGGGGCGGCTGTGGAGTGCCGCTGTCGGCGGAGGGGCCACCTGTGACGGCAGGCCGCTGCGCGTGTCCGCCGCGTCCGACGTGTCGCTGTCCCTGCTCGGCACCGGGTTCTCCTACAGCGCGGAGCGGAGGGTGCGGCAGGTGCGCATGGTCAGCGGCCTGCTGCCGCACGTACGCGATGTGCGGCGCATGGGCGCTGCAGCCCTCGATCTCTGCGCGGTGGCGGCGGGTTGGGTCGATGCCTACCTGGAGCACGGGTGCAACTGGTGGGACTGGGCGGCGGGCGCACTCATCGCCGCCGAGGCCGGCGCCGTGGTGCGCACGCCCGGCCCGACCGGCAGCGTCCCGCCCGATGACGGTCTCGGAGCGGACGCCCTCTTCGCCGCGACGCCCGGCATCGCCGACGAGGTGTCCGCGCTGGCGCGGGAGCACGGCGCGGCGTCCGTGTAGACCGGGCGCGCGGAGGTCAACAGCCGGCGCGGGCCTCTTCGAGCATCGAGGGGTCGACCGTCGGCGGCGCCGGGACCACGTCGGGCGCATTCGGGTCGGCGTTCGCGGAGCCGTCCGTGCCCCTGCTGGGGCCCGCCGACAGCTGGTCGAGCACGGCCTGCGCGGCCCGGGACGGGTTGAGGTCGCCGAACGCGGTGCCGACCGCCACGTCGACGGTGGCTTCGGCACGCCCGTCCCGCACGAGCTCGGCGCACGGCAGGACGATCGCCACAGTGCTCGCCGCGGCCTCACCTGCCGGCCCGAAGCGCAGCTGGCCGGTGCACTCCAGCTTCGCGTCCGGGTAGAAGGGGTCGTTGTCCGGGGGTGCCGCCTCGCTGAAGCCGAGGTCACCCAGCTGTGCGGCCACCAGGTTCGCCTGTCCGCGCTGCCCTCCCGCGTTCAACACCCGCACCTGGACGGACGACGGTGGCACGGGAGTCACTGCGTTGAGCGCACCGGACGGCAGTGGCTCACCGGGCGGGGGCCCGGCGACCGGCGGGGGACACAGCTGCGTCCCCGCGGCACCGCCGGCGTTGATCAGCACCGTCGTCCAGGTGAACACCGCGAGCACCGCCAGCACCGACACCACGATCAGCACGGGCCCGCGCCTGCGCCGTTGATAGGGCCGGGCGCGCCGTATCGTCTCGCCCGCCATCACGCGAGGCCCTCGGCGAGCACGTGGTGCCCCAGCGCCACCAACGGGTCGACGCTGCCCTCGAGCCCCGCCGCCATCGACGCCGGCACCATCCCGGCGCGGACCCGCGCGAGGATGCCGGCCAGCACCACCGCCAGCTTGAACGCCCCGAACGCGACGTACCACGGCAGGGGCGCCAGATCGAGACCCGACCCGGCGGCGTAGGCCTTCACGAGCTCCGTGCGCCCGAGGAACCCAGGGAGCTGCGTGGGGCTCGGTATGTACTGGGCAGCTCGCCAGGCCGGGTGCTCGTCTGCGTCGCGCCAGTAGACGAGAAGCAGCCCGAGGTCGGCGAGCGGGTCGCCCAATGTCGACAGTTCCCAGTCGAGGACGGCCCGGATGACCCCGGGGTCCTCGGCATCGAACAGGCAGTTGTCGATGCGGTAGTCGCCGTGCACGATCGTGTGGCGTTGTGTGGTCGGCACCGCGGCGCCCAGTGCGTCGGCGAGCCGGGTGAGCTCGGTGAGCGTCTCCTCGCTCACCGGGATCCCGGTCTCGCGGGCCTTCTCCCACTGTGTGACCCAGCGCCGCACCTGACGTGCGAGGAAACCCTCCGGCCTGCCGAAGTCGCCCAGCCCCACCGCGTCCGGGTCGATGCCGTGGAGCGCGACCAGCACGTCGACCAGGGCGTGGCTCACGCGCTTGCGGTCGCCCTCGGTGGTGGCCCAGCCCGGCGGGAGCTCGCCGAGCGGGACGACCCCGTCCACGAGCTCCATCACGAAGCACGGCGCGTCCACCGGCGGCCCGCCCGCCGACGTCGCCAGCACCCGGGGGACGGGCACGCTCGTTTCCGCCAGTGCGGAGATCACGCGTTGTTCCCGGCCCATGTCGTGGGCGGTGGCCGCGACCTCGCCGACCGGTGGTCGGCGCAGCACGACGGCCCCGGCGGGGCTGTCGACGCGGTAGGTGAGGTTCGATCGGCCCGCGCCGATCGGTCGCAGCGTGCTGTGACGCCACGCCGTGTCGTCGAGGCGCTCGGCCAACCAGGCACCGACGGCGGTCGCATCGGCCCCCGGGTGCGTGTCGGGAACGCCCCGCGAATCGTCGGTGACGTCGGGGTCGGAGGAGAGAGCCACGTCGGGCACCCTAACGGCCGCGCACCAGGACGGCGGGGCGCCGGGCGGGTGTCGAGAGCCTGAGCTACCCTCTGCGCCCCGGGGGCAGTCAGAGCAGTTGCGGCGTATATCCGATCGAGCCGCAACCGGGGTAGGGCTGAGACGCGTGTCACTCGGATGCTGGGCACAAACCCCGGTGCTGCCGCGTTGACCAGCCGCACGATGACGACAGGTGTGTTAAGAGGGTGGGAACGATGGCGACCGACTACGACGCGCCCCGGCGCAACGAGACCGACGACCTGGCTGAGGACTCGCTCGACGAGTTGAAGGCCCGGCGGACTGAGGCGCAGTCGTCCGTCGTCGATGTGGACGAGTCGGACACAGCGGAAAGCTTCGAGCTGCCTGGTGCTGACCTGTCCGGCGAGGAACTCACGGTCAAGGTGCTGCCGAAGCAGGCCGATGAGTTCACGTGTGCCAGCTGTTTCCTGGTGCACCACCGCAGCCGGCTGGCCGAGACCAACGGCTCGCAGTACATCTGCCGTGACTGTGCTGCGTGACGGGCGCCCCTGACGTCACGCTGTGACATCAGCAGCCTGACGTCCGGAGCGCGGCCCACCGGCCGGCGCTCGAGGGCGTAGAAGCGAGATCGCCCCGAACCGGTCCTCCGGTCCGGGGTCGAATCGCATCCGGGGCCGTTCTCGGGCTGTCGGGTCGGGCCGGCGCCGTGCCGGTCACCGCTCGAGCGCAGCCACCAGCGCTTCCGAATCGCGGACGCTGAAGATCCAGTAGGGCGTCGGGTCGTCCGGGTCGGTGACCTCGAGGCGCACGACCGGACCGACCCATGAGCGGAGCATCAGGAACGCGGCCGGATCCAGCTCCGGGCCCAGTGCCACCTGCTTGCCGTCCTTCGGGACGATCTCCACCCGGCCGATGTAGCGGAGCGGAAGCCGCGCCGCCCCGACGTGGAGCTCGCCGGCCGCCACCCGGACGCGCATGCGCCCGAGGCAGAACAGGGCGATCACGAACAGCGGCACGGTGACGACGTAGCCGATCCACGACCGGATGCCCGGGTAGCCCATGTGCACCTCGGCGCCCAGCAGCACCGCGACCCCGATGGCCGGCAGGTACCACCACACCGGCACGGACAACCGCTCATCGAACCGGGGACGGCCGGACGTCGCAGGCGCGGCCGCCGATGGATGCTCGCTCACGGGGACCG
>DASRSC010000174.1:0-18826 GCA_035695525.1 Pseudonocardia sp. | reverse complement strand
ATCTCGGAGAAGTTGGGAATCGCGAAGTCACGCCCGAGCGTCGAGATAATCGCCGAGCCGCTCACGGTCGTCGAGGACCGGGTTCCCGTCGGTGCGGGCGTAGCGACGCGCGGGGGAGGCGGGGGTGAGCCTCCCGTCGATGTGCTCCCGGCGGCAGGGGGCGGTGGCGATGCCGGCGACGGACCTGGTGGCGATTCGCCCGAGCCCGCGGCCGCAGCCGCCGACGACGAGCAGGACGCCCGGACTGCCCGCCTGTCGAGGATCTTCGCCATCGGCGTGCCGGTCATCTTCGCCGTCATGGTCGTCTACATGGCGCTGGGCAAGTTCACCACGCTGGTCCCGCCGCTCGCGGGAGGGAGCGCGGCCGGGCTGGTCGGTGGCGTCGCCGCCCTGCTGGTGATCGTGGCCGTGGTCGCGCTCGACGGTCCGACCAAAGCGCTGTCGACCTGCGGCGAGCACCTCGTCGACGGCTTGGTCTTCGCGTTCAAGGCGATGGGTGTGGTGCTCCCGATCGCGGGGTTCTTCTTCCTCGGCAACGCCGACTACGCGGCAAAGATCATCGGCCTCCCCGACGGCCAGAAAGCGCCGGGCCTGCTCGTCGACCTGGTCACGGCAGGCGAGCGGTTCATTCCCGGGAACCCGCTGGTCATGTGCTTCGGGGTGCTGCTGGTCGGCATGGCCACGGGGCTGGAGGGCTCGGGCTTCTCCGGGCTCCCGTTGACGGGATCGCTCTCCGGTGCGCTCGGTCACACCGTCGGCATGGATCCGGCGACGCTTGCCGCCGTCGGGCAGATGGGCTCGGTCTGGGCGGGCGGCGGAGTCCTGGTCGCCTGGTCGTCCCTCATGGTGGTTGCGGGGGTCACGCGCGTTCCGGTCATTGACCTCGCTCGCAAATGCTTCGTGCCCGTCGTCGCAGGGCTCGTCGTAGCCACCCTTGTGGCCGCAACCATGTTCTGACCTGCTGGTTCTCCACCGCAGCACCCTGCGCCAGCCGGTGCAGGGTGCTGCAACATTTTGGCGGTTGTTGTGCACGATGACCGAGCCCAGCGGTGTCCTTCGTCCTTACCGTTCAGGGCATCAGCTCGGTTCCACACTCTCCAGGAGAGGCCCTGATGACTCTGACGGTCGACAGCTCCGCCACCACATCCGACGCACCGCAGCTGCTCTCACGTGGTGAGTTCCGTGCTGCGCTCGAGAACGCGATCAAGGGCCGCGAAGCCAAGAACGCCTCGTTCAGCCAGGCATGGGCAGATGGGCTCCTGACCCGCGAGCACTTCGCGCGGTGGGCCGAGAACCACTACCACTACGTCGGCCCCTTCGCCGACTACCTCGGCTACATCTACGGCAACACCCCCGACCGCTTCACCGACGCCAAGGACTTCACGCTCCAGAACATGTACGAGGAGGAGCTGGCCGACATCCGCCACACCGACCTGCTCATCCGGTTCGGCGAGGCCTGCGGCACCACCAAGGAGCGCATCGAGGACCCGAACAACATGAATGCGGTGACCAGGGGGCTGCAGTCCTGGTGCTACGCGGTGGCGATGCGCGAGCACTTCGTCGTGGCCACGGCCGCCCTCGTAGTGGGGCTCGAGTCCCAGGTGCCGGGCATCTACAAGAAGCAGATCGTGCCGCTGCGGGAGGCCTACGGCTTCACCGAGGACGAGATCGAGTTCTTCGACCTCCACATCACCTCCGACGAGGTCCACGGCGAGCGGGGCTACCAGATCGTGCTCGACCACGCCGACACCGTCGAGCTGCAGCAGCGCTGCCTCGACTTCGTGCGGTGGGGCGCGGAGATGCGCTTCTCCTACACGAGGGCGCTCTACGACACCTACGTCGCCACGACCCCGGCCGGCGCCGCCGGCTGATCCACCTGCCCGGTGGGTGCGCCCGTCCAGCGCACCCACCGGGACCGTCGCACCTGTCGAACACCGCCGCACCCGTTGAACGGAGGAGGACCATGACCCCGGAAGCAGGGACCGTGGAGTGGGTCGCGGTGGCTCCGCTGGTGGAACTGCAACGTCGCAGGAAGAAGCAGGTCGAGGTCGCCGGCCGGGCCATCGCGCTGTTCCTCGTCGGAGACCGCGTGTTCGCGCTCGACGACACCTGTGTCCACAAGGGCCGCTCGCTCTCCCGAGGCAGCCTGTGGAAGGGAAAGGTCGTCTGTCCCGCCCACCAGTGGACCTTCGACCCCGAGACCGGCCGGGCCGACGACCAGGACGACTGCCAGCCCGTGCACGACGTGCTCGTGGTGGACGGGGTGGTCCACGTCGATCCCCGCCCGCGCCAGATCTAGGAGCGCGCTGAACCCTCCTAGCCGCCCGTTCTCCCGACACCCCAGGAGCGTCCGTGTCCGCTACCCCCTCCACCGTTGTCGCGGTGGGCGCAGGCCAGGCCGCCGTGTCGGCGGTACGGATGCTGCGCCGCCGCGGGTTCGAGGGCAGGCTGGTCGTGCTCGGCGACGAGCGGCATGCCCCGTACCAGCGGCCGCCGCTGTCGAAGGAGTACCTCCGCGGTGAGGCAGACCTCGACGACCTGACCATCCTCCAGCCGTCGTGGTGCAGCGCCAACGACGTCGAGCTGCTGCTCGGGACACGGGCCGAGCGGATCTCCTACGACACGTCCGCACGCCGGGTGCATCTCGCCGGTGGTG
Source organism: Pseudonocardia sp. (assembly GCA_035695525.1). Classification (GTDB taxonomy): domain Bacteria; phylum Actinomycetota; class Actinomycetes; order Mycobacteriales; family Pseudonocardiaceae; genus Pseudonocardia. The sequence goes on along the minus strand of DASRSC010000174.1, from coordinate 16,170 downwards.
GGGAGATCGTCGCCGACGCGGTGCTGGTCGCCACCGGGGTGCGCGCACGAAGGCTGCCCGGTATCGAGGGCAACCGCGTCGTCCACCTGCGCACCCTCGACGACGCCGACCGGCTCAGGGCGCAGCTCCCTGGCGCCGGGCGGATCGCGATCATCGGCGGGGGGCTGATCGGCTCGGAGGTAGCCGCGTCGGGGCGCGACCTCGGCGTCGAGGTGACCTGTCTGGAGGCAGCCGCCCTGCCGCTGCTCGGGCAGCTCGGCCCGGCGATGGCCTGTGTCTATGCCGACCTGCACCGCGAGAACGGTGTCGATCTCCGCTTCGGCCAGCAGATCGAGTCGGTGGTCGAGACCTCGTCCGGTGTCGTCGTGCGTACCCGGCTCGGCGACGTCGTCGAGGCCGATCTGCTCGTGGTGGCGGTCGGTGCGGTGCCGAACGACGAGCTCGCGCGCGCGTCCGGGCTGGCGATGGATCCCGTGGCGGGCGGCGTCCTCGTCGACGCCGGATGCCGCACCGCCATCGAGGGCGTGTTCGCCGCAGGCGACATCGCCAGCCGATTCGACCCGACCACCGGGCGGCACGTCCGTGCCGAACACCTCGACAACGCCGGCCGCCAGGGGATGGCGGTGGCGAGAGCACTGCTGGGGCAGGCGGAGGTCGCCGAGGATCCCGCCTGGTTCTGGTCGGACCAGTACGAGCACAACCTGCAGTTCGTGGGACGCCCGCGGGCCGACGCCACGGTCGTCGTGCGGGGCAGCATCAGCGACCGCGAGTTCACCGCCTTCTACGTGCACGAGGGCCGGGTCCATGCCGCTTTCGCCGTGAACTCCGGCGGTGACGTCACCGCCGCTCGGCAGCTGATCACCGGCGCTGTGCCGGTTGCGGAGACCGTGCTGGCCGACGAGGACACCGACCTGCTCGCCCTGCTCGACACCGTCGACACCGTCGACGCCTGACGGGAGAACCGGAGAACACCGTGGAGTTCCACAATGTCGCCCGCTCGGGCCAGATCCCGGAAGGCGTGGTCCGCCGGATGTTCGTCGGCGACGTCGAGATCGCGCTCTCGCGCAGCGACGGCACGGTGCATGCCACGTCGAACTACTGCAGCCACCTCGACTGCCTGCTCTCCAGCGGCAAGGCCACCGCCGAGGGGCTGCTGTGCTCGTGCCACGGCAGCGTGTTCGACTACGAGAGTGGTGAACCGCTCTGCCCGCCGGCGACGCGGCCGATCACGGTCTTCCCCGTCCGGGAGGACGACGGTCAGATCTGGGTCGGTGTCGACGAGGAGCTGGCGAAGGCGGCGATGCGCCGCAGGGCCGCCCGCTCCCGGCGGCGTCCGGCGCTGACCCCACCCGACCAGTAGATCCACGTCGGCGCACTGCAGGCTTCCGGCCGGCCGTGCGGCGGGGTGCCATCATGCCACCATGGCGCATTACTTCGAGTCTCCCGCGCGGGGGCTCGCCGCCGGCGAACGCGCGCAGGTGGTCCCCCTGCGGATCGGCGGCCGCGAGGTGCGACTGGCAACCGCGCCGGGAGTGTTCTCGGGATCGCGGGTCGACCCGGGCACCGCGGTCCTCCTCGACGCCGTCGACTTCTCCGGCCGCCACGGTGACCTGCTCGACATCGGCTGCGGCTACGGGCCGCTGTCGCTCACCATGGCGTCCTTCGCGCCCGATGCCACCGTGTGGGCGGTCGACGTCAACGACCGAGCGCTCGAGCTGTGCCGCGCCAACGCGCAGCGGCTGGGGCTGAACAATGTCCGGGTGTGCCGTCCCGAGCAGGTGCCGGCCGAGATCCGCTTCCGGTTCGTGTGCTCCAACCCGGCCATCCGGATCGGCAAGCCGAAGCTGCACGCGATGCTCAGCCACTGGCTCGGGCGCCTCGAACCGGACGGCGAGGCGTACCTCGTGGTGCAGCGCAACCTCGGCTCCGACTCGCTCCACCGCTGGCTGGTGGAGCAGGGCTGGCCCACGACACGTGTCACCTCGGTGCGCGGGTACCGGGTCCTGCAATGCCTTCCGCGGAATCCCTAGTGAGTGGCTCGACCGCCGATGCCGCGCATCACGAGAGACCTCGGAGAATCTGCCAGGCCCGGGTGGCGACGTGCAGGTTGAGCCTGCTGTCCACCACGCCCAGATCATGGCCACTGAGGTCTCGGATGCGGCGCAGGCGGTATCGGAGCGTGCTGCGGTGGATGAGCAGCGCCCGTGCCGTGTTGTCATAGTTGCCACCGCACTCGAAGTACTGCCACAGGGTGGTGACCAGGTCGGATCTGCTCGCTTCGTCGTAGTCGAGCAGCGGCCCGAGCCACTCCCGGACGAACTGCTTCACCTCGTGGTCGTCCTCCCCGAGAACCAGCAGCCGGTAGATGCCGAGATCGTCGTATATCGTCATACCGGCCGGAGCCGACGATCCCAGCCGGACTCGCAGCGCCCGCTCAGCCTCCGCATAGGATCTCGGGACCTCCGATGGTGTGGCGCACACGCCGCCGACGCCGATCGCGCCCGTCGTCGAACGCAGCCTCTTCGTCACCTCGCGGTGCAGCTCGCCCCACTGGTTCCGGTCGCTCTGCCCGTTGGAGTGCGGCGCGACGAGCACCACCCGACCCGACCGGCGCGCCAACAAGACGCTCGTGTCCAGCACCCGCGTCACCGCCTGCTCGACGGCACGGACGACTGCGTCCTCCGTCGGCGCTCCGGTCCAGTGAGCCACCAGGACCCGGTGCGGCGTGCGGAGGTCGTGACCCAGGGCCTGGGACCGGGACAGCGCGCTCTCGTCGTCGGTGCCGGTGAGCAGGTCGTCCATCAGGTCCCGACGCAACCTCAGCTCGTTCTCGGCCAGGCTCCGCAGGTGTGCCAGCTCCATGCTCAGCACCACGGTGGCGTGCTCGAGCGCGAACAACTCGTGCTCACCAGCCTGATGTCCGGGATCGACCAGGGCGAGTACGCCGAGCACCTCGTCGCGCGGTTGGGCGACCGCGATGATGCGGTCGCGGTCGCGGACCGGCCGTGGACTGCGGCGGGCATCGGCCAGGAGTTCGATGCGGCGGCGGGCCGGGAGTCGCGGGTAGGGATCGGGTCTGCCCGGGCCGGCCCAGGCGCGCAGGTTGCCGAAGGGGTCCTCGACCGCGACTCCCAACCCCGTGAGGCGGTGCAGCGCATGGGAGATGCCCGCTTCGCCGGCGCCGGAGGCTGCCACCGCGCTGAGCGTCTCGTGGACCCTCCGGCGCCGTTCCAGGTCGGAGACGCTTGCGGCGAGTCGGTCGTTGACGTCGGCGAGTTGTGCGTTGAGCACGCGCAACTGGCCGGCGGCCTCCCGCTCCCGCCGGTGCAGGGAGGCGGTGGCGAGGGCACGGCCGGTCTGCTGCGCGAGCATCCGCAGCAGGAGGAGCTGACTCTGCGGTGGCTCGGCGTCGGCAGCGACGACGTAGTACCCGGCATGGACGTGGCCGGTTGGCAGGGCGTAGGCCCACGCCCAGGCCGCACCGGTCCCGGTGATCCGACCGTCGGCACCGTCGAGCTCCACCAGCCGCTTGGTGAGCTCCGGGTACGCGAGGGTGCTGCTGTCCGAGCTCAGTTCGCCGCCCTCGCCGGTCAGGAAGCCGGCTACGGCCCGGCACGAGGTGAGCGAGCCGACCGAGGTGACGGCGAGCTCGAGGATCTGCCACTCGTCGCGTCCATCGGACATCACCATCGACAACGTGAACAGGCTGCACAGGTTCGAGAGCTGCTCGCGCATCGCGGTGATCGGCCGACCGTTGTACATCCACTCCTCGCCATTCCTCGTCGAAACGTTCGATCGAGCGCCGAGGCGGCAAATTTGTGTTGACCCTACGCCGGTGAACTCATCCCCGGAACGTGTTCCCGCTCGCGGGGACACTGAATCGGTGCTCGCGGGCTGCGCGGCGGCGTCGTCCGCCGGAAGTGCGCCGCGGCGGACCGCGCGCAACGTCCCGGCGACGCGGGTCGGTGCAGGTCGCGTGGGCCCATGGACCTGTCGGGGCGAACAGATCAGGTGCCGTTGCATCCCGCGGACCGAATCGCCGCGTCGGTGGCGCTGCAACGCTGGGTGAGCACGGTGCACCCGTCCTGCAGGAGGAACCCCGTGACTCTTTTGCGATTCGATCCGTTCCGTGAACTTGACCGACTGGCCGAACAGACGCTCTCCGTCGGGGCTCGTGCCCTGCGGACCATGCCCATGGAGGCGCTGCGGCGCGGCAACCAGTTTCTCATCTACCTCGACGTGCCCGGCGTCCACCCCGAGGACATCGACCTGACCGTCGAGCGCAACGTGGTGAGCGTGCGCGCCCGTCGCGCCCCCGCACGGCGGGAGGGCGATGAGGTGATCATCGACGAGCGGCCCTACTGCGAGTTTGCCCGCCAGCTGTTCCTGGGGGACAACCTCGATCCGGACGGCATGACGGCTGACACGGCCAACGGGGTGCTGACCCTGACCATCCCGGTCAGTGAAGCGAGCAAGCCGCGCCGTGTCGAACTCGGTTCCTCGGAAACCGGGTCCTCCACCGGGGACGCCACCTCTGGTGCCACCGGGGACCGCGCCGGCGCCACCACCACGACCGGGTCGGAGACCGCTTCGGCGGCCGACCGGCCGTCGACCGTCTGATCGGGGAGACATCATGACCGAACAGCCCAGCGACACCACGGCCGGATCGCACGGACGTGTCGCAGACAAGCCGTGGTCGCCCGGGAGCCCGACGAGCCCGAACCGGTCGGCCCGGCGGACGATCGCCTCCTTCGACACCTACGAGGAGGCGGAGCGGGCCGTCGACCGGCTCTCCGACCTCGATTTCCCGGTCGAGCGGGTGGCGATCGTCGGGCAGGACCTGCAGACCATCGAGCAGGTCACCGGGAAGTTGGACTATCCACGCGCCGCATGGCGGGGAGCGGTGAGCGGTGCCATTCCCGGCGTGCTGATCGGGTGGATCTTCGGGCTCTTCAACTGGGTCGACCCGCTGATCACGGGCTTGCTGCTCGCCCTCTACGGCCTGGTCATCGGCGCGGTGATCGGCGCCATCGTCGGGGTGATCGTCTACGCGCTGCAGGGCGGCCGTCGCGACTTCGCCTCGGTCGTGATGATGCGGCCGCAGCGCTTCGAGGTGGTCGTCGACGACGAGGTGGCCGAGCAGGCGGCGAAGCTGCTGGGAGCGGCGGCGCCCTGAGTGGCTCGGCGGTAGGTCGGCGAGCGCCGCGTCACGGGTGATGGGCACGCGCTTGCTGAGACGCCTGGCTGCGCACGTGTGAGACGGCGGCGGTCAGACGGTCCGGAGGCTGCCGCCGGCGTTCACGTGCTGGGCGCCGGTGATCGCGGACGCACGCTCGGAGACGAGGAACGCGACCAGTTCGGCGACCTCGTCGGGCCGGCTCGGTCGGCTGAGTGGGAATCCGCCCATGGAGTACTGCGGGGAGCGGCCCACGACGTGTTTCGGCTCCCCGACTCGAGCGAGCGGCACTCGTAATGCAGTCGCAACGCGCGTCTACGGCGCGGACACATGGCCTCCGTAGCGTCTGTGATCACAGATCACAGCAGGAGGTATCCCGTGAACCGGGAGGCGATCACGGTCTCGACGGTCAACCAGGAGGTGTACGAGCGGCTGCGGGGCGCGATCCGTACGGGGTCCCTCCCGCCGGGGGTCAAGATCTCGCTGCGGTCGCTGGCCGACACGTTGGGCGTCAGCACGATGCCCGTGCGGGAGGCAATGCGGAAGCTGCAGGCGCAGGGCCTCGTCCAGTTCGAGCGCCGCAGCGTCACGGTCGTCCAGCTGACGGCGGACGAGGTCGTCCAGGTCTTCCAGATCCGCCTGCGGCTGGAACAGCTGGCCGCCGAGTGGGCCCTACAGCGCCTCACCGATGAGGACATCGCGGACCTGCGCGCCGTCCTCGTGGAGATGGCCGACCCGGGCATCGCGCCGGAGGCATGGCGGCGGCTGAACCGCCAGTTCCACGTGCGGTTCTACCAGTGTGCCCGCAGCCCCCATCTGCTCGAGCTCATCCACAACATCTGGGATCGGGTCGATTCCTCGATGACCATCTACGCCTCGACGGTGGACGACTTCGCCGAGGCGCACCGCCAGCATCTGAGGATGCTCGAGCTCATCGAGTCCCGCGACCTGCCCGGCCTCCTCGATGAGACGGCCTGGCACCTCGAGTACACCAGCCGCACCGTCGCCGAGGCGCTGGGGGAGGCGCTCGGTGAGCCCGTGCTGCACGCGCGCGCCGACACCGCAGACGCGACACCCCTGACCCCCCACCCCTGACCCCACACCCTGATTTGGCGCGACCGCACCGGTCGCACACACGAGGGCCGCCCGCCCGGACGCATTGCGACCCGGTGCGCTCCCGCGCGCCCCGGACCTGAGGGAGAACCACGTGCCCCATGAGGAACTCACGGCCGCCGCTTTCCGTCAGCAGCTGCTGGCCGGCACCACGAGCAGCGCCGACCTGGTGCGCTGGTACCTGCAGCGCATCGCCGACCTCGACGCCGCCGGCCCGTGCCTGGGTGCCGTCGTGACGGTCAACCCCGACGCGCTCGCCGACGCCGAAGCCCTCGACGCCGCGTTCGCGGCGACGGGGGAGCTCCGTCCGCTGCACGGTGTCCCCGTCCTCGTCAAGGACCAGGCCGAGACGGCAGGCATCCCGACGGCGTTCGGATCGGCGCTCTTCACCCACTACGTGCCGGAGCGGGACGCGACGGTGGTGGCCCGCCTGCGGGAGGCGGGGGCGGTGATCCTCGCCAAGACCGCGATGTGCGACTTCGCTGCCGGTTGGTTCTCGTTCTCCTCACGAGGCGAGCACACGAAGAACCCGTACGCCCTCGACCGCGAGATCGGCGGCTCCAGCGCCGGAACCGCAGCGGGCCTGGCCGCGAACCTGGGCCTCCTCGGGGTCGCCGAGGACACGGGCGGGTCCGTTCGGGTGCCCGGGTCCTTCGCCAACCTGTTCGGGCTGCGCCCCACAACCGGGCTGGTGAGCCGCACCGGCTTCTCGCCGCTCGTGCACTTCCAGGACACGCCGGGGCCGATGGGCCGCACCGTCGGCGACGTCGCCGCGCTCCTGGACGTCATGGCCGGGTACGACCCCGCCGACCCCTTCACCGCGGTGGCCGCACGGTCGCGCGGGCTGGGCAACTACGTCACCGCGCTTGCCGGCGCCGACCTGTCCGGCGCGCGCGTCGGCGTCCTTGAGGACGCGTTCGGGGCGCGGCCCGAGTCCGGTCCGGTCAACGACGCCGTGCGCGCTGCGGTCGAGGAGCTCCGGGCCGCCGGCGCCGAGGTTGTCGACGGCCTGACGCTGACAGGTCTGCAGGACTGGATCAGCCAGACCTCGCTGTATTCCACCCAGTCGAAGGAGGACATCACGGCCTTCCTCGCGGCCCGTCCGATGGCGCCGGTGCACAGCTTCGACGAGATCTACGCCAGCGGGACGTTCCACCCGCTGACCGACCTGATGAACGACATCGCCGCGGGACCGCAGGTGGCGGCCGAGGCTCCCGACTACCACCGGATGCGGCTGCGGCAGGAGGAGTTCCGCCGGGCCCTGCTCCACCTGATGGCCGGTGCCGACGTCGACGTCCTCGTCTATCCCACCGTGCAGGTACCGCCGCCAACGAGACAGGAGCTGGCGGACCTGCGCTGGACCGCACTCACGTTCCCGACGAACACCGTCATCGCCTCGCAGAGCGGCATGCCGGCCATGACCGTGCCCGTCGGGACGACGCAGGACGGCCTGCCGGTCGGCATGGACGTCCTCGGCCGCCCACTCACGGAGACGCATCTGCTGAGGTTCGCCCGCGCCTGGGAGATGCACGCGCAACCGCGGCGTGCGCCGGTGCTGCCCACTGCGGGTGCTGCTCCTTCCGCGCTGGCCGAGGCGTCCCGGTGAGCCTCGCCGTCCCTCCCGGACCGGCACCGGTCATCACCAGGACGCTGGACCTCAACTGCGACCTCGGCGAGAGTTTCGGCGTCTACCGTTACGGCGCCGACGACGCGGTGATGCCGCTCGTCACCTCGGCCAACGTCGCCTGCGGCGCCCATGCCGGCGATCCGCGCACCATGCGCACGAGCGTCGAGCTCGCCGCCCGGCACCGCGTCGCCGTCGGTGCGCACGTGGGGCTCCCCGATCGGGAGGGCTTCGGGCGCCGCATGATCGCCGTGACGGCGGAGGAGGTCCACGACCTCTGTCTCGCGCAGATGGGTGCCCTGTCCGCCTTCACCCGGGCGGCCGGGACCCCACTCGTGCACCTGAAGTTGCACGGTGCCCTGTACATGATGGCGATGGGCGACGCGGACCTGGCCGACGCGGTGTGCCGGGCCGTCCTCGGCTTCGACGCGAGCCTGCGGGTGGTCGCCCTGCCCGCGTCCGCCCTCGCCGCGTCCGCTCGGGCCCACGGCCTGACCGTCGTCGAGGAGTTCTTCGCCGACCGCCCGTACCGGAACGGCCAGGTGACGATGTTCGGCTGGACGCCGGAGGAGCTCGGTCCTCCGGATGCCGCGGCCGACCGGGTCGAGGCCATGCTCGCCGACCCCACCTGCGGCTCCATCGGCACCGTCTGCGTCCACAGCGACACCCCTGGCGCGCCCGCCCTCCTGCAGGCCGTCAGCGATCGCCTGCGCCGGCTCGGCTGCGACCTGCGCGCTCCGGCGCCCGCTTCTTCCGCACCACGTACCTGACGGCAGCCACACCTCTTCGTCCCCGCCGGTCCACGGACGTACTGGCTCACCCGATCGGAAGGACCACGTCGTGACCACCACAAGGCAGACGGACCCGCAGGTCCCTGAACACCACGGGCTCGAGTCGGAGTTCGAGCACGAACCCGTGCCGGTCTCGCGGAGGCGATCGCTCGGCTCCGTGTCGGCCGTCTGGTTCGGCTTCCCGATGATCATCACCAACGCGGTCTTCGGCGGCACCATCGTCTACGGCCTCGGTTTCTGGCGCGGGATCGCGGCCATCATCATCGGCAACATCGTCCTGCTCGCCTACGTCGGTACCTTGAGCTACATCGCGGGCCGGACCGGCAAGAACTTCGCGCTCACCGCCGCCGAGACGTTTGGCCGCCACGGCGCGACGATCGCGGCGGGCTTCCTCTCCACCGTCGTCATCGGCTGGTTCGCATTCCAGACCGGCCTCACCGGGTCGACCCTGCACGCGTCGCTCGGCTGGAACCAGACGTGGATGATCCTGCTGGCCGGGGTGCTCTACATCGCCATCACGTTCGTCGGCATCCGAGCGCTCACGATCATCGGCCTCATCGCCGCCCCGCTGTTCGTGGTGCTCGCGGTGGTCGCGCTCGTGCTTGCCGCTCGCAACGGCGGACTGTCGGGGATCACCAGCTACAGGGGCGGCGGCCCGAATGCCACGGTCTTCAGCATCGGCGCCGCCGTCACGATCGTCATCGCAGGCTTCGCCGACTCCGGCACGATGACCGCCGACTTCACGCGCTGGTCGCGGACCGGGCGTGAGGCGGTCATCGCCTCCTTCACGGCATTCCCCGTCGCCAACTTCATCTCGTTGCTCGTCGGCGGCATCGTCGTGGCCGCGGCCAAGGCCGTGGATCCGGCCACCAACGGTGGTGACTTCCTGCCGATCCTCACCAGCCACGGTCCGGTGCTCTCCGCCATCGCGGTCGTGTTCGTCTTCGCGAACCTCGGCTCGGTCTGCACCCACTGCCTCTACAACGGCGCCGTCGGTTGGAGCCAGCTGACCGGTGGAAAGATGCGCGTGCTCACGATCGTCCTCGGGCTCCTGGGGCTCGTCGCCGCCGTGGCGGGAGTGTGGAGCTACTTCTCCGAGTGGCTGAACCTGCTCGGAATCTTCGTCCCGCCGATCGGGGCCATCCTCATCGTCGACCAGGTGCTGCGCCGGCGCGCCGAAGCCCGCCCCGTGCGGCCGTGGCGCGCAGCCCCGTTCGTGGCCTGGGCGATCGCCTCGGCCGGCTCGTACGCGGTCCACGTCATGGCGCCGCAACTCAGCGAGGCCATCGCCGGCATCGTGCTCGGCGGCGTCGTCTACGCGGTGATCGACGCGTTCAGCCCCAGCCCTGCGCGGGAGCCCGCGTCGGTCCCGGCCGCTGACCCGGCCTGAGCGCGGAGGAGGACATCGTGGACGCGAAGCAGCTGTGCTCGCTACCGGCTACCGACCTGTCCCGGCTGGTCCGCAGCGGGGAGGTGTCACCGGTCGAGGTGGTCGACGCGGCGCTCGAGCGCATCGAGCACCTGGACCCGCACCTGCACGCCTTCGTCGAGCTCACCGCCGACCGCGCCCGGCAGCGGGCGCGGGAGATCGCCGACGCGCTGGCGCGGGGGGAGGACGTGGGTCCGCTGGCAGGCGTGCCCGTGGCCGTGAAGGACCTCATCGCGACGGCGGGGATCCCGACCCGCTCGGGGTCGCGCGCCTACCGCGACTTCGTGCCCGATGAGGACGACGTGGTGGTCGAACGGATCACCGCGGCCGGCGCCGTGGTGCTGGGAAAGACGACCGTGCCGGAGTTCGGCTACAGCGGTGTGGGACACAATCCCATCTCCCCGACGGCCCGTAACCCCTGGAACTCCGCCCTCACACCGGGTGGGTCGAGCGCGGGGTCCGGGATCGCGGTGGCGACGGGCATGTCCCCTGTCGCGCTGGGCAGCGACGGCGGCGGCTCCGTCCGCATCCCGGCCGCCCACTGCGGCATCTACGGGTTCAAGGCATCGATGGGGCGGGTGCCGCTCTATCCCGGCTGCCGCGACGAGCGCTATCCGGGGATGTCCGGCTGGGAGTCGCTCGAGTGCATCGGCCCGATGACCCGCACGGTCGACGACGCCGCACTGATGATGTCGGTGCTCGCCGGCCCCGACCCCCGAGACCGCCACTCGATCCCGGCCGGTGACGTCGACTGGAGCACCGCAGCGGCGGGTGACGTCCGCGGGATGCGCATCGCGTTCAGCGCGGACCTGGGCTACATCACGGTCGATCCGCAGGTGCGAGCCGTCGTGACGGACGCCGTGCAGGCGTTCCGCGAGCTCGGGTGCACGGTCGAGGAGGTCGACCCCGGCTGGCCGGACCCGCACGACACGTTCTGGCGCCTGGTCGTCGCGGACACCGACCTGACCGGGATGCGCGAGCTGGCGGCCCGGTACGGCAACGAGATGTCGCCTCACCTGCTCGACATGCTCTCCCGCCACTGGACCGCGGAGCAGCTCACGGATGCCGTGATGGCGCGAAAGGGGGTGGTCAACCGGATGTGGCGGTTCATGACCGACTACGACCTGCTGGTCACCCCCACGCTCACGGTGCCCCCGTTCCCCGTCGGGATGCAGGGCCCGGAGGAGGTCGACGGCCGCATCGTGCCGTCGTCGGCGTGGCTGGGGTTCACCCAGCCGATCAACATGACCGGTCAGCCCGCCGCGAGCTGCCCCGCGGGAATGACGGCCGACGGTCTGCCGGTCGGCCTGCACATCGTCGGCCGCCACCTCGACGACGCGGCGGTGCTGCGCGCCTCGGCGGCCTTCGAGCGGGCCCGTCCCTGGGCGATGCGGTGGCCCGGGATGGTGGAGGAGCTGACGGAGGCGCCGATGCCGACCGGGGCGGGGGTGGCGCCGTGACGGGATTGGGTGGACTGAACCCCTCACCCGGCGGGATGGTGCTGGGCCTCGTCCAGGCCGCCGTGCCGATCGTCACGGAACCGGCGGACCTGGCGGCTGCGGTGGACCGGATCACCGGCACGGTGATGGGCGCACGCCGCGCCCTCCCGGCGCCTGAGCTGCTGGTGTTCCCCGAGTACAGCCTGCACGGGCTGGACCCCTCGACGTGGCTCGACGACCGGATGCTCTGCGACGTCGACGGCCCGGAGGTCGAGAAGCTGCGCGGGGCGTGTGCGGAGGCGCGGATCTGGGGGTGCTTCTCGATCATGGAGCGCAACCCGGGCCGGGCCCCGTACAACACCGGCATCATCGTCGACGACACCGGCGAGCTGCGGCTGCACTACCGCAAGCTGCACCCGTGGGTGCCGGCCGAGCCGTGGCACCCCGGCGACCTCGGGATCCCGGTGTGCGACGGCCCCGCCGGTTCCCGGCTGGCCCTCATCATCTGCCACGACGGGATGCTGCCCGAGACCGCGCGCGAGGCCGCGTACCGCGGGGCGAACGTCATCCTGCGCACCGCCGGCTACACCTATCCGATCCAGCAGGCGTGGCGCTTCACCAACCAGGGCAACGCGTTCTGCAACCTCGCCTACACGGCGTCGGTCTGCCTCGCGGGGCCGGACGGGGCGGGGATCCACTCGCAGGGCGAGGCCATGGTCTGCGATGTGGACGGCACCGTGCTGGAGCAGGGTGACGGGACGCCTGGCCGCATCGTCACGGCGGAGGTGGTGCCGGCGCGTGCCGACGAGGCCCGGCGCGGCTGGGGCGTGGAGAACAACATCTACCAGCTGGGACACCGCGGCTACAGCGCCGTCGAGGGCGGCGCCACCGACTGCCCGTACACCTACGTGCGGGACCTGGCAGCCGGGCGCTACCACCTGCCGTGGGAAGGGCAGGTGCGCCACACCGACGGCACCGGCGCGGGCCTCGGAACTCCCGCTGACGTCCGTGCAGCCGCGCGTCCGGCGGCGATGCCGACGGACGACTGACGGGCGGCACGGCGGTCGGGTCAGGGCGTCCGCCACCTGACTCGACGCCGCCCGACCGCCCGGACCTGGGAGGATCGAGGGATGGATCTCGAGCGCGCCCTGTCGTTCGTTCGCCCGCGCAACAAGGGCGTTCTGACCACCCTGCACAAGGACGGCCGGCCGCACCTGTCGAACGTCCTGTACGCGACCGCGGACGACGACAGCTTCTGGGTCTCGGTCACCGAGGATCGGGTGAAGACCAGGAACATGCGTCGCGACCCGCGCGTCTGCCTGCACGTCACGGACGAGTCGTTCTGGCAGTACGTGGTCCTGGACGGCGAGGCCCGGCTCGGGCCGGTTGCCCGCGACGTCGGCGACGAGGGCGTCGACGCGCTGGTCGAGTACTACCGCCGGGCCTCGGGCGAGCACCCGGACTGGGACGGGTACCGGCGGGTCATGGTCGCTGAGGGGCGCCTGATAGCGGTCATCTCGGCCACGAAGGCATACGGCCAGGTGTCCTGACGGCCCGCACCCGATCACCGACCCCGAAGATGGCGCCGACTCCGTTCGAAGTCATCGGCAGCCCGGGTCAGCGCGCGCGCCGCATGGCGATCCTCCCGAACCCTCTGTGCGGTGCCGGTCGGGTAGCCGGCCTTGACGGCCCGGTGCTCGGTGGCCTCGTAGAGGAAGACGAAGGAGTACGCGAGGCCCATCAGCGACCCGGCCAGCACCGCCATCACCCGGACCCCCACCGGGCCCGGGATCAGCACCAGCAGAACGACGGCAACCGGCGCGAGTTGGGTGAGCAACCGCACGAGGTGGCGTAGCGGCCACGTGCGACACGTGATGTCGTACAGCACCCATTCCCGGTATGCCGCGGGGAGCCGACCGCCGGCGGCGTACCACAACCAGCGGAGAGGCCCCGGGTGTCGCGGCGACGCAGGTAGTGCATGCGGACGGCTCATCGACACTGCTCCCCTCGCGCACTGTCCCGGCCCCCGGGACCGGGACTGGGGGTGTGCCAGAGGCGGCGTCGGCGTCGGTGCCGACGCAGGAAGTCTCCGGTGGTCGGGATCGTACGCCCGCCCCGTGCGCGGATACGAGTGCTAGAGCACTCGTATCCGCGCACGACCGGCCGTCAGGAGCCGGACGCCTCCTCGTAGGCCCGGATCGTGCGGACGAGGGTCGCGCGCTACTCCGGGGAGAGCGGCTCGAAGGCCGCTCCCCAGGCCGTGGCGAGGCGGGGCGCGGCGGTCGCGAGTCGATGGTGCCCGGGGCGCTGTGATCAGGCGGCGGGCGGGTGACACCGAGCGCGGGGAGCAGGTGGTGCGGCACAGGTCCACGTGGTGGCGGCAGACGAGCGGGACGGCGAGGCGCCCCGGCGCTGCGTTCGCGTCCTCGACCCCTCTCGACCGGCGCTGGCGGCTGGCCCTGGCCGCTCGCACCGAACTAACGAGGCGATGCCGACGGATCAAAACCGATTGAAGTGGTGCGACGTGTATCGCCCCGCCACCTGTCGGACAATTGCCGAATTCGGACACTTGTCGAGAAAGTCGAGTCTGTGTCCAGTCAATTTACCGAGGCTCCCTCCGCTGATGCCTCTCGACCTCGAAGATTCGTGGCGAGCCACGTCGCCACCTCCGCCAGCAGCTCCGGGTCACGGGGCGGAGGAAATAGAAGCTTTGTCGGAAACGTCCGAGCTGAGGCACGGAGGGCGTGCCAAAGCCTCAAATGCGACTCGACGGCGAGGCGTTGCAGGGGGTGGCGTCAGTGAGAACGGGACCTTTGCCTCTGCCCCGACCGGCTCGAGCGGGCGATTCTGGACAGGCCGGAGGAGATGAGGTTCTGCAGCCCACGGCCGCGACGGGGTTGGGGCCGGTGCGGCGCGGAGCCAGTGGGCCAGGGCGATCGTGACGGACGGTCATCGGGCCCGCGCCCTTCGGCACGGCCGGGGGCCGTAGGCCGTGCTGGGGAGCGACGGTGTGCGGCCCCCGAGCCATGCGCATGGTGCCCCATCGCCCGCTGCCGGGCCCAGGTCAACGCCCGTCGCCGCGGCGCATCTCCGCCCCGTAGACGGCCGCCTCGGTGCGGCGGGCGAAACCGAGCTTGTGCAGCAGCGAGGACACGTAGTTCTTGACCGTCTTCTCCGCGAGGTGCATCTCGGTGCCGATCTGCCGGTTCGTCAGTCCGTTGGCGATGAGGCCGAGGATGCGCCGCTCCTGCGGGCTGAGCGACTCGTACCGCGGGTCGGCGCGTTCGCCGCTCTTGCGGAGCCGCTCCAGCACGGCCGCGGTGGCGTTCGGGTCGAGCAGCGAGCCGCCTGCTGCGACAGTCCGAACCGCCCCGACGAGGTCTACGCCCGTGACCTGCTTCAGCAGATATCCTGCGGCACCCGCCATGATCGCTCCGAGCAGCGCCTTGTCGTCGGAGTACGAGGTGAGTATCAGGCACGCGGGCGGCGGTGTGACGGCGGAGCGGACGTCGCGGCACACGCTCACCCCCTCGCCGTCAGGCAGCCGGACATCGAGCACCGCCACGTCGGGCCGCAGGGCCGGGATGCGCGCCATAGCCTGTGCTGCTGTGCCCGCCTCGCCGACGATCTCGATGTCGTCCTCGGACTCGAGCAGCTGCGCGATGCCGCGCCGGACGATCTCATGATCGTCGAGCAGGAACACGGAGATGGTCACGGGATCGGACCTCTCGTCGCTGGTTGAGCAGGTCGACGGTACCGACGCACAACGAACTCAGCCTCTCCTGATGGCCCGAACGGAGGAGTCCGAGCGGCGATATGCAGCAGGTCTCAGCCGTACAGACGCAGCCGGGGACGGCGACGACGTGGACGGGTGCGGCCGGGAGCCCCCCGAGACGCCCTCACGCTCGGCCCCCATCGGACCCGACAGTCCATGTCGGTGGACGAGTGCTAGTCGTTCGGGACGGACCATGTCACCACGGTGCCGCTCGGCTCCCGACGAGCGGTGTGGAACGAGCCGCGGTGCCGTTCTGCACGCCTGCGCATGTTGGCCAGCCCACTGCTACGCATAGTGGGCGGCATGCCGGCGCCGTCGTCACGAACGGTGAGGACCAGCCTGTCGGGGCGAGCGACGAGGTCGACCTCGGCGCTCCGGGCACGGGCGTGCCTGGCGACGTTCGTGAGCGCCTCGCGCAGGACGGCGACGAGGTCCTCCGCGATCTCGGCGGGCAGGGCGGCCCCGGCACCGGGGAACCGGACCGCAGGCTCGAACCCCAGCGCCGGCGTGGCCTCGGCGACGACGTCGAGCAGCTGGGCCTGCAGGCCGCCGGGGGCCGACATGGGCAGCTCGTGGAGCTGGAAGATCGTGGTGCGGATCTGGCCGATGGTGGCGTCGAGGTCCTGGACGGTGGCGAGCACGCGATCGGCCAGGGGCCCGCTCCCGAGGCTCGTCCCGATACTCCGCAGGGACAGCCCGGCGGCGAACAGGCGCTGGATGACGTGGTCGTGCAGATCGGCGGCGATGCGGTCGCGCTCGTCGAGCATGGCGGCGCGTTGCTGCTCCGCACGGGCCTCGGCGAGCTCGATGGCGACGGCGGCCT
>DASRSC010000173.1:0-15296 GCA_035695525.1 Pseudonocardia sp. | reverse complement strand
GATCACCGGCATGGAGTACGGAGGGATCACCCCCGTCGGCCTGCCCGAGGGCTGGCCGCTGCTGGTCGACGCCGCCGTGGCCGCCGCTCCGGCCGTTGTGATCGGGAGCGGCGTGCGGCACTCGAAGCTCGCCCTACCCGGCGCGCTCGCCGCGCGGTTGCCTGGCGCGGAAGTGGCCGACGGCCTCGGCCGGTAGCACGCTGGGTCGCGCGAGCCCGCCGCTTACGTTTCGCCCTGTGCAGATGCCGTTCGACGTTCACCGAGTAGAGCCGAGGGGGCTCAAGGTTTCTGCGTTCGCTCCTGGCGGACTTACTTGAGCTTTGGAATTCCGTCAACGGTGTAAGCGTTGACCAGGGTATGACAGAGACGCTGAAGCTGCCGGTGCTTCCGCTCGCCGACTCGGTGGTGCTGCCCGGCATGGTGGTTCCCGTCCGGCTCGACGAGCCGGAGATCCAGGCAGCGGTCGATGCAGCGAACAGCGTCGATCGCAAGGTCCTGATCGTTCCGCGCCTCGACGGCAAGTACGCCGCCGTGGGCACGATCGCCGTCCTCGAGCAGGTCGGCAGGCTCCCCAGCGGGGAGCGGGCGGCTGTGGTGCGTGGCGAGGGCCGCGCACAGATCGGGTCCGGCGTGACCGGTCCCGGCGCCGCACTGTGGGTCGAGGCGAGTCCGATCCCCGAGCAGCCGGTCACCGGCAGGGCGACCGAGCTCGCCAAGGAGTACAAGGCCCTGGTCATCGGGATCCTGCAGCAGCGCGGTGCCTGGCAGGTGATCGACTCGGTGCAGCAGATCACCGCACCCGGCCAGCTCGCCGACACGGCAGGCTGGGCGTCCTACCTCGACCTGGACCACAAGGCGCAGCTGCTCGCCGAGACCGATGTGGTCAAGCGGCTGGAGCTGCTCGTCGAGTGGACGCGTGAGCACGTCGCCGAGCAGGAGATCTCCGAGAAGATCTCGAACGACGTCCGCGAGGGCATGGAGAAGACCCAGCGGGAGTTCCTGCTGCGCCAGCAGCTGGCCGCGATCCGCAAGGAGCTGGGCGAGGACGAGCCCGAGGGTGCCGACGACTATCGCACCCGTGTGGAGAATGCCGACCTGCCCGAGCACGTGCGCAAGGCCGCGCTGACCGAGGTCGGCAAGCTGGAGCGCGCGTCGGACCAGAGCCCCGAGTCGGGCTGGATCCGCACGTGGCTCGACACGGTCCTCGACATCCCGTGGACCACGAAGACCGATGACACCGATGACCTGGTGGCCGCCCGGGCCATCCTGGATGCCGACCACGCAGGCCTCGACGACGTCAAGGAGCGGCTGGTCGAGTTCCTCGCCATCCGGGCGCGGCGCAACCGCCGCGGCCTCGGCACCGTCGGCGGGCGCGGTTCCGGTGCGGTGCTGTCCCTGGTCGGCCCTCCCGGTACAGGCAAGACGTCGCTGGGCGAGTCGGTCGCGCGGGCGCTGGGGCGCAAGTTCGTGCGCGTCGCACTGGGCGGCGTGCGCGACGAGGCCGAGATCCGCGGCCACCGGCGCACCTACGTCGGCGCGCTGCCCGGCCGGATCGTCCGGGCCATCCGCGAGGCGGGCTCGATGAACCCGGTGGTGCTGCTCGACGAGATCGACAAGCTCGGCAGCGACTTCCGGGGTGACCCGAGCTCGGCGCTGCTCGAGGTGCTCGACCCGGCGCAGAACCACACGTTCCGGGACCACTACCTCGAGGTCGACCTCGACCTCTCGGACGTGCTGTTCCTGGCCACGGCGAACGTCGCCGAGACCATCCCCGGCCCGCTGGCCGACCGGATGGAGATGGTGACGCTCGACGGGTACACCGAGGCGGAGAAGGTCGCCATCGCGCGTGACCACCTGCTGCCCCGGCAGGTCGAGAAGGTCGGGCTGGAGCCGTCCGACGTCGAGTTCAGTGAGGTCGCGCTGGGCATGATCGCCGCCGAGTACACCCGCGAGGCGGGCGTGCGGCAGCTGGAGCGCGGCCTGGCGAAGGTCCTCCGCAAGGTCGCCGTGCAGCTCGACAGCGACACGGCGGAGCGTCCGGTGCACATCGACGCCGACGCGCTCGTCGGGTTCCTGGGCCGCCCGCGGTTCACCCCCGAGTCGGCTGAGCGCACCTCGGTGCCGGGCGTCGCGACCGGGCTCGCCGTGACCGGCGCAGGCGGCGACGTCCTGTTCATCGAGGCCACCTCGATGGAGGGCGAGCCGGGGCTGACCCTGACGGGCCAGCTGGGCGACGTCATGAAGGAATCGGTGTCGATCGCGCTGTCGTACCTGCGGTCGCGCGGGCTGGCCGGTGATCTGGCCGCGCGCAAGCTGCACGTCCACGTGCCGGCCGGCGCGGTTCCGAAGGACGGCCCCTCGGCCGGTATCACGATGGTGACGGCGCTCGCGTCGCTCGCCTCCGGGCGACCGGTCAAGTCGAGCGTCGGCATGACGGGCGAGGTCACGCTGCAGGGCAAGGTCCTCCCGATCGGCGGGGTCAAGCAGAAGTTGCTGGCCGCGCACCGAGCCGGGCTGACCGACGTGATCATTCCGAAGCGCAACGAGCCCGACCTCGACGACCTGCCGGAGTCGGTGCGCGGTCAGCTGCGGGTGCACCCGGTGGCCGACGTGGCCGACGTCCTGGAGCTGGCACTGGAGCCGGCGACGGTGGCGGCGGCTGCCGCCTGAGTCATCGTCCCCGAACGGGTGGTCGTGCTGCTCCGCAGCATGACCACCCGTTCTCCGTATCTGCGCTCGGTAACCATGCTCCTTCACCGGACGACGTCACTCGGACGTCCCGAACGAGGAGAACAGTTCATGACTCAGACGGTCAGCGGGAGAGTCGAGGCGCTTCGGGCAGCGATGGACGGCCCGGTCATCCTGCCGGGCGACGCCGACTACGACGACGGACGCCGGGTCTGGAACGCGGGCATCGACCGGCGCCCAGGCGCCATCGCCCGGTGCGCCTCCACCGCCGACGTCGTCGCCGCGATCGGGTTCGCGCGCGAGGAGGGGCTGGAGGTAGCGGTACGCGGCGGAGCGCACAACTCGTCGGGAACCGCCGTGTGCGACGACGGTCTGATGATCGACCTGAGCCTGTTGAACCAGGTCGTGGTCGACCCCGAAGGCCGGCGTGCCCTGGTCGGTGGCGGTGCGCTCCTGACCGACCTGGACTCGGCGGCACAGGCCCACGGACTGGCGGTTCCGGCCGGGATGATCGGCCACACGGGCGTCGGCGGGCTCACGCTCGGCGGCGGCATGGGCTGGCTGACCCGCAAGTTCGGTATGAGTATCGACAACCTGCAGTCGGCGGAGGTCGTCACGGCCGACGGGCGGGTGCTGCGGGCCTCCGCGGACGAGCACCCCGACCTGTTCTGGGCGGTCCGCGGCGGCGGTGGCAACTTCGGGGTGGTCACCTCGTTCGAGTTCAGGCTGCACGAGGTCGATCCCATGGTGGAGTTCGGCCTGTTCTTCTGGAACCTGGAGCAGGGCCCGGCGGTTCTGCGGCTGGCCAGAGAGCTCATCGCGGCGCTCGCACCGGATCTCAACATCGTGATCGCCGCTCTCAACGCGCCACCGGCTCCGTTCGTGCCCGCCGAGCACCAGTTCGCGCCCGGCTACGCGCTGCTCGTCACCGGCTTCGACGGGACGCCCGCGTTCGCCGAGATCGCCGCCCGCATCCGCGATGATCTCCCGCCGCTGTTCGACCTGGTCACCCCGATGCCCTACGTCCAACTCCAGCAGCTGCTCGACGAGGGCAACGCGTGGGGCCAGCACTGCTACGAGAAGGGCACCGCCGTCGCGGAGCTGACGGACGCGGTGATCGATGTTGTCACCGAGCAGGTCCCGCTCAAGAACTTCCCGACGTCGATCGTGCTGTTCTACTGGCTCGACGGCGCCTACAGCCGCGTCGACGACGATGCGACGGCGTTCGGGGGCACCCGATCACCCCAGTTCGCGGTGGCGATCGTCGGCTTCGCGCCGGATGCCGATCTGCTTGTGCCGGACCGCGAATGGGTCCGCAACTTCTGGACGGCGCTGCGCCCGCTAGCCCTGGGCAGCGGGAACGGGTACGTCAATACGATGAGTGAGTACGGGGACGAACGGCTCCGGGCAAGCTATGGATCGGCGAAGTACGACCGGCTGGCCGGCATCAAGACGGTCTACGACCCCGGCAACTTCTTCCACCGCAACGCCAACATCAAGCCCGCCTGATCCCGCGCCCCGCGACTGCGAGGCGGGTCGTCGCCCTGAGGAGGAGCCATGACGTTCGGGCTGCCCGATACGTCCACGGAGTTCGGGGCGAGGGCCGCCCGCCGGTTGCGGGACGAGGTCGTCGCCTGGCTCACGACCGTAGACGATGCCGGCACCCCGCAGCCCGCCCCGGTCTGGTTCCTCTGGGACGGGGAGTCGGCGTTGATCTACAGCGACAGCCGCGCCAAGCGGCTGCGTCACATCCAGTACAACCCTCGGGTGGCGCTGCACCTGGACGGGGACGGGACCGGCGGCGACATCGTCGTGCTCACCGGTGAGGTGGCGGAGGCACCGGACGAGCCTCCCGTCCAGAACAACCCGGCCTACCTCGCCAAGTACGGCGAGCGGATCACCAGCGGGTGGGGGACCCCCGAGGTCTTCGCGTCCACGTACTCGGTGCCGCTGCGGTTCCGGCCCCGCCGGATCCGCGGCCACTGACGACGCCGCGGTCGAGGGAGCCGGGAACGCGACGTGGTGGAACGGCACGCCGTGCGCGCGCACGATGTCGCCCAGTGAGTCGTGGTTGCCGATCACGGCCTCGAGCTGCACAGGCAGCTCCCCGGCCGCGACCCGACCCGCAGGTCGTGCAGGCAGTGCGGTTCCCTGGTCACCAGCAGGACAGCGCGCTTGGGCACCGCGGCGTCGGTGACCGTCCAGTCGGCCTCTCCGCCGAGCTCTGCTGCGACCTCCGAGAAGCGGGTCCGCAGCTCCTCGGCATCGAAGGGCAGTGAGTCGGCCCGCACCACCTGTCGCGTGAAGAACCAGCCGGTGGTCGGATCGGAGTACACATAGCGCTGCTCGGCGAAGACATCCACCTCCGAGATGGTGCACTGTGGTAAAGAGCATGTCTCCAGCGCGAGTCGCCGGGCGCAGACTTGAACGGTGACTTCACGGGCGATCGAGACCGACCACCCGGCCCGCACCCAACGCCACGCGGTGGCCGCGATGACCTTCGCCACCGGTGTGATCGTCGCCAACAACTACTACGCTCAGCCGCTCGAGGACGCCCTCGCCGGGGCGTTCCACGCTTCCTCCTCCGCGATCGGCGCGGTCCTTACACTCATCCAGCTCAGCTACGCGCTCGGGCTCGCGACCCTCGTTCCGCTGGGCGACCTGCTGGAGCGCCGCAGGCTCATCGTCACGATGGTGTCGGTGACGGTCATCGGGATGGTGCTCGTCGCCGTGGCGCCGACGCTGGGCGTCCTCGCGGCGGCGGCGGCCATGGTCGGGCTCACGACCGTGGCCGCGCAGGTGCTCGTGCCCTTCGCCGCCCACCTCGCCCCCAAGGGCCAGGAGGGCAAGATGATCAGCACGGTGATGAGCGGGCTGCTGATCGGCGTACTGGTCTCCCGCGTCGTGGCCGGGTTGGTGTCGCAGGCGCTGGGCTGGCGCGCGGTGTTCATCCTCGGAGCCCTGCTCACCGCGGTGTCGGTCGCGCTGCTGTGGCGCACGCTGCCCGTGCTGCCACCCGCCACCAGGGTGCGCTACCCGGCGCTCCTGCGCTCCGTGCTGACGCTGCTGCGCGAGGAGCCGGTGCTGCGCTGGCGAATCGTCTACAGCGCGTCGAGCTACGCCGCGTTCGGCGCGCTCTGGACCAGCATCGGCTTCATGCTGGCCGCCCCTCCGCACAACTTCAACGAAGGATCCATCGGACTGTTCGCCCTGTTCGGGGTGGCCGGGGCGGTGGGAGCCCGGTTTGCTGGACGGCTCGCCGATCGCGGCTGGGCGCACTACGCCGTCGGCGGCTTCCTGGCAGTCGCGGTGGTGGCCTGGGTGCCGATCAGCGAAGGAGCCGGAGCGGGGGTCGGGGCGCTGGTGGCGCTCGCGATCGGGCTGCTCCTGTTCGACCTCGGGGTGCAGGGCGTGCACGTCAGCAACCAGGCGATCATCTACGCCCTGCGCCCGGACGCGCGCAGCCGGATCAACTCCGCATACATGACGTTGTACTTCCTGGGCGGAGCGGCGGGAAGCGGTCTCTCCGCCGTGCTGTACGCGGGCCACGGGTGGCGCGGCGTGTCGGTGCTCGGCGTGGCGCTACCGGCGGTCGGGCTCGTGCTCTGGGTGGTGGACACCGTCCTGCGACGCCGTGCGGTCAGCGTGTCTTCGCGAGCCATTCCTGCAGGAACCGGGACTCCATCTCCAACAGGCTCTGCACCTGGCCGACCACGAAGCTCTCGATCCGGCCGCCGATCACCGGCACGTTGACGGTGACGTCGATGCGGACACGCAGTTCGCTGCCCCCGCCGTCGGTGTCGTTGAGCCGCATCCCGCCTGCAGCGGACGCCGGAGTGCCGGCGACGCTCACCTTCGTCTCGCCGGTGTAGCGGCCGCGGTCCACCCGCGTCCAGCTCTCGTCCCGCTCGACGGTGATGTCACCGGGAAGAACGCCCCGCAGCAGGGACGGCAGGTCCTTCGCGTCCAGGCCGTGGCGCAGCCGGTAGTGCGCGCCCTGCTCGTCGGCGTGGTGATCCAGCAGCTCGGGGCGTGCCCCACCGATCTGTGCCAGCCGGGCCCGCAGGTACTCGGGGTCGACCATCGCCGCGTAGACCTCGTCCGCCCGGTACGGCGACGTGGAGCGGTGGTCGACCAGGTGGGACATGTTTCGGAGGTTACCGTTGGCGCCGTGCTCGTACCCGACGTGGTCACTCGCCTCGCCCCGTTGACCACGCTGCGGCTCGGCGGCCCCGCGGGCAAGGTGGTCGCTGCGGCCTCTGCCGACATCGTGGTCGACGCCGTCCGGGCGGCGGACGCTGCCGGCGAGCCCCTGCTGCTGCTCGGCGGCGGCTCGAACGTCGTCATCGCGGACGAGGGGTGGCCGGGCACAGTCGTGCGGGTGGCCAGCGCCGGACGGGTCGTGGAGCGGCAGAGCGACGGTTCCGTGCTGCTCACGGTCGAGGCGGGGGAGGACTGGGACGACGTAGTCGCGGCCTGCGTGGCCGACGGGCTCGGGGGGCTGGAGTGCCTCTCCGGCATCCCCGGGCGGACCGGTGCAACCCCCGTACAGAACGTCGGCGCCTACGGCGTGGAGATCGCTGAGCTGCTCATCGACGTCGACCTCTACGACCGTCGCGCAGGAGTCGTCCGGCAGCACGTGCCTGCCGGGGAACTGGGTCTGGGGTACCGCGCCAGCGCACTCAAGGGCCGCGCCGACGCCATCGTGCTGCGGGTTCGGTTCGCCCTCTCCGGGGACAGCGCGAGCGCGCCGATCCGCTACCCCGAGCTTGCGCGGGCGCTCGGCGTCGAGCCGGGCTCCCGGGTGCCGGCGGCGGTGGCTCGGGAGGCGGTTCTCGGGCTGCGGCGTGGCAAGGGCATGGTGCTCGATCCGGCCGACCGCGACACCTGGAGCGCCGGGTCGTTCTTCACCAACCCGGTGCTTCCGGAAGCCGGCGTACCGGGGGACGCGCCGCGCTGGCCCGCCGGAGCCGGGCTCGTCAAGATCCCGGCGGCCTGGCTGATCGAGCGGGCCGGGTTCCGGCGCGGACATCCCGGCCCCGGCGGGCGCGTCGCCCTGTCGGACAAGCACGTGCTCGCCCTGACCAACCGCGGCGACGGCTCCACGGCCGATCTGCTCGCGCTGGCCCGCGAGGTGCGTGACGGGGTGCGCGAACGGTTCGACGTCGATCTGGTACCGGAGCCGGTGTTGATCGGCTGCCGAATCTGAATCGCGCGTAATCTCCCACCAAGCAGTCACGGGGGGCAACCGGGCAGGTACTCGGACGTCTCTCACTGCGGGTAGTGCGGTGGGGGGATTCATGAAGAGGATGCTGCTGGTCCTGGCAGTGGTGCTGGTGGGCACGCTGGGTGTGGTCACCGCCGCCACGGCCGCGGGCGGGTTGAGAGGGTCGGCAGCCGCCTCGGCGCCACAGGTACTGGCGCCGTCGGCGGCGATCGACTACGGACCGGCCACCGGCTCGAGCGGCACCACTCCCACCGGAACGGCGACGGTGACGGTCCGGGACGGCGCGTTCGACGACGTCACGCTGACCGCCCCTGGCGGAGACACGGTGCAGGGCACGTTCAACGACGACCGGACGAGCTGGAGCACGACCGAGCCGCTCGGCTACGACATGTCCTACACGTGGGGTGGCACCGCCACCGGTACCGACGGCATGTCCGTGCCGTTGCAGGGCGCGTTCGCCACATTGGCGCCCGCGAAGACCGTGCGTGGCAGGCTCAACATCGGCGACGGTCGCACCGTCGGTATCGGGGCGCCGGTGCGCATCCAGTTCAACGGCCACGTCGCCGATCGGGCCGCGGTCGAGCGAGCCCTGTCGGTCGGCACGTCGGTGCCCGTCGAGGGCTCGTGGGGCTGGTTGCCCGACGAAGGCGGCGGCTCGCGGGTCGACTACCGGCCCAAGGCGTACTGGCCGAGCGGAACCACCGTCACGGTCAAGGCGAACTTGTACGGGGTGGCGTACGGGCAGGGTGCCTACGGTGCAGCCGACATCTCCTCGACGTTCGAGATCGGTCGCGCACAGATCGTCAAGGCCGACGTCAACAGTCACCGGATGATCGTGTTGCGCGACGGGCACCAGGTCCTCGACTTCCCGGCGAGCTACGGCCTCGGGTCCGACCCCAACCGCAACACCCGGTCCGGCATTCACATCGTGACCGAGAAGTTCACCGACAAGCGGATGATCAGCCAGCGGTACGGCTACGACAGCGTCGAGCAGTGGGCCGTGCGGATCAGCAACAACGGCGAGTTCATCCACGCCAACCCGGCGTCGGCGGCGGCGCAGGGCTCCGCCAACGTCACCCACGGCTGCGTCAACCTCTCGATCGACAACGCCAAGGAGTACTACGACACCGCGCTGTACGGCGACCCGGTCGAAGTGACGGGCACGCCGGTGCAGCTCTCTGCCCGCGACGGCGACATCTGGGACTGGACGATGAGCTGGGACAAGTGGAAGGGCCTGTCTGCCCTGTAGGAGGGTTGCCCCTCGGCTCGTCCGGGTACGCGCCCGGATGCGTCCCGACGAGCTGAGCGAGCAGACGACCACCCGGGCCGAGCCCCTCCCCGAGGAGCGGGTTGCCGAGCACGGTGGGGAGGACCGCCGTGCAGAGGCGGCCGAGGTCCTGCGCGACTCAGAGGAGCGTCTGGCGGAGGTTGTCGAGGGCAACGTGCCGGGCGATGCGGCCCACGAGCACCGCCGGTCCGAGGAGACGGCGACCATGTAGCAGGTGCCGGCTCAGGGCTCGCGGTGTGCCCGCATCGCGCTCGCCTGGTTGCGGGGCTTGATCACGATCTGGTCGATGTTCACGTTGCTCGGCCGGGTGGCGGCGAACGCGATCACGTCGGCCACATCCGCGGGGGTCAGGGGCGTGATGCCGCGATACACGCCGGCCGCCCGCTCCTCGTCGCCGTCGAAGCGCACGAGGGAGAACTCGGTCTCCACCAGGCCGGGCAGGACCTCCGTCAACCGCACCGGCTGCCCGAGCAGCTCCCCCCGCAGCGTGCGGTGCAGCATCGCCTGCGCGTGCTTCGCCCCCGTGTAGCCCGCCCCGTTGTCGTAGCTCTCCAAGGCCGCGATCGAGGTGACCGTGACGATGTGCCCGTCGCCGGAGGCGAGCAGCGCCGGTAGCAGCGCCTTGGTCACGCGCAGCGTGCCGATCACGTTGGTCTCGAACATCCAGCGCCAGGCATCTTCGTCGGCCTGTACGACCGGCTCCAGGCCCTTTGCTCCCCCGGCGTTGTTGACGAGCAGCTTGCAGTCGGGCACGGCCGCGGCGAAGGCAGCGACCGACTCGGCGTCCGTGACGTCCAAGCGCACCGCGGTGCCGTCGATCTCGGCGGCGATCTCGGCGCACCGGTCGACGCGCCGGGCGCCCAGCACGACGTAGAACCCGGCCTTCGCGAGCGCACGGGCGGTTGCGGCGCCGATGCCGGAGCTGGCCCCGGTGACGACGGCGGTGGGTCGATCGCTCATGGTTCGAGCCTAATGCGGCGCGGAAAGGTTACTCCAGGCCCTGCTGGGCCATTCGTGAACCGCGGCGAGCGGTTGCACGCTGCCAGGAGAAGATGCCGTACCCGAACCCGCCGATCAGCGCGCCGGCGACGCAGGTTGTGAACCAGATGTCGAGGTGGCGGCCAAGCACGGCCCAGAGGATCAGCAGAGCCGCAGCCCCGAGCAGCCACAGTGTGGTGCCGACGACGGCCACCGTGTGCACCTGGCTGAGCCGCGGTGACAGCGCTGGAGGATCGACCATATGGGCAGCGTACGGCTGGTGTCCGCGATTTACGGTACCCCCGTGATCGAGCGCCTCTTCCGCGTGTCCGAGCGCGGCTCCACTGTTGGTCGGGAGCTGCGCGGCGGGCTCGTCACGTTCGTGACGATGTCCTACATCATCGTGCTCAACCCGTTGATCCTCGGCAGCTTCACTCCGGACGGACCCGACGCCAAGACCGACGTGCTGGGCAACGTGCTCGGCGTGCCCCAGGTCGCGGCGGTGACCGCGCTGGCGGCCGGTGTCATGACGCTGCTGTTCGGGCTCATCGCCAACTACCCGTTCGCGATCGCTACCGGTCTCGGGATCAACACGCTCGTCGCCGTCACGCTCGCCCCCCTGATGAGCTGGCCGGAGGCGATGGGTCTGGTCGTGGTCGACGGTCTGATCATCGTGCTGCTCGCCGCAACGGGCTTCCGCACGGCGGTGTTCAACGCGGTTCCGCCGGCGTTGAAGGCGGCGATCGCCGTTGGGATCGGCCTGTTCATCGCGTTCGTCGGGCTGGTGGACGCCGGATTCGTCCGGCGCATCGCCGACGCGGCAGGCACCACGGTCCCGGTCGGGCTGGGCATCGGGAACTCGATCGCGTCGTGGCCGACGTTCGTGTTCGTCGTCGGCCTGCTGATCACGGCCGTGTTGGTGGCCCGTGGCGTGCGGGCCGGGATTCTGCTCGGGGTCGTCACCTCCACGGTGATCGCGATCATCGTCGAGTCGATCGTGCACGTCGGACCGTCGGCGGGCACGAACCCGAAGGGATGGGCACTGTCGGTGCCGACTCTCCCTGACAGCGTGGTCAGGCTGCCCGACCTTTCGCTCGTCGGGGCGGTGTCCTTCGGTGCCTTCGTCCACCTCGGCCTGCTCACCGTCGTG
This sequence comes from Pseudonocardia sp., assembly GCA_035695525.1. Lineage (GTDB taxonomy): Bacteria > Actinomycetota > Actinomycetes > Mycobacteriales > Pseudonocardiaceae > Pseudonocardia. The sequence continues at coordinate 3,965 of DASRSC010000173.1, read as the reverse complement.
CTGCTGGTGTTCACGCTCGTGCTCGCCAACTTCTTCGACGCGATGGGCACGATGACCGGGCTGGGCCAGCAGGCCGGGCTCGTCGACAAGGATGGTCAGCTGCCCGCAGTGGGCCGCGCCCTGATCGTCGAGGGTGCGGGCGCGGTGGTTGGAGGGGCGGCGTCGGCGTCGTCCAACACGGTGTTCGTCGAGTCGGCGGCGGGTATCGCCGAGGGTGCCCGCACCGGCCTGGCCAACATGCTCACCGGCGTGCTCTTCCTGCTCGCGATGTTCTTCACCCCGCTCTACTCGGTCGTGCCGATCGAGGCGGCGGCGCCGGAGCTGGTGATCGTGGGGGCGCTGCTGATGCGGCAGATCACCCAGATCGACTTCACCGAGTTCCGGGTCGCGCTGCCGGCGTTCCTGACGATCGTCGTCATGCCTTTCACGTACTCGATCGCCAATGGGATCGGGGCGGGATTCATCTCCTACACCGTGCTGGCCGCCGCCACCGGACGGGCCCGTGCCGTGCACCCCCTGATGTGGGTGGTGTCCGTGGCGTTCGTCGGCTACTTCGCGGTTGGGCCGCTCCGGGCGCTGTTCCGCGGATAGCGGCGCGGAGGAATGCCTTGCGACTTCAGGAGAGGTTAGGCTCACCTCCCGTTTTGTTGCTTCGTGGTGTAGTGACGCGTTAGTTCGGAAAGCGCATCGGGGTCCTGACCGACCGGCCAGGACCCCGATGCGTGTTCCGGTGCGGACTGACCGGTCTCAGACGCCGTAGATGCGCACCCAGTCGACCTCGAGCTGCACGCGATCGGGTGTCGTGTTGTCGAGCGGTGGGATCCAGTCCTTGCCGTACGGGCCGATGTCCTGCTGGATCGCGAGGTGCATCGGACGCGGCGGGATCGTCTTCGGATCACTGGACCGGAAGATCTCCTGGCCGTCGATGAAGCCGGCCACGTGGTCGGGTGCCCACTCGACCGCGTAGTTGTGCCACTGCGTGAACTCACCCGGCACGGTCGTGCCGACCTGGCTGTTGTCCTCGCCGTAGTGCAGGACGAAGTGGGTCTCGCTGCGCTGCCCCTTGGGGATCTCCATGAAGTTGATCTCGCCGCCCTCCGGCCAGTCCTCGGCGTCCGGCCAGAGCAGGATGACCGCCCCGTAGCCGTTGCCTCGCTGTGTCCGTGCCCGGACCTCCCAGCGTCCGTACTTCTGGCCGTCCGACCACGCCATCCCGGCGGAGGAGTAGCCGTGGCTGGTGAGCTTCATCGTGCCGTCGGTGACCGACAGGTTGTCCGGGTCGTGCTTGCCGACGCCCCCGGTGGTCTCCCCGGTGTAGAGGTCCCACGTGCCGGTATTCACCGCGGTGCCGTCGAACTCGTCGTGCGTCAGGAGCGGCCAGTTGCCCCGTATCGCGGCCTCGGAGTCGGACCGCGCGCTCGGGTCGAGGGTCGAGAGGCCCTGCGGGCGGATCGGGTCGTTCGTGTCACGGCCCCCTTCGGCCGGGGCGGGGGCCGGTGTCTGGCTCCCGCCCCGCCTCCCCTCGCCACCACTACCGACGACCGCGATCAGCACCGCCACCAGAGCGGCCGCCGCGGTGATCGCCACCACGATCAGGACCAGCCGACGCCGATCCGCGGGTGGGGGCCCGGAAGGCGGAGGGTCGGGCAGAGCCAGCTGCTGGGTGTCGGACACGAGCGGAACCGTAGGGCGAGGCCACTGTGTACACGCTGAGAGGTTCCCGATCACCTACGTTCATCGATTGCGGCACGCCAGAGGGCCGGAGCTGGCGCAGCTCGCCTCTGCCATCGCGGCCGGTCGACCGCCGCGCCTCCTATGCGCGATGCCGATGACTGCGCGTCACCGCCACGAGAACATGCGCCGCAGCAGCTCCCGAATCGGCCCACTGCTGTCCTTCTGCCGGTCGCTGCCGGTGATGTCGTCACCGGAGTCGGTGTCGTCGTTGGTGTCGCTGTCGTCGTTGGTGTCGCTTTCGTCGTTGGTGTCGCTGTCGACGGGGTTCCCCTCCGACCGGCTCTTCCGGCTGTCGGAACCTGTGCCCGATTCGTCGAGGGAGTACTGCCGCACCCAGTCGACCTGCATGACCGACTCCTGGGGCGTGTCGCCCTCCGGGAACCAGTCGAGCTGGATGCACAGGTGCATCGGACCGGGCGGGAAGATGCTGGTGTCGGTGGTGCGGTACCACTCCTCGCCGTCCACGTAGGCGGTGATCGCGTCCGGCGCCCACTCCACGGCCCAGTTGTGCCACTCCGTGCCGTCGACCTCGACCTTCCCGTTCACCTGCGAGTTGTCCTCGCCGTAGTGGATGAAGATGTCGGTCTGCTCGCGCGTGGGGTCCATCATCTCCATGAAGTCGATCTCCCCGCCCACCGGGAAATCCTCCGCGTCGGGCCAGAGCAGCAGCAGCGCGTTGTAGGACGGGTCGCCCTCCGGCGCCCGCACCCGGCCCTCCCACCGCCCGTACTTCTGGCCCGGATTCCACGCCATACCGGCCGTGGTGCCGGAGGAATCGCCGGTGATCGTGAGAAGACCGTCCTGCACCGAGACAGCAGAAGGCGACCGGGTGCCCTGCCCCGCATGCCCGGGACCGTCGTAGATGTCCCACTGGCCGGTGCCTTTGGCGAAGTCGTCCTCCCGGTTCGGCTCGCCCCACCCGTGCTGCTCGGCGGCCGTGGTGCCGGCGCTCGAGCCTGCATCCGTTCCGGTCTTGCTACGAGCGCTGTCGGAGCTGGAGCCGGAGCGAGGGTCGCCACTGCTGTCGGAGCCGTTGCCGTCGTCGGTACCTGTGCCCGACCCGGACCCGGACCCGGACCCGGACCGAGTGTCGTCGCTGGTGTCGGAGCTGTCGTCGGTGCCGGAACCGGCGTTGGAGTCGGACTCGGAGTCGTCGTCGGCATCGGTATCGCTGTTGGAGCCGGCGTCGGATCTGGTGTCGTATCTGGTGCCGGAGCCGGAATCGGAGTCTCCGGCGTGGTTCCGGTCGGCCGAGGCGGGGTCGTTCGGGCTGTTGTCTGTGCCGGCGCCACTGCGGGGTTTGTCGCCGTTCGGGCGATCGCCGGCAACCACCTCGCCTGCGGAGCCGCGGTTGTCCCGGCCGCTGTCGTCCGCCGAGCGGCCGGTGTCGCCCGTGCCGGTCTCCGATTCTGGTCTCACGTCGGCCTGCATGTCTCCCGCGCCGGCGGTTCCGAGGTCGGTCTCTTCGAAGGCAGTGTCACGCTCCGGATCCCGGCCACTCGCACCGGTGCGGTCATCGGCGCCGGACCCATCGTCCGATCGGCCGGTGGTGGTCCCGCCGGCGCCGGAAGGCTCGCCGCCTCCGTCGGGAGCCGGGGCCGGAGCGCTGTTCCCGTCGGAGCCCTCGCTGCCGGAGGTGCGCCCGGTGCCACCGCCTGCCGCAGCCGGTGCCGACCCGTCGGGCTCGATCGTCGTGATCGACGGCTCGGCGGGAAGGCCCCCGCCCGGTGCCGCCTCGGTGCCAGGCGCGACGAGGATGACGACCACGGCGATGCCGGTCGACAGGTACTTCCGGATCAGCTCCTCGAGCTCCGCGAAGCTCATCGCACTCCCTCGCTACGCTCGGTCGGCGCTGCGCGAAGGCGCTGTGACACTGATTCGCTCGCAAGCTCGCTCATGACGGGCACTCCTGTCGCATCAGTCCTCCGCGGCGGGGAGATCGGGGGTGGCAGGGGAGTCGGCGGCCACGAGCCACCGGCCGTCGGGTTGGTGGGCCAGCACCACGTAGCGCGTGGCGAGATCGACGACGACGGAGCCTCCCGGTGGGCCCGTAGCAGTGCCGACCTCTGCCCGGTAGCCACGCCGCTGACCGCCCGGGTCGGCCGCGACGAGCTCCAGCGCCGTGACCGCGGCGGTACGCAGCGATCCGGGTGGCGGCGGATCCAGCACGACCACGCCGACGGTGTTCGGCGCCGTGCCCGGCGCCGCATATTTCGTGGCCCGCAGGTGGG
>DASRSC010000172.1:0-11655 GCA_035695525.1 Pseudonocardia sp. | reverse complement strand
AAGGAGTTCGGCGCCAAGGCGTTCAAGTTCTACAACGTCCGCTACGACTACGGCTCACCGTTCCCCTGGCGGATGGACGACCCGAAGATCGCGTTCCCGATCTTCGAGAAGGCGCAGGAGCTGGGTATCAACCTCATCGGCGTGCACAAGGGAGTACCGCTGGGCCCGCAGCCGATCGAGCACACCCGGACCTGGGACATGGACGGCGCCGCCGCCAACTTCCCTGACATCAACTTCGTGATCTTCCATGTCGGCCTGCCGTTCATCGACGAGACCTGCTGGCAGCTCATCCGGTACCCGAACCTGCACGCCTCGCTCGCAGCGACGATCAACTTCCTTGTCCGGGCGCCGCGGATGTTCGCCGAGATCATCGGCAAGCTGCTGTTCTGGTGCGGCGAGGACAAGATCGTCTATGGGTCCGAGGCACCGATCTTCCACCCGCAGTGGGCCATCAAGGCGTTCATGGACTTCCAGATTCCGCAGGACCTCTGCGACGGCTACGGCTACCCGCAGCTCACCGATCAGGCGAAGCGCAAGATCCTCGGCGAGAACCTGCTGCGGCTGCACGGCATGGACGTGGCGGAGACGACGGCACGGCTGGGCCGGCAGCAGGCGCACTGACCTCCCCCGGCGGCCCCGGGCTCGGGCGCGGTGGGGGTGCGCGCCCGGGTCCGGGCATCGCTCAGAGATCGTCGCGAGTGTGGCGATCATCGACGCCGGGGGTGCCGCACGCCAAAATCTCCCGGTGACCCCCCCGCTCCCGGTCCGGCGCCTGCTCGCGGCGGCCGTGGTCGTCCTCGCCGCCGCCTGCGCTCCTGCCGACACGAACACCCCACCAGCGGCGGCGTCCTGCGTGCCCGGGGCGCTCCCGACCCGCACCGCGGGAACCCTGACCGTCGGCACCGACCAGCCCGTCTACCCACCGTGGTACCTGGACGACGACCCGACGTCGGGCCGGGGGTTCGAGAGCGCCGTGGCGTACGCCATCGCCGGCGAGCTCGGCTACCCGCGCGACACGGTGACCTGGACCCGGGTGCCGTTCAATGCGGCCGTCCAGCCCGGGCCCAAAGCGTTCGACCTGAACCTCACCGAGTTCTCGATCACCGACGAGCGCCGGCAGGCCGTCGACTTCTCGGCGCCCTACTACGACGTCAAGCAGGCCGTCGTCGCCCTCGGATCCAGCCCGTTCGCCGGCGCGACGACCATCGCCGGGCTGAAGGACGCGCGGCTGGGCGCGCAGGTCGGCACGACCAGCTACGAGGCGATCGTCTCCCAGCTCGCGCCCTCGTCACAGCCTGCCGTCTTCAACACCAACGACGACGCGAAGCTGGCCCTCACCAACGGGCAGGTGGACGCGATCGTCGTGGACCTACCCACGGCGTTCTTCATCACCTCCGCGGAGCTGGACGGCGGGAAGATCATCGGGCAGTTGCCGGCCGGCATCGGTACGCCCGAGCAGTTCGGCGCGGTGCTGGACAAGGGCAGCCCGCTCACGGGGTGCGTGTCCGATGCCGTCGAGCGGCTGCGGGCCGCCGGGACCCTCGCCGCCCTGGAGCAGCAGTGGCTCGCTACGGCGGGGTCGGCACCGGAACTGCGGTGACGGAGCCACCCGTCGCGACGGAGCTCAGCCCGCTCGCCCGGGAGCGGCTGGCGTACCGGCGTTCGCGCGCACGGCGCTCGACGCTGGTCGCGTTCGCGTCCACAGTGGTGTTCGCTGGGGCGGTCGCTCTCGGGGTGGCGAGCTCACCGGGCTGGCCGCGGGTCCGCGACACGTTCTTCGACGTGCACGTGGCGTGGTCATCGCTGCCGTCGATCCTCGAGGGTCTCTGGCTCAACATCCGCGTGCTCGTGGTCGCCGAGATCGGGATCCTGGTGCTGGGCCTGGTGATCGCCGTGCTGCGCACGCTGCGCGGCCCGGTGTTCCTCCCGGTGCGGGCGCTGGCCACCGGCTACGTCGACCTGTTCCGCGGGGTGCCGCTGCTCATCGCGTTGTACCTGATCGGGTTCGGGGTGCCGGCGCTGCGGCTGCAGGGCATGCCGACCGACACCGCCGTGCTCGGCACTGCCACGTTGATCCTCGTCTACTCCGCGTACGTGGCAGAGGTGTTCCGCGCCGGCATCGAGTCGGTGCACCCGTCGCAACGAGCCGCGGCACGATCGCTGGGACTCACCCATCGGCAGTCGATGCGGCTGGTCGTGCTGCCGCAGGCGGTGCGCCGGGTGCTGCCACCGCTGCTCAACGACTTCGTCGCACTGCAGAAGGACGTCGGGCTGATCTCGGTTCTCGGTGCCGTGGACGCGATCCGGGCCGCGCAGATCGAGGCGGCCCGGACGTTCAACTTCACCCCGTACGTGGTCGCGGCGCTGCTGTTCGTGCTGCTCGCGATCCCGACCGGCCGGGTCGCCGACACCCTGGCCGCACGGGCCGCCCGCCGGCAGGGCTGGTCATGACCCCCGTGCTCGAGGTGCGCGGGCTGGTCAAGCGCTACGGCGCGGCGACGGTGCTCGGCGGCGTCGACCTGACCGTCGACGAGCACCAGGTGGTTGCGTTGATCGGCACGTCGGGCTCCGGGAAGTCGACGCTGCTGCGGTGCGTGGACCTGTTGGAGGAGATCGACGACGGGCAGGTCCTCCTCGACGGCGTCGATGTCTCCGACCCACGGTCCGACGTCGCCGGCGCCCAACGCCGGATGGCGATCGTGTTCCAGGCGTTCAACCTGTTCCCCCACATGACGGCGGCGCAGAATGTGGCGCTCGCCCCGCGGGTGGTGCACCGCGTGCCGGCCGCCGAGGCGGACGAGCGGGCGCGCGACCTGCTGCGCCGGGTCGGGCTCGAGTCGTTCGCCGGTGCCTACCCGGACCGGCTGTCCGGTGGGCAGCAGCAGCGGGTGGCGATCGCTCGCGCGCTGGCGGTGCAGCCACGGCTGCTGCTCCTCGACGAGATCACGTCCGCCCTGGATCCGGAGCTGGTCGGCGAGGTGCTCATGATCGTCCGGGAGCTGGCCGGGGGCGGCATGACGATCCTCATGGCCACCCACGAGATGGGGTTCGCCAAGCAGGTGTCGGACCGCGTGTGCTTCCTCGACGGCGGTCGCGTGCTGGAAGCCGGGCCGCCGGGCCAGGTGCTGGGCGCTCCGGTGCACGAGCGGACCCGGCAGTTCCTGACCCGGGTGATCGCGGCGGGCCGGTTGGCGTGAGTGCTACGGTTGCTACGGGGGTGAGCTCGTGGCCAGGACGATCCCGCACCGCGAACTGCGCAACAACAGCAGCGCAGTACTGCGCGAGGTGCAGGCAGGCGAGACGATCGCGGTGACGAACAACGGCGAGGTCGTCGCCGTGCTGATCCCGCCCCCGCGCCGGCCCGGAGCCGTACTGCCGATCCGGCGGGCGCTTGTCAGGGGCGGTTTCGCCGACCTGCCGCGAGTACGCCTGGACCATCCGCTGCAGGACGATCTCGACGACCTCCGCGGCGACCGTTGATCGTCTACGTGGAGACGTCCGCGGCCGCGAAGCTGCTCCTGGAGGAGGAGGCCTCGGCGCGGCTCGCCGAGCACCTCGACGCACTGCCCGAGGCGCCGGTGTCGTGTCTGGTGCTGGAGACGGAGCTGCGCCGCCTGGCCGTGCGCGTCGGGCTCCCGCAGGTCGCCGTCACGTCCGTGCTCGAGCGGTTCGACCTCCTCGAGACCGACCGATCGCTCTTCCGGGAGGCAGGCCTCCTGCCGGGCCCACACCTGCGCAGCCTCGACGCCCTGCACGTCGCCGCAGCCCTCCGGCTGGACGCCGGGGTCATGCTGTCCTACGACCGCAGGCAGATCGCCGCCGCGGAGGCCGTCGGGCTGCGGACGCTGGCCGTGTAGCGGTCAGGCGTGGCCTGCTGCGGCGAGCCCGATGCCGACCAGCCGGGCGCGGGGGCGGGCGGCGACGACCGCGAGCCGCACCCACTCGGCCCGGTCGGTGCTCCCACCGATCTCGTCACGCAGCGAGCCGCCGACCACCTCGCCGGTGTAGAGGATCCGCAGGGCGTGCATGTCGATCGGCCTGCCGTCGCTCGCGCGGTCCCAGCGCGTGGAGTCGACCCCGATCAGCGGGCCGAGCACGACCTGCAGGCCCGTCTCCTCATCGACCTCGCGCACCGCGGCGTCCTCGGGCCGCTCGCCGTGGTCGAGCCCGCCACCGGGCAACGTCCACCGGTCGCTGCCGCTGAAGCGGACCAGCAGCAGCGCGTCGTCCTGCACGCACACCACGTACGCGCCGACGCGGGTCCGCTGCACCAACTGCTCCATCGACGCAGGCTAGCGCGTGCTCATCGCAATCCCTCGCTGCGCTCGGTCAGCGGCGCGAAGGCGCTTTGTCGCTCGCAAGCTCGCTCATCGATACCCGGCGAAGAACGACTCCAGCAACGCCGCACACTCCTGCGCCAGCACTCCGGCCACCACCTCGGGCCGGTGGTTGAGCCTGCGGTCGCGCAGGACATCCCACAGCGAGCCGGCCGCTCCTGTCTTCGGCTCCCACGCCCCGAACACCACTCGCGCGACCCGAGCCAGCCCGATCGCGCCCGCGCACATCGTGCAGGGCTCGACCGTCACGGCCAGCGTGCAGCCCTCGAGCCGCCATTCCCCCCGCACCGCGGCGGCCGCCCGCAATGCCAGCAGCTCGGCGTGAGCCGTCGGGTCGCCCAGCGCCTCGCGGCCGTTGCACGCCGCAGCCAGCTCCCGGCCCTCGGCGTCGACGACCACGGCGCCGATCGGCACGTCACCGGTGCGCGGTGCGGCAGCAGCAATCTCGATAGCGCGGCGGACCAGCAGCTCATCCGATGGGGTGGGGCCCCACCCGGTGCGCGCTGCGCCTGCGCCCCGCGGGGCGGTCACCCTGCGTCGACAACCTCGGCCAGCGCGTCGGCGAACCCACAGCGGCGACCGATCGCGGCCAGCTGCTCGTCGGGGTAGAGCTCGACCTCGCCGGCGAGTACCTCGAGCTCGTCGGCGGGCAGGCCGAGATCGGCGAGGATCGCGAGGTCGCCCTCGGGCCACGGCGGAGAGTCGAGAGCCTCCTCCTCCGGCGGGAGCTCGAGGCGCAGCAGGTCGAGGACGTCGGCGGCCACGTCGTAGTCGAGGGCCGCCACGGCGTCGGACACCATCAGCGCGATCCCGCCCGGGCTGGGCCGCAGCAGCACGAAGAACTCGTCGTCGACGTCGAGCAGCCCGAGAACCGCTCCGGTGGACCGTAGCTCGCGCAGCTCAGTGATAGCGGTGTCGAGGTCGACGAGCGCCTCGGGCGTCATGCGGGTGCAGCGCCACTGCCCGTCCTCCCGGATCGCCGCAACGGCGTACCCGGGCAGGGCTTGTTCACGCACGTCCGCGCGCGCCTCAACGCTCTGCACCGCCATGCCCACTACGGTAGGCCTCCGAGTCACTGTGGTCCAAACCACAACCCGAAATGCCATCCACGTCACCTCGGAGAGCTGCCAGGATCGCTCCATGTCACTGGATGCTGCGCAGATCACTGGACTCCTCACCCAGGCCCGCGGCGTCCAACCACGGACGGTGGCGTTGCGTCGCGCAGTGCACCGCCATCCTGAGCTCGGGCTCGAGCTGCCGCGCACCCGCAACGCCGTCGTCACCGCGCTGGCGGACCTCCCGCTGCAGGTGCACCTCGGTCGCGCGGTCAGCTCGGTGGTGGCGGTGCTGGAGGGTCACCGGTCCGGGCCGACGATCCTCCTGCGTGGCGACATGGACGCACTGCCGCTCGCCGAGGACACCGGGCTCGCCTTCGCGTCGCAGGTGAGCGGCGCCATGCACGCCTGCGGCCACGACACGCACGTGGCCATGCTCGCCTCGGCGGCCCGGGTGCTGGCGACGCGGCGTGACGAGCTGGCCGGGCGGGTCCTGTTCATGTTCCAGCCGGGTGAAGAGGGCTTCCACGGCGCCCGGCACATGATCGACGAGGGGCTGCTGGACCGAACCGGGCCCGCTGGCCGTCCCGACGCGGCCTACGCGCTGCACATCAGCGCCACGGTGCCGTCCGGCGAGGTGCACGTGCGGCCGGGCCCGCTGATGGCGGCGGCGGACACCATCCGGGTGACCGTCAGCGGACGCGGTGGCCACGCCTCGGCCCCCCACGACGCGCTCGACCCGCTGCCGGCGGCCGCCGCGATGGTGGGAGCGCTGCAGACCGCGGTGACCCGCCGCGTCGACACCCACCACCCCGTCGTGCTGACGATCACCCGGATCGTTGCGGGCACCACCACCAACATCATCCCGGAGACGGCCTTCATGGAAGGCACCGTGCGCACCCTCTCCGAGGCGTCACGGGCCACGGTGCACGACGAGATCCGGCGCGTGTGCCGCTACACGGCGATGGCGCACGGCTGCACCGCGGAGGTCGAGATCGAGCCGGGCTACCCGGTCACCGTCAACGATGACGAGGCTGCCGACCGACTCGGCCGCCTCGCGGACACCGTGGTCGGCAGGGACCGGGTCGTCACGATGCCGACTCCGATCATGGGTGCAGAGGACTTCTCCTACGTGCTCGCCGAGGTGCCGGGCGCGCTGGCCTTCCTCGGCGGCTGCCCGCCGGGCGTCCACCCGGGAGCTGCCGCACCCAACCACTCCAACCGGGTGGTCTTCGACGAGGCCGCCATGGCTGCAGGGGTCGCCGTCTACGCCGGGTTGGCCCTCGACGCACTCGCCTGACCGAGCTCGGCCAGCACCTCCGTCGTCGTCGCGATCCGCGCGAACCCGCCGCCGTGGAGGTTGACCGCCGTCGCCCGAGTGAGCTCCTCGGCGGTCAGGACGGCCCCGTCGGGACCGGCGAGGTCGAAGGTGAAGGTGGCGTCGATGGCGACGGTCACGCGGTGACCGAGGTTGCCGCCGACCCTGGCCGTGGTCTCCACGCACATGTTCGTCTGGATCCCCACCAGCACGACGGCCTCGATGTCGTGTTCGCGCAGCCACGCGTCGAGGTCGATCTCGCCGTGGAACGCGGAGTTGACGTTCTTGCCGAACGTCAGCGCGGGCTGGACGCCGTCCAGGATGGCCGCGAAGCCGTTGCCGGGTGTGCCGGCGGCCAGCGGAGAGCCCGGCGTGAGCGAGTCGTGGTGGACGAGGACGACGGGCCGGCCCGTGGCCCGCCAGCCGTCAAGGAGCGCGGCGATGTTCTCCTCGGCGTCCGGATTGTTGCGCGGACCCCAGTAGGGATCGTCGAAGCCGCGTTGGACGTCGATCACAACGAGTGCGGTGGTCATGGCATCGAGGCTGCCGCCAAGAGCCACGCTCCGGGGGGCGGCCGGGCCGCCGGGTTTCTCACATTCCTGGAGCTGCTCGCCACACGTCCGAGGAACCGGGCCGGTGTCTGCGTCAGGATGGGCAGGTGATCACCTCCCTACGCGATCTCGGACTGACGCTGCGTTCCGGCGAACTCTCCCCCGTCGAGCACGTCACCGAGGTCCTCGATCGCCTCGCCACCGACTCCCACAACGCCGTGATCACGCTCGACGCCGAGCGGGCAGTCGCGCAGGCGGCCGCGCTGACCGCCGAGCTCGCCCGCGGCGAGTGGCGGGGGCCGCTCCATGGCGTCGCGATCGGCGTGAAGGACCTGTTCGACGTGGCGGGGCTGCCCACCAGGGCGGGCTCCAGGGTGCTCGCGGACGCCCCGGCGGCCACAGCGGACGCCCCGGTCGTCGCGAGGCTCCGTGCGGCGGGCGCCGTCGTCGTCGCGAAGCTGCACACCCACGAGTTCGCCTACGGCCCGACCGGCGACGTCGCCGCCACCGGCCCGGCCCGGAACCCGCACGACCCGAGTCGGATCACGGGTGGCTCGTCATCGGGGTCAGCAGCCGCGATCGCGGCCGGGCACCTCCCGCTCGCGCTGGGCACCGACACGGGCGCGAGCGTCCGGACGCCGGCCGCCCTGTGCGGTGTGGTCGGCCTGAAGCCGGCTTTCGGCGCGCTGTCCACAGAGGGGGTGTTCCCGCTGTCGGAGACCTGCGACCACGTCGGGGTGCTCGCGGCCGACGTGCACGCGGCGTCGGTGGCGTGGGATGTCCTCAGCAGGCCGGACGGCACCGGCGGTGGGATCCAGGCCCCAGGCGTCGCGGGGGTGCGGGTCGGGGTGCTGGTCGACGACTACTGGCGGGCCTTCGACCCGGCGCTCAACGCCGCGGTGGACGCCGCGGCCGAGACGTTGCGCGCCCGCGGCGCCTCCGTCGTCGAGGTGAGCACCCCGATGGTGGGCGAGCTCGCCGCCACCTACCCGGTGATCGTCGGGGCGGAGGCGTACGCCACCCACTCGACGTGGCTGGCCGAGCGCCCGCAGGACTACCAGGACGCCACCAGGGAACGACTCCTGCTGTGGGCCGACCAGCCTGCTCGCGAGTACGTCGACGCACTGCGCGCCAAGCGACGGCTCGCGGCCGCGGTGCGCGCCGCCGTCGCGGACGTGGACGTCCTCCTGCTGCCCACCACCCGCCTGCGCGCCACCGCCATCGGCGTGGACGCGATCGATGTCGACGGCGTGGCTGTGCCGGTGCGACCGCAGTTGCTCGACCTCACGCTGCCGTTCAACCTCACCGGCTGGCCTGCCGTGTCGGTGCCCGGCCGCGTCGCCGATGGCGGGCTGCCGGCCGGGGTGCAGGTCGTCGGCGTGCGGTTCGAGGAGCGGGGAGTGTTGCGCGTGGCGGGAGCGCTGGCCCGGGAGTGAGGGGTCGTGCGCGGAAACGAGTGCTCTGGCACCGATATCCGCGCACGGGCGCGAAGCGCATAACCTGCGTGGTGTGACGGAGCGAGCGGTGTGCGTGATCGGCACCGGCCTGATCGGCGGCTCGCTGCTGCGCGCCGCGGACAAGGCCGGGCGTGAGGTGTGGGGCACGAGCGGATCGGCGGCGACCGCGGAGCAGGCCAGGGCCGATGGGTTCGACGTCACCACCGACACCGATGCGGCGCTGCGCCGGGCTGCCGAGTCCGACGCGCTCGTGGTGCTGGCCGTGCCGCTCACTGTCGTACCCGAGGTGCTTCGCCGCGTCGACGCGGCGGCCCCGACCTGCCGGCTGACCGACGCGGTGAGCGTCAAGGTCGCCGTGGCCGACGCCGTGGCCCGGTACGCCCCACGCTCGCGGTACGTGGGCGGGCACCCGATGGCCGGCACGGCGGAGTCCGGCTGGGTCGCGGGACGGGCCGGGCTGTTCGCCGACGCCGCCTGGGTCGTGGTCGCTGACGACGGGCTCGACCTCGAGGTGTGGGCCGACGTCGCCGAGCTTGCCTGGGCGTGCGGGGCGCGGGTCGTGCCGGCGGCGGCCGACGAGCACGACCTCGCCGTGGCCCGGGTGTCACACCTGCCGCACCTGCTCGCCGCTGTACTGGCCGCCGTCGGCGCCGCGGGCGAGGACGACCTGCCGCTCGCGCTCGCCGCATCCTCGTTCGCCGACGGCACGCGGGTGGCCGGCACCCGTCCGGAGCTGGTGCTCGCCATGTGCGAGGGAAATCGCGACGCCCTGCTCGCCGCCGTGGACGACGCTCTGGGCCGGCTCGGCGCGATGCGCGGTGCGCTCGCCTCCACCGGGGGGCTGGCCGCCACGGTGCACGCCGGGCATGCCGGACGGCAGCGGTGGGCGGCCAGCCGCAACCCGGACGGCATGCGCGTGCCGCGGGGCCGGACCTCGCTGTCGGCCCTGCGGGACATCGGCCGCCGCGGTGGCGCGGTAGTGGGCTGGGCGGGCTGAGCCTCAGCCGGCCGCAGGCGTGACGCCGGCCAGGAGCCGTCTGGCGAGCCCCGGGTAGTTGACCACCGCACCGTCGGCATCGACCACGAGCTCCGCGGTGAAGTCTCCGCTGCGGAACTCCACCACGGCCTGCCCGGTGGCGTCGTCGAGCTCCGACACCGTGCGGTAGGTCTGCTCGACCACCCGCACGCCGAGATCGGGCAGCGACACGAACACCATCGGCACCGTGTGCTCGCCCGCCTCGCGGTGCAGACCGAGGCGGCGAATCGGGATCGTGTTGAACATCGGGCTGAACTCCAGGTCGACGTCCACTGCGCCCACGAAGTCGGTGCGGGTGCTTCCACCGCCGGTCCCGGTGTCGAGCAGCCACACCCCGTCGTCAGTACGGTTGACCGTCAGGTGACGTTCCCGCTCCGCGGTGGCCGCGGTCACCGAGAGCCGCTCCAGGCCAGCGTCCTCGCCGACGATCAGCCGGTAGGAGGCGGTGAAGTCACCCCCCGGCTCAGCCCGGACCATCCTGCCCAGCGCGCGGAAGCCCGAGGTGTGGAGGAGCAGTCGCGCACCTTCGAGCCCGTGGCCGTCGTCGGCCATCCAGGTGAGCATCGTCGTCATCGGAACCACCGTAGACGACGCCGTGCGCCGCTGGCCGAGGGTGACACTCAGCACCCAACCGAAGTGGTAGGCCGCATACGGACAGGCACAGGCACGGTGCAGCGCCCCCTTCTCGAGCGGTGACGGGGGACATCCTGCACCGCACCGGACGGATCGGCCAGTCCCGCAGTGGATCAATCTTCCCGCCGTACCTGCTCGGGTTCCAGATCATCGCGAACGCCCCGGAACACCGGTTGGCGCAGGCGGCCACCGTCGGTCCAACCGGTGTGGGCGACCTCGACGACGGTCAGCGGCTCGCACCAGTGAGCCCCGACGCCGTCGGATCGCGGCAGCCGCACTGTGAACGGCGTCCGATCCACCTCGATCAGCCGCTCCCGCAGCACACGCTGCGCCGTCTCCCCCGCGAGGCCGGAGCCGACCCTTCCCGCGTAGCGCAGCCCGGCGCCGTCGGGGACGCCGAGCAGGAGCGCCCCGATCCGGTTCGCGCTGCTCCGTTCCGGCCGCCAGCCGCCGACGACGCAGACCTGCGTCTGCCGGTGGGTGACCTTCGTCCAGCTCGGGCTCCGCCGCCCCGGCCGATAGACGCCGTCGCGGCGCTTGGCCACCACACCCTCCATGCCCCGCTGACGCGTGGCCTCGAGAAGAGCGCGGCCGTCGGTGTAGGCCGGGGAGAGGGAGAGGATCGGCAGGGGGGCGAGATCGAGGCGCTCGAGGGTGCCCCGGCGCTCCTCGAGCGGGCGATCCAGCAACGACACGCCGTAGAGGCGCAGCACGTCGAACACCATGTAGGTCACGGGCCGAGCCTGTGCCGTGCGGTGCAGGACGGGGCCGTGCATGCGGTCCTGCAGCGCCGCGAAGCTCGGGACGCCGCCCTCGAGCAAGACGACCTCACCGTCGAGCAGGACGTCGGGCGCGAGCCGGGTGAGGTCGGCGAGCTCGGGGAAGTTCGCCGTGACGTCACGCCCGGTGCGACTGGTGAGGCGGACCTGACCGTCGGCCACGTCGACGAGCAGCCGCATGCCGTCCCATTTCACCTCGAACAGCCATTCCGGACCAACCGGAAGGGCTCCAGGGGTGGCGAGCATGGGCTGCACGCCGTCATGCTGGCACCCGGTAGAGATTCACACAGTGTTGCTGGCGAGGTTTGCTCGCGGAAGGAACAGGGGCCTGCATGCGCGCGATGTGGAGCGGCGCCGTGTCGTTCGGTCTGGTCAGCGTACCGGTCAAGGCGTACTCGGCCACGACCAATCACTACATCCGGTTCCACCAGGTGCACGCGGCCGATGGTGGGCGGATCAAGTACAGGCGCACGTGCTCGATCGACGGTG
>DASRSC010000171.1:0-7950 GCA_035695525.1 Pseudonocardia sp. | reverse complement strand
GGGGGTCGGAGGTGGTGTCGTGGTGGGCTCCGGCTGCCGAGACGGCGCCACCGACGGTTCGACGACCGGAGGCTGCTCGGCAGGCTTCGGCGTCGCCGACGGCGTGGACCGGTGGGTCGTCTCACCGTTGGGCGGGGCCTGCTCCTCGGGCGGGGCGGCGGGGGTGGGTTCCGCCCCCGCCGAGGTGGGCGCAATGGTGCTCGGCACGCTCGCATCGACCGGGACCGCTTGCCCGGTCGGCCAGAGGAACACCGCCGCGACGATGGCCGCCGCGGCGACGGCGCCGCCGATGCTCACCAGGCGCACAGGGGTCAGGCTCGGTCGTCGCTCGGCGTACTCGAAGTCGCGCCCGTCGTCCATGTCCAGCTGCGGCCGCTCCGGGAAGGCGGGCGCCGGGCGCTGCGGCATCGGGGCCGCCGGCCCACCGGAGCCCGGCATCCACTGGTTGGCGGCAGCGCCCCCGTTCGCACCGGCGGCGGCGCCGACGCCGGTCCGGTGCGTGGCGTTGCCTCCGGGCGCGTACGGCGAGGGACCGCCCCCGACACCGATGGGCGGGGTGGCCCCTGTGCCGATCGGTGGTGCCCCCGCAGCAGCCCCCATGAGGGGAGCCGCCGCGGCGCCGATCGGCTGGCGGCCGTGCGGGCCGGTGCGCGGGGACGACACCTGCGGCATGGCGCCGGTGCCGGATGACGGTGTCATCGACAGCACGGCGCCCATGGCGATGGCGTTCTTCGGGTCGGCATCCACCGCGACCGGACGCCCCAGCTGCTCGGAGACGAGCTGGCCCACGAGCGGGATGCGGGAGGACCCGCCGACCAGCAGGACGGCCGACAGCTGTGCCGGTGCGAGCCCGGCCGAGCCGACAGCGCGCCGCAGCGCCTCGACGGTCTCCTCGACGCGGGGCCGGATCATGGCTTCGAACTCGCTGCGGTGCAGCCGCACCGACCCTTGGCCGCCCGGCGTCATGACCTGGATCGAGACCTCGGTGTCGCTGCTGAGTGCCTCCTTGGCCTCGGTGCACTCGCGCCGAACCGCCGCCACTGCCGACAGCACCGCCGGATCGGAGTCGTCGAGCCCGTCGAACAACTCGGGAAGCCCCTGGAGGACGTGCTCGAACACGACCTCGTCGAAGTCGACGCCGCCGAGCCGCTCGAGGCCCTCGGGGCGCCCCAGCAAGGTGAAGCCGTGGCCGTCCTTGTGGACGACGGCGGCGTCGAAGGTGCCGCCGCCGAGGTCGTACACCGCGATCGTCGAGCCGGGCTCCACCCGCTCGCCCGCTGCGTAGTGCAGCGCCGCGGCCTCGGGCTCGGCGATGAACGTGACGGGCACGCCCTGCCCGGCGAGCGCTCCGCCCAGCCGGTCCTTCTTGTGGGCGCCCCACGACGCGGGAATGGTGACGGCGATGCGGGCGGCCGCGCCGCCCTCGCGCTGTGCGGCCCGGTCGACCACCCAGCGCACCAGCCGCGCCGACAGCTCCTCCGGGGCCCATGGCCGGCCCGCGACCAGGATCGGGGTGGGGTCACCGATCCGGCGCTTGAACTCGCGCACCACATGGTCCGGGTTGCTCACCGCCCGCCGTTCGGCTGCCTCGCCCACGACCACCGAGCCGTCGTCCCCGATGTAGAGAACGGAGGGGACGGCGCTGGAGCGGTCGCCGAGGTTGACGATCTCGGTATCACCCGGGCGGGTGCCCGACCGGCCGATTGCGGCGGCGGTGCGGGTGGTGCCCACATCGATGCCGAGCAGATAACTCATCGTCACCCGTCTTCGTGTCCGAACGACTCTGCTTGTCCATCGAGCAGAGTGCCGATCACGTTAGCCGCCCGTGTTCGCATCGATCATGCGGGTATCGGTCCCTCTGTGACATCCGTCGTAATACTGTGGCGCTCACAGTCGGTGCTGTAGCGCCTCCGCCGCCGCAAGCAGGTCGGCGGCCCACCGGACGCCCGGTCGTCTGCCGATCCGATCCACGGGCCCCGACACCGAAACCGCCGCGACGACGTGGCCGGAGCCGTCCCGCACGGGGGCGGACACGCTCGCCACCCCGGTTTCGCGCTCGGCCACGCTCTGGGCCCAGCCGCGCCTGCGGACGTCCACGAGCACGCGTTCGCCGAACGTGGCCTCGGCCAGCACCGCGCGCTGCACGGAGGGCTCTGCCCACGCCGCCAGCACCTTGGCCCCGGACCCGGCGGTCATCGGCAGCCGCGTGCCGACCGGCACGGTGTCGCGCAGCCCGCTGGCCGGCTCCGCCGTGGCCACGCAGACGCGCTGCACCCCGTCCCGGCGGTAGAGCTGCACGCTCTCCCCGGTGATGTCGCGCAGCCGGGGCAGCACGGCGGCGGCCGCCTCGAGCAGCGGGTCGACGCCGCCGGCGGAGAGCTCGGCGAGCGCGGGACCGGGACGCCACCGCCCGTCGGCCCCGCGGTACAGCAGCCCGTGCACCTCGAGCCCCACGGCCAGCCGGTGCGCGGTGGCCCGGGGCAGACCGGTGCGCTGGCACAGCTCGGCCAGCCCGCACGGCTCGGTGGCAACGGCGCGCAGCACGCCCACGGCCTTGTCGAGGACGCCGATGCCGCTATGCTGTCTCACAAGACGATACTAACTTCTCGACATCTGAGACATCCAGTGAGGAGGTGATGGTCATGGGGCGCACGCTGGCGGAAAAGGTCTGGGACCAGCACCTGGTCCGTCGCGGGGAAGGCAGCGAGCCCGACCTGCTCTACATCGACCTGCACCTGGTGCACGAGGTCACGAGCCCACAGGCGTTCGACGGGCTCCGGCTCGCCAACCGCCCCCTGCGCAGGCCCGACCTCACACTTGCCACCGAGGACCACAACGTCCCCACCATCGATGTCGGGCTGCCGATCGCCGACGCGGTGTCGCGCACGCAGGTGGAGACGCTCCGGAAGAACTGCGCCGAGTTCGGCGTGCCGCTCTACCCGATGAACCACGCCGAGCAGGGCATCGTGCACGTCGTCGGCCCGCAGCTCGGGCTCACCCAGCCGGGCATGACGGTGGTCTGCGGCGACAGCCACACCTCCACGCACGGCGCGTTCGGGGCCCTCGCCTTCGGCATCGGCACCTCCGAGGTGGAGCACGTGCTCGCCACCCAGTCCCTGCCCCTGCGGCGGTTCCGGACGATGGCGATCAACGTCAACTCGGCCGACGGGCGCCTCCGCGAGGGCGTCACCAGCAAGGACGTCGTACTCGCGATGATCGCCCAGATCAGCACGGGCGGTGGACAGGGCTACGTGCTCGAGTACCGCGGCAACGTCATCGAGAACCTCTCGATGGAAGCCCGGATGACGATCTGCAACATGTCGATCGAGGCGGGCGCACGGGCCGGGATGATCGCGCCCGACGAGACCACGTTCGCCTACCTGAAGGGCCGCGACCGCGCGCCGTCCGGGCCGCAGTGGGACGAGGCCGTGGCCGCATGGCGTGAGCTGCGCACCGACGACGACGCGACGTTCGACGCCGAGGTCCACATCGACGCCGACGCCCTCACCCCGTTCGTCACCTGGGGCACCAACCCCGGCCAGGGACTGCCGCTGTCCGCGAGCGTGCCCGACCCGGCCGGCATCGTGGACGAGAACGAGCGCGCCTCCGCGGAGAAGGCGCTCACCTACATGGGTCTGAAGGCGGGCACCCCGCTGCGCGAGGTGGCCATCGACACGGTGTTCCTCGGCTCCTGCACCAATGGGCGCATCGAGGACCTGCGGGCAGCCGCCGCCGTGATCAAGGGCAAAAAGGTGGCCGACGGCGTCCGCATGCTGGTCGTGCCGGGTTCGATGCGGGTGCGGTTCCAGGCCGAGGACGAGGGGCTGCACGAGATCTTCACCGCGGCAGGCGCCGAGTGGCGATCCGCCGGTTGCTCCATGTGCCTGGGGATGAACCCCGACCAGCTCGCGCCGGGCGAGCGCAGCGCATCGACGTCGAACCGCAACTTCGAGGGCCGGCAGGGCAAGGGCGGCCGGACCCACCTCGTGTCCCCGCTCGTGGCCGCGGCCACGGCCGTGCGCGGGACGTTGAGCTCTCCGGAGGACCTGAACTGATGGAAGCATTCAGCACCCACACGGGCATCGGCGTGCCGCTGCGCCGGTCCAACGTCGACACCGACCAGATCATCCCCGCGGTCTATCTCAAGCGGGTCACCCGCACCGGGTTCGACGACGGGCTCTTCCATGCCTGGCGTCAGCAGCCCGACTTCATCCTCAACGTCGAGCCGTTCTCGCGCGGCTCGGTGCTGGTGGCGGGGCAGGACTTCGGCACCGGTTCCTCGCGGGAGCACGCGGTCTGGGCGCTCATGGACTTCGGGTTCCGGGTGGTCATCTCCTCCCGGTTCGGCGACATCTTCCGCGGCAACTCGGCGAAGGCGGGTCTCCTGGCCGCGGAGGTGTCGCAGCCCGATGTGGAGCTGCTCTGGAAGCTGCTGGAGAACGACCCGGGCACCGAGGTCACCGTCGACCTGACGGAGAAAACGGTGCAGGCGCGTGAGCTCGTCGTGCGGTTCGAGATCGACGACTACACCCGCTGGCGGCTGCTGGAGGGGCTCGACGACATCGGGTTGACGCTGCGCCACGCCGAGGACATCGCGGCTTTCGAGACGGCGCGCCCGGCGCGGTTGCCGATCACGACCTGATCAGGGCGTGCCCGCCGGGCTACCGGCGCGGCGGGTACCGTCTTGTCATGAACAAGACGCAGCTCATCGACGCGTTGGCGGCGCGTATCGGTGATCGTCGCACAGCGGCCAGCGCTGTCGACGGGCTCCTCGAGACCATCATCGAGACCGTGCGCGCCGGCGACTCCGTGTCGCTCACCGGGTTCGGGGTCTTCGAGACACGCGCGCGCGCCGCCCGAGTGGCGCGCAACCCGCGCACCGGCGAGATCGTCGACGTGCCTGCGACCACGGTGCCGGCGTTCCGTCCCGGCGTCGGCTTCCGCGCTGCGGTCGGCGGCGCGGAAGTCCACGCCACCCCGGCTCCCCGCGCCACGCCGGTCCGCCTCGTGAGCGTGGCTGCGGCGTCCGCCGTTGCTGTGGCCGAGCCGCCGGCCGCCGAGCCGTCGCTCAAGGCGAAGTCCGACACATCGTTCGCGACGGCCGCTCCCGGCAAGAAGGCGGGGAAGTCGGAGAAGCGCGACAAGGGCAAGCAGGCGAAGTCGAAGAACGACAAGAACGACAAGAACAAGGGCAAGAAGAAGTAGCGGGCTTCAGCCGGTGGGGCGGGGGTAGTAGTCGGCCGCCCGGAGCGTCGTGTCCTCGCCGAAGGCCAGCGCCCAGGTGCTGCCCTTTCGGGACGGGACGTCGTCGGGATCCACCCCCGGCAGGCCTGCGGCGGTGGCGAGGGCGCCGACGATGTGCGGTATCACGCCGCCCTGGCTGCACAGCACGCTGACGCCGGGCTCCGCGGCGAGCTCCCGGAACCGGGCGAGCCCGGCCTCGGGGTCCTGCGCGAACTCGGTCTCACCGAGCAGCGGCTCGTCGAGTACCGGGAGGCCCAGCTTCTCGGCCAGAGGCGCCACGGTCTGGCGGCAACGCACCGGGGACGCACTCGCGATCCGGTCCGGCCCGAACAGCGCCAGCAGGCGGGCCAGCTGCCGGGCCTGCTCGCGGCCCGTCTCCGACAGCGGTCGCAGCATGTCGTGGCCGTCCCACTGGTGCCGGCTGCCGGCTTTGGCATGCCGCACGAGCAGCACCATCGACGCGGGCGGTCCCAGGGCGGTGAACCGCTCCAGCACATCGACGTCGTGCCGGTACGAGAGCATCTCGGCAGCGTGCGCCGGATCGACCCAGCGCAGCTCGTCGGTCTCGTCCCCCGGTACGAACTCGCCGCCGAGCGCCTCTGCCGCCCAGTAGCGCACCAGCTTCCTGCCCTCGGGCACCGTGTAGCGCACATCGTCGAGCACGGGGCCGAGCCGGGCGGCCTGACCCGTCTCCTCGGCGACCTCCCGCACGGCGGTGAACGGCATCGTCTCGCCGGGATCGACCTTGCCCTTGGGGAACGACCAGTCGTCGTAGCGGGGCCTGTGCACGAGCGCCAGCTCCGGGCTTTGGGTGCCGTGCCGCCAGAGCACGGCTCCTGCCGCCAGCACGTCGGCGTCCAGGCCGACCGTGCTGTCCCGACGGTCGGCGTGTGCCGCTCCGCTCATTCGCTTTCAGCCAGGGCCATGGCGACGGCAGCGTGCCGCATCATCATCTCGGCCTGGTGGTCCCGCACGGGGGACACCCCCGAGCCCGGGGGAGGCGACGGCTCCCATGACCCGTCGGCGTGCAGCGTCCAGCACCGGGTGGCGGGGTCGAGGCAGGAGTCGAACATCTCGCCGAGCTTGTCCGCCAGGCTCGGATCGGCCACCCGCAACAGCACCTCGACGCGCCGGTCCAGGTTGCGGTGCATCATGTCCGCGCTGCCGATCCAGTACTCGTCGGCCGCCCCGAAGTGGAAGACCCGCGAGTGCTCCAGGAACCGGCCGAGGATCGACCGGACGTGGATGTTGTCCGACAGGCCCGGGCGGCCCGGACGGAGCGCGCAGATTCCACGCACCACCACCTCGACGGGCACACCCGCCTGCGACGCCCGGTAGAGCGCGTCGATCACCTGCTCGTCGACGAGCGAGTTGAGCTTGAACCGGATCCGCGCGTTGGAGTCGCCCGCGCGGTGGGCGTCGATCTCGTCCTCGATCCGCCGGACGATGCCACGGCGGACGCCGTAGGGCGCCACCAGCAGGCTCCGGTAGGACGTCTGGCGGGAGTAACCGGTGAGGGAGTTGAACAGGTCTGTGAGGTCGGCACCGATCGTCGGGTCGGCGGTGAGCACGCCGAGGTCCTCGTAGAGCCGTGCGGTCTTCGGGTTGTAGTTGCCGGTGCCGATGTGGCAGTAGCGCCGGATCGTCGAGCCCTCCTGACGCACCACGAGCGAGGTCTTGCAGTGCGTCTTCAGCCCGACGAGCCCGTAGACGACGTGGACGCCCGCCTTCTCCAGCTCGCGCGCCCAGCGGATGTTGGCCTGCTCGTCGAACCGCGCCTTGATCTCCACCAGCGCCACGACCTGCTTGCCTGCCGCGGCGGCGTCGATCAGGGCGTCGACGATCGGGGAGTCGCCGGACGTGCGGTAGAGCGTCTGTTTGATCGCGAGGACGTTGGGGTCGGATGCCGCCTGCTCGATGAACCGCTGCACGCTCGTGGAGAACGAGTCGTAGGGGTGGTGGACGAGCACGTCCCCCTCCCGGAGGGTGGCGAACACGCTGCGCGGGGTCTCCCGGTCGGCGAACGCGGGGTGCGTGGCCGGGACGAACGGCTCGTCCTTGAGGTCGGGCCGGTCGACGGCGTGCACGGCCCACAGCGCGGTGAGGTCGAGCAGCCCCGGCACGGTGACGACGTCGCCGGGGTGGACGTCCAGCTCGCGCAGCAGCAGCTCCAGCACGTGCTCGCTCATCGTGTCGGTGACCTCGAGGCGCACCGGAGGCCCGAACCGGCGTCGCGCGAGCTCGCGCTCCAGCGACTGCAGCAGGTCCTCGTCGCGGTCCTCCTCGACCTCCACGTCGGCGTTGCGCGTGACCCGGAAGGCGTGCACCTCGGCGAGCTCCATGCCGGTGAACAGCGAGCCGAGATGGGCGGAGATGAGGTCTTCGATGGGCAGGAAGGTGATGCTGTCGTCGTCGGTGCGCACCCGCACCAGCCGCGGCACGTTGTTGGGCACCTTGACCCGCGCGAACCGCTCGGTGCGGCCCTCCGGGTCGCGCACCGTGACTGCGAGGTTCAGCGAGAGCCCGGAGATGTAGGGGAACGGGTGGGCCGGGTCCACCGCCAGTGGCGTGAGCACCGGGAACACCTGCGCGGAGAAGTAGGCCGAGAGCCGCGCCCGCTGGTCGTCGGACAGGTCGCCCCAGCGCAGGATGCAGATGCCCTCGGCCTCGAGCTCCGGGCGCACGTGGTCGAGGAACACGCGTGCG
>DASRSC010000170.1:0-15876 GCA_035695525.1 Pseudonocardia sp. | reverse complement strand
TCATGAGCACCGCATACCCGCGCTCCGGCGCGGGTACGCGATCAGCACACCATCATCGAGGAAAGGAAGCTCATGGCAGGCAAGCTCGCCGGCAAGCGCATCGCGATCCTGGCCACGGACGGCGTCGAGCAGGTGGAGCTCACGCGCCCACGCGATGCGGTGACCCAGGAGGGAGCACGGACGGAGATCGTCTCGCTCTCCGAGGGCGAGATCCAGGCGATGAACAACGACATCGAACCCGCCGACACCTTCACCGCGGACAGGTCGGCGAAGGAGGCGTCGGCCGCCGACTACGACGCTCTGATCATGCCCGGCGGCACCGTGAACGCCGACCGTCTGCGGATGAGCCCCGACGTCGTCGCTTTCGTGCAGGAGATCTTCCGCTCGGGCAAACCGGTCGGGGTGATCTGCCACGGGCCGTGGACGCTGGTCGAAGCCGACCTCGTGCGGGGACGGACCCTCACCTCGTACCCGAGCCTGCGCACCGACATCCGCAACGCCGGGGGCACCGTCCTCGATGAGGAGGTCGTCACCGACCACGGCCTGGTGTCGAGCCGCAACCCCGACGACCTGCCGGCCTTCTGCGCGAAGCTCGTCGAGGAGTTCACGGAGGGGGCGCACCAGGTCCACGAGGAGGGGGCAACCGTGAGCTGAGCACCGCGCCTCCATCCGGTGTCCGGGTACCCTCCGCCCATGGAGGGCCCGGACACCGGTGCGTCGTCAGCCGGGTCCGAGCGGCCGGGCGAGGGCCCGCTGCAGCGGGCCGACCGAAACATGCTCGAGTTGCTGCAGGAGCTGCGGGTGGCGCAGACCGGGGTGCAGATCCTCTTCGCGTTCCTGCTGTCGCTGTCGTTCACCGATCGCTTCGCCGAGATCGACGCGGTGCAGCGCTGGACCTACGTCGTCACGTTGCTGCTGTCGGTCGTCACCGCCGGGTTGCTGGTCGCGCCGGCTGCAGTCCACCGCGTGACGTTCCGCCGCGGGGTGAAGCAGGAGACCGTGGAGATGGGTCACCGGCTGTTCACCGTCGGGCTGGCCACGTTGGCGCTCACCCTCACCGGTGCGGTTCTGCTCGTGCTCGACGTCGCGGTCAACCGAGCGTTCGCGATATCGGTCGCCGCCGCCGTCGGGGTCGTCCTGCTCGCGATGTGGTTCGCCCTTCCGCTCCGGCTCCTGCGCCGGTCACCGGCGAATGCGGAGAGGCCGCCCCCCGGAGACCGGGGAGCGGCCCGTCTCTAGGTCGCTTCGACTGCCTCGGGGTCAGGCGGGCGGCGTCGTGTCCCCGGCTTGCGGGCTGCGCGGCACGTCACCACGCCAGCCGCCGTCCTCGCTGCCACGCGTCTCGATGAACTCCTTGAAGTTCTGGAGATCGCCCTTCACCCGGCGCTGGACGATGCCCAGCGCATCGCCCGCCTTCTCGACCAGACCCTGCGGGTCGTGATCGAGCTGCAGGGTGACGCGGGTGTGGGCGGCGTCGATGCGGTGGAAGGTCACGACACCCGCCTGGTGCGTGCCCTTCTCGGTCGTCCACGCCACGCGCTCGTCCGGGTTCTGCTCGGTGATCTCGGCGTCGAACTCTCGCTCGACCCCGGCGATCTTGGTGACCCAGTGCGTCCTGGTCGGGGTCACCTGTTCGATGCGCTCCACGCCGTCCATGAACCGCGGGAACGACTCGAACTGCGTCCACTGGTTGTAGGCCGTGCTGACCGGCACGGCGACATCGATACTGTGCAGCACATTCGTGGTCATGGCGGTCGTTTACCCGGTCCGCGCCCGCCTACCCGTCGTCGGTCATCCGGCGTCGTAGCTGTGCGACCGTCTGGGACAGCAGCCGAGACACGTGCATCTGCGAGATGCCGACGTGGTCGGCGATCTGGGTCTGGGTGAGGTTGCCGAAGAACCTCAGCAGCAGGATCGTCCGCTCGCGCTCGGGCAGCTCGTCGAGCAGTGGGGCGAGCGTCTCCCGGTACTCGACCTTCTCGAGCTCGGTGTCGGCGCTCCCGAGGGTGTCGGTCAAGGTGGTGTCAGCACCGGCCACGAGCTCGTCGAGCGAGGTGCTGCGATAGGCCTGCTGCGCGTCCAGACCCTCGACGACCTCCTCGGTCGGGATGCCGAGGCGCGCCGCGATCTCGCTGGGCCGCGGCGCCCGCCCGAGCTCCTGTGAGAGCGGGCCGATGGCGCCGTTGATCGCACCCTGCAGGTCCTTGAGCCGCCGAGGCACCCGCATCGACCACGTGCGGTCCCGGAAGTGCCGTCGGATCTCGCCCGTGATGGTCGGTACCGCGTACGACAGGAAGTCGATGCCGCGGTCGGGCTCGAACCGGTCCACCGCGTTGAGCAGGCCGACGGTGCCCGCCTGCTCGAGATCGTCCACCGGTTCGCCGCGGCCGGCGAAGCGACGGGCGATATGTTGCGCCACGGGCAGGTACCCTGTCACGAGCTTCCCACGCAGTGCGACCCGGCCGGGGTCGTCCGGCGGAAGGGACGCGAACTCGGCGAACAGCGGCGCCAGGTGGGCGTAGTCGGAGTCGCGGGACGATTCAGACACGACACGCCAGCCAGGTGTGGCAGTGGTCGGAACGCACCGTGTGAGCTACCCGCGGCCTGGCGGGGGAAAACGCGGGCGCTGGTACGTTCGTAAGTCGCCATTCCGTCCGCCCGCTTCGCGAAGGTGAATTGCCGGTGTCGAACAGCACGTCCCCCGCTCGTAGCGGCAGCGACATCACCACCGACGACATCACCACCGACGACATCACCACCGACGCCACGAGGCACACCTCTGCCGAGGACGGTCTCGAGTACGAGCGCCAGTACGTAGGCATGCTCTATGAGCGCCTCGACGCCCGGCGCGCCGATACCGCGCAGCGTCTCCACAGCGTGCTGCACGACGAGACGGTGGGCACGCCGCAGGCGCTCACGGAGCGCGACGCCGCAGCCGCCATGTACACCGATCGGCTCGCGGCCCTGCGCGCCGCGGAGCACGGGCTGGCGTTCGGTCGGCTCGACACCGACGACGGCGAGCGGCGCTACGTCGGGCGGCTCGGGCTGCTGGACGAGGAGAACGAGTACGAACCGCTGCTGATGGACTGGCGCGCACCAGCGGCACGCCCGTTCTACACGGCCACGGCTGCGTCCCCTGAGGGCATCCGGCGGCGGCGGCACCTGCGCACCCGGCGCCGCGAGGTGACCGCGGTGGACGACGAGGTGCTCGATCTGGACGACGCCACGGCCGTCTCGCAGGCCGGGGGGCTGACGAGCGAGGCGGCGTTGCTCGCCGCCGTCGACTCCCGGCGGACCGGGCGGATGTCCGACATCGTGGCCACGATCCAGGCCGAGCAGGACACGATCATCCGCTCCAAGCCGTCCGGGGTGCTCGTCGTGCAGGGTGGCCCGGGGACGGGCAAGACGGCCGTCGCGCTGCACCGCGCCGCATACCTGCTCTACACCCACCGCGACCGGCTGGCCCGCCGCGGTGTGCTGGTTGTCGGGCCCAACCCGACGTTCCTGAGCTACATCGGCCAGGTCCTGCCCTCGCTGGGGGAGACAAGCGTGGTGCTCGGGACCGTCGGGCAGCTCCACCCGGGTCTCGACGCGCGCCGCGCCGAACCCGCGGCCACCGCCGCGGTGAAGGGCCGGGCAGAGATGGCGCCGGTGATCGCCGCAGCCGTCCGCGACCGCCAGCAGCTGCCCCGGCGTCCCATCGAACTCGTCGTCGAGCAGCAGCGGGTCCGGCTCGATCGCGACATCGCCAACGCCGCCCGCACACGCGCCCGGCGTTCGCGCAAGCCGCACAACGAGGCCAAGCGCACCTTCCACAAGGAGGCGGTCCGCCTGCTGGCCGAGCAGGTGGCGCGCACGCTGGGGGGACGCGGCCTGCTCGACGCCGGCGATCTCGCCGACATCCGCGAGGAGCTCACCGAGAGCAGGGCGCTCACCCGTGAGCTCGACACCCTGTGGCCGACGCTGTCGGCCGAGCAGCTGCTCACCGATCTGTTCGCCTCCCCGAGGCGGCTCAACACGGTGGCCCGGCGGCTCCCGGCCGCCGACCGGGAGCTGCTGCAGCGCCCCGCACCCGCTGCCGACGTCCCGCCGAACCAGCGCTGGACGCCCGCCGACGTCCCGTTGCTCGACGAGGCCGCCGAGCTGCTCGGTGACGACGGCGCCGAGGCGGCGGCGCGGGAGGCGGCCGCGCTGCGCGAGGAGGTGATGTACGCACAGGGGGTCCTCGACGTGCTGGACCTCGAGGAGGATCTCGACCCCGAGCTGCTGCGCGCCACCGACGTCGTGGACGCCGACCGGCTTGCCGAGCGGCAGGCGGTGCGCCGCTACGACTCCACCGCCGACCGGGCCGCGGCCGACCGGGAGTGGACCTACGGCCACGTGATCGTCGACGAGGCGCAGGAGCTCACGCCGATGGCCTGGCGGCTGATCATGCGTCGCTGCCCCAGCCGGTCCATGACGATCGTGGGGGACATCGCGCAGACCGGTGACCTGTCGGGCGCGACGTCCTGGGGCGAGGTGCTCTCGCCGTTCGTGGCGAACCGGTGGCGGCTCGAACAGCTGACCGTCAACTACCGCACGCCGTCCGAGATCGCGGACGTGGCCGACGACGTGCTCGCCGCGATCGAACCGGGACTCACCGCACCCCGGTCAGTCCGCAGCACCGGGGTGCCGCCCCGGGCCGTGGGCGTGGACGGGAGCCGGCTCGACGACGCGGTCGCGAAGGTGCTCGCCGAGGAAGCCGGCGCGGTGGGCGACGGTCGTACCGCCGTGCTCGCCCCGACCGCGCGGGTGGCGGCATTGCGGGAGCGCCTGGTGGGCGAGCCGCCCGCGGACGCGCCGGACATCGACCTCAGCGCACCTGTGGTGGTGCTCCCGGTGAACTCGGCGAAGGGCCTGGAGTTCGACGCCGTCGTGGTGGTGGAGCCCGCCGAGCTGCTTGCCGAGTCATCCCGCGGCGCCAACGACCTCTACGTGGCCCTCACCCGCTCGACCCAGCGCCTCGCGGTCGTGCACAGCCAGCCGCTGCCGGCGATGCTGCACCGGTTGCACCACGCCTGAGCGCGTCCGTCGTCACCACGAGCCGACCGTGGGCGGCGAAAACGGCCCGCCGGGCCGGTCACTGCGGTGCCGGTCCCATGTCATCGTCGTCGGCATGACGACGGTGGTCCGGTCCGTGGACCTGCCTTCGGGCGAGACGATTTCGGCGCTGGGCCAGGGCACGTGGCACTTCGCGGATCGGCAGGCCAGCCGGGCGTCGGAGATCCTGTCCCTTCGGCTGGGGCTCGACCTGGGGCTCAACGTGGTCGACACCGCGGAGATGTACGCCGACGGCGCCGCCGAGGGTGCTGGTGGGCGAGGCGATCGCCGGCAGGCGGGACGAGGTGTTCCTGGTCAGCAAGGTGCTGCCGCACCACGCCACCCGCCGGGGGGACGGTGCAGGCCTGCGAGGACAGCCTGCGCCGCCTGGGTCCGACCGGCTGGACCTGTACCTGCTGCACTGGCGGGGGGCGATCCCGCTGGAGGAGACCCTGGCCGGCTTCTCCGACCTGATGGCCGCCGGATCCGCTAGTGGGGCGTGAGCAACTTCGATGCCCCGGACATGGCGGAGATCGGAAGGTACCCCTCGAGGTGCTCTGATCCGTCCGTCCGCTACAGCGGCGTCACGTACGCACCCGAGATGCCGCCATCCACGAGGAACGTCGACGCCGTGATGAACGAGGCGTCGTCGCTGGCGAGGAAGGCGACGGCGCCTGCGATCTCCTCGGGCCGGGCGAACCGGCCCATCGGGATGTGCACCAGCCTGCGTTGGGCACGCTCGGGATCAGCCGCGAACAGCTCCTGCAGCAGCGGGGTGTCCACCGGACCCGGGCACAGCGCGTTGACCCGAATGTTCTCGCGCGCGAACTGCACGCCCAGCTCGCGCGACATGGCGAGCACCCCGCCCTTGGACGCGGTGTAGGAGATCTGCGATGTGGCCGCACCCATGACCGCCACGAACGACGCCGTGTTGACGATCGACCCGCGACCGGCCCGCTGCATGTGCGGGATCGCGGCCCGGCAGCACAGATACACCGAGGTGAGGTTCACCTCCTGCACGCGCCGCCACGCATCGAGGCCCGTCGTCAGGATCGAGTCGTCCTCCGGCGGGGAGATGCCCGCGTTGTTGAACGCGACGTCCACGCTGCCGTAGTGCTCCGCCGCCGCTGCGAACAGCGCCTCGACCTCGACCTCGGACGTCACGTCGGTGCGCACGAAGAGCCCGCCCACCTCGTCGGCCGCCGCCTGTCCCGGCCCGGCGTCGATGTCGGCGACGACGACGCGTGCGCCCTCCTCGGCGAGCCGGCGGGTCGTGGCCAGCCCGATGCCGCTGCCGCCGCCCGTCACGACCGCCGTGCGTCCCGCGAACCGATCGATCATGCCGCGAGACTAATGCCGCGGCGCGGCGCGCCCTGCCGCGGACCGCCCTCCCTACGGCGCGCCCACCACGGGCCCGCAGAGCTGCGCGCCCTGCTGCAGGATCGACTGCGCCATCTCGCGGGACCGCCGCCCCAGACCGCACGACGCCCCGAGGTCGACCGTGCGGCCGAGGGCCCTCTCCACGGCCGACACGACCCCGAGCAGCTCGTCCGCCGACCGGTCCTCGTGCAGGAGCCCGGCGACGAATCGGGTGTGAGCCGGGAGGCGCAGCGCCGCCAGCGCCGCGTAGAACGCCGGGTCCAGCGACGGCGGTGCGGCGCCCGCCGCCAGCGGGGCGTGGACGAACTCGAGGGAGTAGCCGGCGGGCCAGCGTGCGCCGACGGCGTTGAGCAGCGCCACAACCGGTCGCGTGTCGCGCATCCGGAACATGGCCTCGTGGCGTTGGTCACCCATGCACAGGTGCAGTCCGAAGCGCGTGCCGCCCGGGGTGGCGCGCACCAGCGAGGCGATGGTGCGGCTGAGCCACGCGGCCACCGCGACGCGCAGCGGCCCTGGGGTCATCGTGACGAAGGCCAGCTCGGCGGGCAGCTCGAGCTGGACGATCACATCGTCGGCCGCGTCGGCGCGGATCTGCGTGATCTCCCGCGCGATGGCATCGGTGAAGGGGCGCCGGTGCACGAGTGGTCCCGGCGGACCCATCGTGAACATCGCCATTCCGAGGCCGCTCGGCATGCCGATCTGGAACGCGAGATCGCTGCGACCGTGCGCCTCGCGCACCCGCTCGAAGACGGGGCGGGCGGCGGCGTGGGCCTCGGTGTAGCCGAAATGGAGGGAGTCACCGGCGAGCCGATGGCCGCGGCGCACCCGAAAGCTGAGGAGGTGGTCGTAGCCCGACCAGTCGCCCTCGCGACGCACCTCCAGATCGGGATGCAGGCGCATGCTCTCGATAATGGGGACGATCCAGTTGCGCCGGTCGCCGGTCTCGCCGTCGGGGAGCGAGGTCAGGTACGGGCCCGCCAGCTCCATGATCTCGTTCATCGCATCGTCGGTGGTGTCGGCCGGATAGCTTCCGATCAGGTGCAGCCGGCGACTCGTCACTCACCGAGGGTGAGCAATCACCAAGAGATCGTCAAGAGCTGATCACGACAGCCGGCGACTCATGCCGTCCGCACCGCTCGGGTCCGGGCCGCCGCCGCGACCAGCGCGGCCATCAGGCGCACGTCGGTGGCGTCCTGCTCGGGATGCCACTGGACTCCCACCACGAAGGGTGCCCCCGCCAGCTCGGCGGCCTCCACCGTGCCGTCCGCGGCGCGCCCGGTGACGGTCAGCCCGGGGGCGATGCGGTCGAGCGCCTGGTGGTGGTGGCACTGCACGGCCACCGCGGTGCCGACGGCGGTGGCCACGCGGCTGCCCGGGACCAGGGCAACCACGGTGGTGCCGAAGACGCCCGGGGAGGGGTTGTGTCCCTGGTGCCCGACGGCGTCGGGAAGGTGCTGGACGAGGGTGCCACCGAGTGCGACGTTGATCATCTGTACGCCCCGGCACACACCCAGTACCGGGATGCCGCGCTCGAGCGCCCGGTGCAGCATCGCGATCTCGGCCGCGTCGCGCTCGGGACGCGCGACACCGGTACCCGGGTGTGGGGTGGCGCCGTACCGCTGCGGCTCGATATCGGGGCCGCCGGACAGCACGAGCGCGTCGAGCCGGTCGACGGCGGTTGCGGCGTCGACGCGGGGCGGTAGGAGCACGGGGACCCCGCCGGCGGCGAGCACGACGTCGGGATAGGTCCGAGGCAGCAGCACCGCGTGGTGGTCCCACACCCCGTACGCGACGTGCTCGCCGTAGGCCGTGAGCCCGACGACCGGGCTGCTAGAGCCGTTCGAAGCCACGCCTGCGCTCCCAGTCGGTGACCGTCGCGTCGAAGGCGGCCAGCTCCACCCGCGCCGCGTTGGCGTAGTGGTCCACGACCTCCTGGCCGAACGCGTCGACGGCCACCTTCGATTCGGCGAAGAGCTCGGCCGCCTCCCGCAGCGTGACCGGCACCCGCGGTGCGTCGGACGTGTAGGCGTTGCCCCTGAGCTCCGGCTCGAGCGGGAGCTCGTTCTCGATGCCGTGCAGCCCTGCCGCGATCAGCGCCGCGACCCCCAGGTAAGGGTTCATATCACCGCCAGGCACCCGGTTCTCCACCCGTAGCGACGGGCCGTGCCCGACGACGCGCAGCGCGCAGGTGCGGTTGTCCAGGCCCCAGGCGACGGCCGTGGGCGCGAAGGAGCCCTCGGCGTAGCGCTTGTAGGAGTTGACGTTCGGTGCGAACAGGTAGGTGAGCTCTTGCAGGCATGCCTGCTGACCTGCCAGGAAGTGCGCGAACAGCGGGGAGAAGCCGTGCGTGCCGTCCCCGGGGAAGACCGCTCCGTCCTTCCCGCGCAGCGAGATGTGGATGTGGCAGGAGTTGCCCTCGCGCTCGTCGTACTTGGCCATGAAGGTGAGCGCCATGCCCGACTGGTCGGCGATCTCCTTGGCCCCGGTCTTGTAGATGGAGTGGTTGTCGCAGGTGGTGAGTGCGTCGGCATAGCGGAACGCGATCTCGTGCTGGCCGAGGTTGCACTCGCCCTTCGCCGACTCGACGACCATGCCCGCTCCGGCCATCCCGTTGCGGATCCGCCGCAGCAACGGTTCCACGCGCGCGGTGCCGAGCATCGAGTAGTCCACGTTGTAGAGGTTCGCGGGCTCGAGGTCGTGGTAGGCCTTGCGCCACGCGGTGTCGAACGAGTCGGCGAAGAGCATGAACTCCAGCTCCGTGCCCACGTCGGCCGCGAGCCCGTGCTCGGCGAGCCGGTCGAGCTGGCCGCGCAGGACCTGCCTGGGCGACGCGACGACGGGCGAGCCGTCCGCCCACTGCGCGTCGCACAGCACGAGGGCGGTGGCCTCGTGCCACGGGACGCGGCGCAGTGTCGCCATGTCCGGTCTCAGGACGAAGTCGCCGTAGCCACGCTCCCAGCTCGACATCGCGTAGCCGCCGACGGTGTTCATCTCCACGTCGACGGCCAGCAGGTAGTTGCAGGCCTCGGCCGCGTGCGCCACGACCTCCTCGAGGAAGTACGGGGCCGCACACCGCTTGCCCTGCAGGCGGCCCTGCATGTCGGTGAACGCGACGAGCACGGTGTCGATCGACCCGTCGTCCACGGCTGCGCGCAGCTGGTCGATCGTGAGCATCCCGTGTCGTCTCATGCGGAGGATGATCTCACGGGGCTTCGGCGTCCAGCTGCCGCTCGATGTCGGGTCGTCGTGCTGCCCTGAGCAGGTGCTCGAGGTCGGGAGCGTCGAACTCCCGGACGGCGCGGTCGTACTTCTCCATCCCCCACGACCAGAAGTCGAAGTCCAGCGGGCTGCAGCCGTCCTGGATCGACGCCCACAGCGTCCAGCCGTACTTCGCCATGAGCGCGAACAGCCGCGCCCTGGCGACCTGCCCTGGGCGGCGCCGTCCGTAGTACGCGGTGACGAGCACGTCGAGGAGCGGCAGCGGCAGCGCGGCCTCGCTCCAGATGTTGCCCAGCTCGAAGCAGGGGTCGTTGTTGCCCGAGTACTCGTAGTCGATGATCCGCACCCGCCGCCCGTCGTCCAGGAGGTTGGCGGCGAGCAGGTCGTTGTTGCACGGCACCGTCGTGCCGGCCCCGAGCGCCTCCCGGATCAGCGTCACCTGCGGGGCGAACTCGTCGTAGCGCCGCGGCAGCCGGAAGCCGTGCTCGGCGACGATGTGCCGGTAGCGCGCCTGCACCACGAACATGTCGGAGTCGTTGACGAACCGCGGCCCGGCGTGCAGCTGCCGGCAGGCGGCCGCCACGCGGGTCAGCACGGCCGGGTCGTGCAGGTCGTCGTCGGTGAGAGGCCGACCGGGCAGGTAGCCCACGGTCAGTCCGACGCCGGGCCGGTGGTGCAGCACCGGTGCGCCGACGCCCGCGGTGGCTGCGGCCACGGAGTTGGCGTGCTCGTGTGCGCGGTCGATGCCGAGCAGGCCGCCAGCCGCCTCGGCGGGAATCCGAACCACGCAGCACCCGTCGGGGTTGGTGATCTTGAGGTTGCGGTTGGTGAGCCCGCCGGGCAGGTCCTCGACCGTGCGGGGGTGCCGGGCGGTGCAGGGGATGGAGTCGAGCAGGGCGTCGATCGCGGGATCGAGTGCCGCGGTCCGCACCTCCATCGCTGGATGGTAGGGCTCGCGCCATGAACGGTCTAGACCGTAGTGTCGCGACATGGTGCAAGCGCTCCCCGGGCGGGCCCGCGTCGTGATCGTCGGTGGGGGAGTGGGCGGGACGAGCGTGGCCTACCACCTCGCGGAGCGGGGTGAGCGTGACGTGCTGCTGGTCGAGCGCGCCGAGCTCACCAGCGGCTCCACGTTCCACTCGGCGGGCCTGGTCGGCCAGCTGCGCTCTGACCCCGCGCTGACCAGGATGAACGGCTGGTCGGTCGAGCTCTACCGCAGGCTGCAGGACAGCGAGCACGCGCCCGGCTGGGTCGAGTCCGGCTCACTGCGGCTGGCGTCCTCACCGGCCCGCCTCGAGGAGATCCGCCGGCAGGCCGGCTGGGCACAGCGGTCCGGCCTGCCGCTGGCGCTGATCTCCGCCGACGAGGCGCGCGAGCTCTTCCCACTGATGTCCACCGAGGGGGTGCTCGGGGCCGCGTACACCCCGACCGACGGGCAGGTCGATCCGGCGCGGCTCTGCTACGCCCTCGCCGCGCTCGCCCGCGCGGGCGGCGTGACGATCGCGCAGCAGACGCGGGTGGTCGGGATCGACACCATGGACGGACGGGTCGCCGGCGTCCGAACCGACCGTGGGGACGTCGAGTGCGAGGTGGTCGTCGACTGCGGAGGCATGTTCGCCGCGGAGATCGCCCGGCTCGTGGGCGTCCGGATCCCCGTGGTGCCGATGTCGCACCAGTACGTGGTGACCGCACCGCTCCCGGCCGGCACGCTCCCGTCCGGGAGGCCGCTGCCGTCGCTGCGCGACCCCGACCTGCTCGTCTACTACCGGCAGGAGGTCGACGGGCTGGTGATGGGCGGCTACGAGCGGCAGAGCGCGCCCTTCACGGCCACCGCCCGCTCCTACGACGCCGTGCCCCAGGACTTCAACGGCAAGCTCCTCGCGCCGGACTGGGACCGGTTCGACGAGATCGTCGCCAACTCGCAGATCCGGGTTCCGGTACTGGCCGACACCGGCGTGGCGTCGATGATCAACGGTCCGGAGGCATTCACCCCGGACAACGAGTTCTGCCTCGGGGAGACCGAGGTCGCGGGGTTCTTCGTGGCGGCCGGCTTCTGCGCGCACGGGATCGCCGGCGCCGGGGGTATCGGGCGCGCGCTGGCCGCGTGGATCCTCGACGGCGACCCCGGCCTCGACCTGTGGCACATGGACGTGCGTCGCTTCGGCCGGCACTACCGCTCGCCGGGCTACACGCTCGCCCGCACTGTGGAGAACTACGAGAGCTACTACGACATCCGCTACCCGGCCGCCGAGCGCACGTCCGGCCGGCCGCTGCGCACCTCGCCCGCCTACCCGTGGCACGCGGCCAACGGGGCGGTGTTCGGGGAGAAGGCCGGTTGGGAGCGGGTGAACCACTACTCCACTCCCGGGTCGGAGGAGCTGCGGCCGCGCGGCTGGGCAGGCCGGCACTGGTCGCCCTGCGTGGAGACCGAGCACGTCGCCGTGCGAGAGGCCGTGGGCCTGTTCGACGAGACCTCCTTCTCGAAGATCGAGGTGTCCGGACCGGGCGCCGCCGCATTCTGTGCCCACGTCTTCGCCGGGCGGACCGACCGTGAGCCCGGAGCGGTCGTCTACACGCAGGCGCTCAACGACCGTGGCGGGATCGAGATGGACGTCACCGTCACCCGCGTCGCGTCCGAGGAGTTCTTCGTGGTGACGGGCACGGCGTTCGGGCCGCACGACCTCGGCTGGTTGTGTCGGCAGGCTCGACTGTCGGGTGCAGCGGTGCGGCTGGCCGACGTGACGGGGGCATGGGCGTGCTTCGGGCTGTGGGGGCCGCGCGCCCGGGACGTGCTCGACCCGCTCACCCCGACCTCACTGTCCACTCTAGACTTTCCCTATCCGGCGATGCGGGAGACGACCGTCGGGGACGTCCCGGTGCGGGCGGTGCGCGTCACGTTCGTGGGGGAGCTGGGGTGGGAGCTGTACTGCTCCACGGAGTACGGCGCTGCGCTCTGGCGCACCCTTGTCGACGCCGGTGCGCCGCATGCACTCCGACCGTGCGGGTACCGCGCGATCGAGAGCCTGCGGCTGGAGAAGGGGTATCGGGTCTGGGGCTCCGACATCGGCCCCGACACGACCCCCGACGAGGCCGGTCTGAGCTTCGCCGTCCGCCGGGGGGACGGTGGCGGCGGGTTCGTCGGGCGCGAGGCACTGCTGGCTGCCCGGGCGAGAGGGGTCGTCCGGACGCTGCGGTGCCTCGTGCTCGGGGATCCGCGTGTGGTCGCGCTGGGTGGCGAGCCCGTGCGGATCGGGGCCGAGGTCGTCGGTCAGGTGACCTCCGGCGGCTACGGCTACACGGTCGCCCGCTCGATCGCCAACGCCTACCTGCCCTCGGGCACCGCCGAGGGCACGCACGTGGCGGTACAGGTCGACGGCACCTGGGTAACCGCCGTCGTGGCGCCGTCGACCTTGTACGACCCGAAGGGCGAACGGATCCGCGGAGAAGCCTGATCACCACACGATCGCCGCACTGGTCCGGGCGAGCCGCACGTGGACGCCCTGGGTGGGACGGTGGTGTGCGGCCTGCGGTGACCACCGAGACCAGGAGGTGCGGATGACAGCCGGAACCGGAAGCCGCGTCGCGACCTTGCCATCGGGTGAGGTGGTGGCGGCTCTCGGGCAGGGCACGTGGTACCTGGGGGAGGATCCGCGGCGGCGCGCCGCCGAGATCACGGCGCTGCGGCTGGGCCTCGACCTCGGCCTGACCGTGGTCGACACCGCCGAGATGTACGGCGACGGGGCCGCGGAGGCGCTGGTCGGGGAGGCCATCGCCGGCCGCCGCGACGAGGTGTTCCTCGTCGACAAGGTGCTGCCCCACCACGCCACCCGCGCCGGCACGGTGCGGGCGTGCCAAGAGAGCCTGCTCCGGCTCGGCACCGACCGCATCGACCTGTACCTGCTGCACTGGCGCGGGCGAGTGCCCCTGGCCGAGACCCTCGCCGGATTCGCCGACCTCCTCGACGCAGGTGCGATCCGGTATTGGGGGGTGAGCAACTTCGACAGCGACGACATGGCCGAGCTGTACGGCGTCCCGGGCGGCGATGCCGTGGCGACCGACCAGGTGCTTTACAACCTCACACGGCGTGGCCCGGAGTACGACCTGCTGCCGTGGTGCGCCGAGCACTGCGTCCCGGTGATGGCCTACTCGCCGATCGAGCAGGGCAGGCTGCTCGGCCGGCCCGCACTGGTCGCGGTCGCCGACCGGCACCGCGCGACGCCCGCCCAGGTGGCGCTGGCCTGGGTGCTGCGGCGGGAGGGCACGATCGCGATCCCGCGCTCCGCCAACCCCGAGCACGTCCGGGAGAACGCGGCCGCCCGCGACATCGAGCTCACCGCAGACGACCTCGCCGTGCTCGACGCAGCTTTCCCGCCCCCGCGCCGTCCGCAGCCGCTCGAGATGCTCTGACGCGGGCGCAGCACCCCGGTTCGCCTCAGCCGGCGAGAGTTTCGAGAACCTGCTCGCCGTATTTCGCGAGCTTGTTCTCCCCGATGCCGCTGATCGTGCCCAGCTCGGCCGCGGTTGTGGGCATCCGGGTGGCGATCTCGCGCAGCGTGGCGTCGTGGAAGATCACATAGGCTGGCACGCCCTGCTCCTTCGCCGCCGCCCCGCGCCACGCCCGCAGTCGCTCGAACACCGGCGCCGCTGTGGCGGGCAGCTCCGCCTGGGGTGCGCGCGGCGAGCGGGAACGCATCCGTGCCTGCCGTTGCGGATCGCGCCGCAGCATCACCTGCCGCTCGCCGCGCAGCACAGCGCGACTCGCCTCGGTGAGGACGAACGTCTGGTAGTTGCCCTCGACGGCCAGCAGGCCCTGCGCCATCAGCTGCCGGATCACCCCGCGCCACTCGCCCTCGGCGAGCTCGGTGCCCACACCGAACACGGTGAGCGACTGGTGGTCGAACTGCTCGACCTTCGCGGTGCGCTTCCCGAGCAGGATGTCGATGATCTGCCCGGCCCCGAACTTCTGGCGCCGCTCCCGGTCGAGCCGGAACACCGTGGAGAGCGCCTTCTGCGCGGCCACCGTGCCGTCCCAGGACTCGGGGGGCGTCAGGCACGTGTCGCAGTTGCCGCACGGCTCGCCCTGCTGCCCGAAGTAGTTCAGCAGCTGCACCCGCCGGCACTCGACCGTCTCGCAGAGCGCGAGCATCGCGTCGAGGTGCTGGGCGAGCCTGCGGCGGTGGGCGAGGTCGCCGTCGGAGTCGTCGATCATCTTGCGCTGCTGCACGACGTCGGCGAGCCCGTAGGCGAGCCACGCCGTGGACGGTAGCCCGTCGCGCCCGGCCCGGCCGGTCTCCTGGTAGTAGCCCTCCACGGACTTCGGCAGGTCCAGGTGTGCGACGAACCGGACGTCGGGCTTGTCGATGCCCATGCCGAACGCGATCGTGGCCACCATGATCACGCCGTCCTCGCGCAGGAACCGCGACTGGTTCGCCGCGCGCGTCCTGGCGTCGAGGCCGGCGTGGTAGGGCAGCGCGGTGATCCCCTGCGCCACGAGGAACTCGGCCGTCTTCTCCACCGAGTTGCGCGAGAGGCAGTAGACGATGCCCGCGTCGCCGGGATGCTCGGTGCGCAGCAGGTCGAGCAGCTGGCGGCGGGGTTCGTCCTTCGGCACGATCCGGTACTGGATGTTGGGCCGATCGAAGCTCGCGACGAAGTGCCGGGCACCTCGCGGAGCGTCAGCGGAGCGTGGATCGGCGGAGCGCGCAGTGGCCTCGTCGAGGCCCAGCCGGGTGGCGATCTCCGCGTGGGTGGCCTCGGTGGCGGTGGCGGTGAGCGCGATGCGGGGCACGTCCGGCCAGCGTTCGTGCAGGTGCGAGAGGGCGAGGTAGTCGGGGCGGAAGTCGTGGCCCCACTGCGCGACGCAATGCGCCTCGTCGATGGCGAACAGCGCGATCCTGCCGCGGTCGAGCAGGCGCAGGGTGGACTCCACGCGCAGCCGCTCCGGGGCGATGTAGAGGAGGTCGAGGTTGCCGGTCCGGAGCGCGTCCTCGACCTGCCGCTGGCCGGCGAAATCGAGCGTCGAATTGAGGAACGCGGCCTTGACGCCCAACTCGCGCAGGGCGTCGACCTGGTCCTGCATCAGCGCGATGAGGGGTGACACGACGACGCCGACGCCGTTTCGGACAAGCGCCGGGATCTGATAGCAGAGTGACTTTCCGCCACCCGTCGGCATCAGCGCCAGAGCGTCGTTGCCGGCGA
>DASRSC010000169.1:0-31779 GCA_035695525.1 Pseudonocardia sp. | reverse complement strand
CGAACGCCGTCGGTGCCGAACAGACGTCGCACGGTGACCGAGCTTGCGAGGTTCCCGGCCGACAGAGCCAAGATCAGCGCTTGCTGTACTGAGGAGCCTTACGGGCCTTCTTGAGGCCGTACTTCTTGCGCTCGATCACGCGCGGGTCGCGAGTGAGGAAGCCGGCCTTCTTGAGCGGCGGGCGGTCCTCGGGGTCGGACTCGATCAGCGCACGGGCGATCGCCAGGCGCAGCGCGCCTGCCTGGCCCGACGTGCCGCCACCGTGCAGGTTGGCGAAGATGTCGAAGCGCTCGGTCTTCTCGACGGTGACCAGCGGCTCGCGGATCAGCTGCTGGTGCAGCTTGTTCGGGAAGTACTCCTCGAGCGACTTGCCGTTGAGGCGGAACGCCCCGCTGCCGGGCATCAGCCGGACGCGGACGACGGCCTCCTTGCGGCGGCCCACCGTCTGGATCGGCCGGTCGGAGAACACCGCCGGGATGGCAGGCACCGCCTCGATCTCGGCGTCGTACTCGTCGGCGGCGTCGGCGAGGTCCGTGGCGTCGGTGGCGTCGGCGAGGTCCGTGGCGTCGGCGTCGAGCGCGGCCTCCTCGACGGCCTCGATCTCGGCAGCTGCCGTCTCGGCGGCCTCGGTCCCGGGCTCGGGGGTGGTCACGGGCTGTCCCTCTTCGTTCTCTGCGGTCGTCACTGCGCGACCTGGGTGATCTCGAACGCGGCCGGCTGCTGCGCGGCGTGCGGGTGGTCGGGTCCGGCGTAGACCTTCAGCTTCTTGCTCATCGCTCGGCCGAGACGGTTCTTCGGCAGCATGCCCTTGATCGCCTTCTCGACGAGGCGGTCGGGATGCTTCTCGATCATCTCTCCGACCGAGCGCTGCCTCAGACCGCCGGGGTAGCCGCTGTGGCGGTAGATGAACTTGCCGTCCCGCTTGTTGCCGGAGACGGCGATCTTCTCCGCATTGACGATGATGACGAAGTCGCCCGTGTCCATGTGGGGGGCGTACGTCGGCTTGTGCTTGCCACGCAGAAGCGTGGCGGCGTGCGTGGCGAGGCGGCCGAGCACCACGTCCGTAGCATCGATCACATGCCAGGCGCGGGTGATCTCGCCGGGCTTGGGGCTGTACGTGGGCACGGACCTACCTCGTCGCTGTCGTGTGCTCGTCGAAATGCTCGGGAGCTGCCTCTGGTGCGCGGGTGCGGGGAAGGCGCCGGGCCCGGTGACGGGCCGTGCGGGCCGCGGTGAAGCGGCCGCAGGTCTCCACCCACCGCACGTCGAAGAACGAGCGTACCCGCCGGTCCGGAGTGGGGTCAAAACGGCCCCTCCAACCGCCGGGCACCCCCGTTCCGGAGCCGCCGGCGGCTACCGCCAGCGGGCCGCGTTGGCCTGCTCCACCTGCCGATAACTCTCGTTGGCCGTGCCCAGCGCCAGCCCGATCTGGGCCAGCACGGCAGCCAGGTCGGCCGCGGCCGTGTCCCACCTGCGCTGCGTGACCTGGTATTCCGCGGCCGCCTGCCCCTCCCAGGTGGCGGCCATCGGGGCGAGGAACCGTTTGAGCTCCTCCAACTGGCCGGAGATGCGGGTGGCGGTGCCCCCCACGTCCGCTCTCGCTGCCTCCAACGCTCCGAACGTGACCTTGATCTCAGACATTGCTCCCCCTTCAGCCCAGCGCAGCGCGGATCGCGGACAGCTCGCCGGAGTGCTGCTCCTCCTGCGCCTGGTAGCTCGCCCCCGTGCCCTGGATCGCCTCACCGATGGTGCGCAACGCCTCGCTCAGCGCGCGCGCGTCGGCGTCCCAGCGCGCCATCAACCCGGTGAACGCCGTGGACGCCTCCCCGCGCCACGCCCCCGCCAACGGTCCGAGCCTCCCGCGCAACGTGGCCAGGTCGGCCTGCACGGTGTCGTTCACCGCGAACACGTGCCGTCCGGCACGCTGCATCTCCTCGACGGTCGTACCGAACCCGTCGGCCATGCCGATCACCCCTGTCCCGTGCTGCGGTCTGCTGTCCGGCCACAGTCGCAGGGCGCGCCACCGCGCGGGGCCCGAACCCGCGGGATCGTGTGCAGGTGCGAACGCGGGATGGGGGGCGGCACCCCGGGGGTGGAATCGAGCGCCCGCCGACCAT
Organism: Pseudonocardia sp.; assembly: GCA_035695525.1. Lineage (GTDB taxonomy): Bacteria > Actinomycetota > Actinomycetes > Mycobacteriales > Pseudonocardiaceae > Pseudonocardia. The sequence goes on along the minus strand of DASRSC010000169.1, from coordinate 29,662 downwards.
CCGCCGGCAACGCCTCGCGCAGGGAGGGCACGGCTGGCCGGGCTGCTGCGACCTGGCCGGCGAGCGGGCCCGGCGACCCTGCGACACTCCGGGGGCGTGGCTGCCGCGGTCTTCGGCGCTCCGCACCGGTGGCCGTGGGCGTGATCAAGGCGCGGCCCGATCGGTTCACCAGCTCCAGCCGGACCACAGCGCGCCTGCCGTCGCCGCTCGCGGCGCAGGCTCTGACGCCGGCCCGCGGTGGGGGCCGTCGAGGTCTCGTCGCGCAGGTCGACCAGGCAGGCCGCCGCGCGAGCGGCTCGCCCTCAGGCGCGCCGCAGCGACGCGATGACGACGGCGCACGCGGCGAGGACCGTTTCGTTCCCGGTCGCCGTGTATCGGCAGCCCACGCTGAGCTGCGCGTCGCCGTCGAGGAGCACGAACCAGTCGACGACGGTCCGGGCGTCCGCCTCCTGCTGTCGGTAGCTCGTGGCCTCGCGCCCCGCGATGCGGGCGTCCCGGTAGCCCGACAGTGCGGACCCGCCCGCCGCGGCGTCGAACTCGGCCCGCAGTTCCGCCTGCGCCCGCTCGGGCTCGGCACCGGTGTCGTAACCGAGCGGGGTGCGCTCGACCGCGATGAGGTCGCTGCCCTCCGGCGCCCCCGCCCGGGTGAGCAGGATCCGGCGCCGTTCCGGCAGCCCGCCCGTGTGCTCCCACCCTGACGGGATGTCGAGCCGGTAGCCGTACTGCACGAGCACCCCGGCCGGCACCGTGGCGGCCGCAGGCCCCGACGGCAACAGGGCGCCGACGCCGAGGAGGCCGGCGATCAGACCCACCGCTGCTGCGGCCAGCAGAGCGGTCCGCAGCAGCGGCCGGCGGGTTCGGGGAGGCAGTGGGGGCAGCCTGCGGGCCGGGACCTGCCTGCGGTCCCCTCCGGTTGTGAGCTCCGGGCCCGCAACGGACGGCCCGATCGGACGCGGACGATCCGGACCGGGCCGTACGGGTGTGGCGGGCGCAGCCCGGGGACACCGTTCGGATCCCGCCCCTGAGCTCCGGGGGGAGCCTGCGGCACCCGGCCGGGGCGCCGCGAACCCCCGTGGTCCGATCGTCAGCCCGGCGGTGGCGGGAAGCGTCAACGCCCCCAGCACGGCGGCGGCGTCCGGCCGGGGAGCGACGCTCACGTCGGCGATCCCGGCCTCGTCCACCAACTCCGCGAGCAGCGGCATGCGGGCCAGGCCGCCGACGAGCAGCACCGGCGCGGGCCCCGTCCGCCGCAGCACCTCGCGCAACGCCTCGATCACGGCACCGAGCGGCCTCGCGAGTACCGCGCGGACCTCGCTCGCGCCCACCCGGAGGCACTCGGGCGTCCGCACCTCGACCGAGGGCAGCAGGGACAGCGCCTCGCGCACCCGCCGCGCCTCGGCCAGCGCGGCGGGTGCGGCCATGGACAGTCCGAGCAGCTCCACCAGGAGCGCGTCGAGCGCAGCTCCGCCCACCGGCCGGGCCTGGAGGGCCAGCACCTGGCCGTGGGTATCCAGCCGGGTGACCTCCGCCCCCGCGTGCCCGACGTCGAGCACGACCACGTCACCCCGCCCGGCCGCGGCGAGTGGGGCCGAGACCGCGCGCACATGCCCGGCGAGCCCCAGGCCCTCCCCCATCCACGCCGGCGCACGCGACGCGGATCGACCCGCCGGGTGGACGAGCACGAGCTCCTCGGGGCAGGGGACGAGCTCTGCCAGCAGGGACGGCACCGTGGTCCCGGCGGCCGTCGCCTCCGCCGCCAACCACGGCTCGCCGTCGTGTCCGACGGCCGCCAGCCGGGCGGTGGCCGCGCCCAGCTGGACGGCGACGCGAACCGGCGTGCCGCTCACCGTCCTCCCCCGCCCGCCCCGGCCGGGACGCACACGTTCACCGGGCGGCTGCCGGCGCTCGCCCGCCGCCCAGAGGCCGAGCGGCCGATCACAGGCCGTCCTCGGCGTCCGGCGGAAGCCACGCGAGCTGGATTCGCCTGGCCCCGCGGCGCCGGTCGACGAGGGTGGCTCGCCCAGGCGGCAGGGGCGCCGGTTTGACCGACTCGACCAGCGCGCCCTCGTCCGGGCTGCCGTTCATCACCAGCCCCGGTGCGGCGAGCTCGCGCAGGCGCCCCAGGAGCGGGTCGAACAGCGCCCTCCCCGCTCCACCGCAGCGCCGTGCGACGACGAGGTGCAGGCCCACATCCTTGGCCTGCGGCAGGAAGCCCACCAGCGGCAGGAGCGGGTGCTGGGCGCCCCCGCCGGGAGCGACGAGGTCGTAGTCGTCGACGAGGACGTATACGTCGGGGCCGGTCCACCAACTGCGCTCGCGCAATTGGCGCGGGGTCACGTCAGGGCCGGGCAACCTGCCCCGCAGCGAGGCCGCCACCTCCCGGGCCACCTCGGCGGTGGCGTCGACGGTGCTGGCGTAGCCGATCAGATGGGTGTCCGGCACGACGCCCAGCAGCGTCCGGCGGTGGTCGACGACCACCACCCGCGCGGCCTCCGGCCCGTGCCGGGACGTGACACCGCGGGCGACGAGCCGCAGCATGTTCGTCTTTCCGCTCTCCGCGTCGGCGAAGCAGGTCAGGTGGGGTTCTGCGGCGAAGTCGATCTCGACGCGGTCGAGCCGCTCCTCGTCCACCCCGATCGGGATGCCGGTGGCACCGGTGCCGGTAGCCGGCAGCCGGTTGTAATCGATGCGCTCGGGCAGCAGCCGGACCGGGGGGACGCCGGGACCGGGCCACGCCGCTGCGATCGCGGCCACCAACCCGGCCTGGTCGGTGGCACCGGCGCCCAGCCGGGGCGCGGCGAGTACAGCTGGGGCACCGTCGGGGGCGAGCCCGTGCCCCGGCCGGGCCGGCACCTCCGCGGCCCGGCGGCGATCCACCTCGGACTCCGAGGGCTCGCCCAGCCGTAGCTCGACGCGGCCGCCGAGAAGGTCCTTCAGGGCGGGGCGCAGCTCGCTCCACCGGGTGGCGGACACCGCGAGATGCAGCCCGTAGGACAGGCCCTGCGCGGCCAGCGGCAGCAGCCGTGCCTCCAGGTCGTCGAACTCGCGGCGCAGCGTGAGATACCCGTCGACGACGAGCAGCAGGTCGGTGCTCGGCTCGCCCGGATGAGCACCGGCGGCGCGCCGCACCCGGAACTCCTCGACGGACGCGATCCCGGCGTCGCGGAACAGGCGCTCGCGCCGGGCGAGGACAGCGGAGAGCTCGGCGACGGTGCGCCGCACGAGGTCGACCTCCTGGCGGTCGGCGACGGTGCCGACATGCGGCAGCCCGGCGAGCGGGATGAGCGCGCCGCCACCGAAGTCGAGCACGTGCACGCCGAGCTCGTCCGGGGTGTGGGTCAGCGCGAGCCCGAGCACGGTGGTGGCCAGCGCCGTGGACTTGCCCGTCCGCGGCCCGCCGACCACGGCGAGGTGGCCCGATCCCCCGGCCAGGTCGATCAAGAGCTGGTCGCGGCGCTGTTGGTAGGGCCGGTCGACCAGGCCGACGGGAACGCGGAGCAGGGCTTGCCGGCCCGCGTCGAGCCCGCGGCCCGGCACCGGGCGAACCGGGCCGAGCACCTCGTCGAGGGGTGGTGGGGCATCCAGCGGCGGTAGCCAGACGCGGTGTGCGGGCAGCCCCTGACCTGCCATCGCGTCGATCACGGTGTCGAGGACGGTGGGACCATCGGCGCCGTCGGGCTCCGCCGGCACGACGAGCTCTGCCGGGGCGGCCACCGGCACGGGCCCCGCCCGGAACGGGTACGCGCGGGCCCGGCCCGCTGCCACACCCGGCGGAGGGGGTGCTGTGCCCGGTGCCGACACGTAGGCGGCGCGGAACCGGACGAGCTCGTCGGTGCCCGTCGCGAGGAACGCCGAGCCGGGGGCGGACGGCAGCTGGTGGGCGTCGGGCACGCCGAGCACCGCCCGCGACTCCGCCGCGGAGAACGTGCGCAGCGCGATCCGGTAGGACAGGTGCGACTCCAGCCCACGCAACCGGCCCTCCTCGAGGCGCTGCGAGGCGAGCAACAGGTGGATCCCGAGTGAGCGTCCGAGCCGGCCGATGGTGACGAGCAGCTCGAGCAGCTCAGGGCGCTGCGCGAGCAGCTCGGAGAACTCGTCGACCACGACGAACAGCGCAGGCAGCGGCGGCAGGTCGGCCCCACTCCGGCGGGCTGCGGCGTAGTCGGCGACACCCACGAGGTTGCCGGCAGACCGCAGCAGCTCCTGGCGCCGGGTGATCTCACCGGCCAGCGCGTCGGCCATCCGGTCCACCAGCGTCAGCTCGTCGGCCAGGTTGGTGATCACGGCCGAGACGTGCGGCAGCCCGGCCAGCCCGAGGAACGTGGCCCCGCCCTTGAAGTCGACGAGCACGAGGTTCAGCTCGGCGGGCGAGTGCGTGGCGGCAAGGCCCAGTACGAGGGTGCGCAGCAGCTCGCTCTTGCCGGAGCCGGTGGCGCCCACGCAGAGGCCGTGCGGGCCGCTGCCGCCCTGCGCCGACTCCTTGAGGTCCAGCGTGACCGGGCCGCCGCGCTCGTCGACGCCGATCGGCACGCGCATCCGGTCGGTGTCGGCACGTGCCCACCGTGCGCGGAGCGCGGCAATGCCGGCCGGGCCGGGCTCCAGGCCGAGCAGCGTGGGCAGCCCGAGCGCGGACCGCGGGGTCGTGTCGCCCGCCGGTTCGGCGCCCCCTGGCCGGTAGCGCGCCAGGCGCCGGGCGAGCGCCCTCGCCTCGGCGACGACCAGACCGTCGGGGCGTCCGATCCAGGTCGGCTGCTCGTTGGCTGACGCCGGCTCGGAGTGGCGCGCCGGGTCGGCGGAGCCGATGCGGTACAGCCCGTCGGTGCCCACGATCAGACGAACGACGGACGGCCCCGGCCGCCGTCCCGGGGGCGCGCCGACCCGCAGCACCGTCACCCCGGCGACACCCGCCCACGGCCCCGGCCCCTTCGCCACCTCGTCGACGACCACGAGCAGGTGCGGCTCACCCATACCCGGGCCCGCGGGCCTGCCGGCGAGCTCGGCCACCCACCAGCGACGCACGTCGTCCGCGTCGTCGGTGATCATGCGGAGCGGGCCGACGGCGTCCCGCCTGCGCGGGTGGGCGAGGTGCGGCAGCCACTTCACCCACTCCCACTCGGGAGCGAGCGTCGGCGGCGCGACGACGGCGAGCAGCGCGTCGGCCGGGCTGTGCCAGAGCGCGTACTGGGCGACGAGCGCTCGGGCGAGCCCGCGGGCCGGCCCGAGCCCCGCCGCGGGTTCGGCCGGTTCCAGCCACACCGTGGAGCTGGCGCGCAGCGACAGGGCCACCGGGAGGTCCGGCACGACGGCGTGGCCGAGCAGGAACCGGCGCAGCGCCAGCGCCGTAACCGGCTCGAGGCCCTCGACCGGCCCGGTCTGCGGGGCGACCAGCCGGGTGGCCAGCCGCTGCGCCCCGCGGCCGATCCGCAGCTGACCGAAGTCGGCATCGGCGGGCCTGCGCTCCCAGATCCGGTCGCAGGCGAGCACCGCGGGCCATGCCGCCGGGTCCGGATGCACCGACTCGAGCACGGCGCGCTGCTCCGCGGCGATGCCGCGGACGCGTCCACGCAGCAGCGACAGGTAGCGCAGGTAGTCGCGGCGGTCCTCGTCGAGGCTCGCCGACCGGGTGCCGCCCCCACGGCCCGATCCGCTCATCATCATGCTGAGCGTCGAGATGGCGAACATGCCCCCGAAAAGCCAGGACGTGGGGTTGTGCACGCCGAGCACGGCGACGAAACCGACGGAACCGAGCAGCATGACGGCCGGCAGCAGCCGGGCCAGCACCCCCGCGGGGACGACCCGCTCCGGCTCCGGTGGCGGTTCGAGCGTGAGCTCGCCGCCGGGCATCCGCGGCGGGAGACGCCGTGGCCGGACGACTCCGACCGTGCCCATGCCCGCCCCCTCCTGCCGTGCAGCCGACCGCTCGAACGAGTTCCGCCGAACGGCCCTGCCCGCGGCCCGTGCGCTGCGATGCTAGGCAGCCGACGGGGCCTCCCGGGGCCGTTCCGGAGAAGTCGTCCCGTCGTTCGCAGAGGGGAGCTCCGCCATGCGCGCCACTGCCGCCGACGGGACGTACTGCCGGCTCACGGTGCTCGCCCCGCGCGCGAGGGTCGACGTGGCGCTACCCGCCGACGTGCCGGTCGCGGAGCTGGTGCCCATGGTGCTCGAGCTGGTCGGAGAGCCGGTCTTCGGGCTGCGCCCGCAGCCGTGGCGGCTGTCCGGCGCGGCGGGCGGGCCGCTGCCGTCCGGAGCCACCCTCGGTGAGCTCGATGTGCTCGACGGGGAGCTGCTGCGGATCGCGCCGGAGGGTACGGCGCCGGTCCCACCGGTGTTCGACGACCCGGTGGACGCGCTGGCGGCCACGGCAGGCACGGCTGGTGCAGCCGACCACCGGTTCGGGGCAGCCGGGGTACTGGCCGTCTCCGTCGCCGCGGCGGCGTTGCTCGCGGGCGGGCCGGGAGCAGCCGGCACCCTCGCAACCGTCCTGGTCGCGGCGCTGGCGGCGGCCGTCGCGGTGGCCCACGCGGCCCGGCTCGCGCGCCGGGCCACGAGCGACGAGCACAACGGAGGTTCCCTTCACCTGTCCGCGCGCACCGCCGCGTTTGCGGCCGTTCCGCTGGCGGCCGCCGCGGGATGGGCAGCCCTGTCGCATTCCTCCGGCGCGGCCCAACTGCTGCTGGCCACGGCAGCGGCGGGCATCACTGCCGCGGTGGCCCAGATCGCGCTCCGCGTCGTGGCGCCCGTACTCGTCGGAACCGTGGTGGCCGCGATGCCGGTGGGGGCGGCCACGATGGTCGTGCTCCGGTTGGGCGTCGACCCCGCTGCCGTGGCGGCCGGTTTCGGCGCGGTCGCCCTCGTCATCGGCCCGTTGCTGCCGCGGGCCGCGTTGCGGCTCGCCGGTCTGCCCCAGCCGGTCGTGCCCGCCGACGGCGGCGAGCTGGTCGACGCCGACAACGGGCCGGACCGGCTGCCACCTGCCGAGCTCGCGGAGCGGGCCGACCTGGCCCGCGGCTACCTCGCCGGGCTGGCAGGCGGCTGCGCTGTGGTTGCGGCCGCGGCCACGCTCCCGGTCGCCGGCGCAGGCGGCTGGGCCGGGCCGACCCTCGCGGCGGTCACCGTGGCGGTGCTCGCCCTGCGGGCCAGGAGCTTCGCCGACCGGCTACCGGCCCGCACCCTGCTGGCGAGCGCGATCACCGCGGCCGTCGCGCTCGCGGGGCTGGTCGTGGTGCAGGCGGGTGCCGCGGCCCGGCCCGTCGCCGCGGGCGCCCTGCTCGTCGCGGCGGCGGGTGGCGCGCTCATCCTCGGCCGTACCCGCCCGATGGGCTCTCCCGTCTCGCGGCGGGCGGTCGACCTGCTGGAGGGCGTGCTCGTCGCCGCCGCGATCCCGCTGGCGCTCGCGGCGATGGACCTGTTCCGACTGGTCCGCGGCCTGTGAGACGGGCGGCCTGCGCGGTCGCGACAGCGCTGGCGCTCACCTGCCCGGCAGTTCCCGCCGCCGCCGAGGTGCCGCCATTGCCGCCCCCCGTCCGCGTCGAGCCACCCGCAGGACGTCCGCCGGGGCCGGCGCCCGGGCTGCACGCTCCCGAGCGCTGTACCCCACTGCCGGGCGACGACGGGCCCGCTGACGACGAGGCTGTTGACGACGAGACGGGCTCCCGCCTGCGGCTGTCCGACGTGCACCGCCTGGCCACCGGCCGAGGCGTGCTCATCGCCGTGATCGACACCGGGGTGTTCCCCCACCGGCTGCTCGGCGACCGATTGCGCGGTGGCGGGGACTACCTCACCGGCGGCGACGGCCTCGACGACTGCGACGGGCACGGCACCGCCGTCGCAGGCCTGCTCGCCGCGGCCGCGGGGCCGGGGCCCGGTGGCCGGAGCGACGCGCCGATCGGGATCGCACCCGGCGCGCGGCTGCTGGCGATCCGCCAGTCGAGCCCCTCGTTCGAGGTGCCGGGGCCGGACGGCACGTCCCACCCGGCGGGCGACACCGAGACCCTCGCCGAGGCGGTCGTGCGTGCGGTGCGGGAGGGCGCCGACGTCATCAACATCTCCGAGGCGGTCTGCTTGGCCGCCGGCCAGGCTGCCGTGGCCGGTGCCGGCCTGCACGCCGCGCTGCGGTTCGCGGCCGATGCCGATGTCGTCGTCGTGGTGGCGGCCGGGAACGTGGGCTCCGGGTCGTGCACCGAGCCGGGCTCCGGCCAGGTGTCGCTCCCCGGCTGGTACGACGACGAGCTGCTCGCCGTGGGCGCTGTCGGCCCGGACGACGCTCCGGCGCCGTTCACGGTGCCCGGGCCGTGGGTCGACGTTGCCGCCCCCGGTACGGGGCTGCGCTCGCTGGCCGTCGGCGGCGGCACGACCACCACCGGCGTCGACGGCACGAGCTTCGCCGCTCCCTGGGTGGCCGGTCTGGCCGCACTGGTGCGTGAGCGGTTCCCGGAGCTCAGCGCGAAGCAGGTGGCGGACCGCATCCTCGTCACGGCCCGCCGCCCGGCCCGTGGCCGCGACGACCGGCTGGGTCATGGTGTGATCGATCCGGTCGCCGCACTCACCGCGGTGCCCGCCGTGCTCGAACCTACCGCGAGGCCGGTCTCCGGGGTCGCGGTCGCCGAACTGGCCGGCACCACACCGCGCCCGGCCGCCGCCCCGTCGAGCTCGCAGATCGACTTCGTCGCGGCCGGCCTGCTGCTCGTGACGGGCGCGGTGGCCGCCGCCCTGCTGCGCCGTCGCTCGCGCCTGCCGCGCTGAGCGTCGCAGGGCCGATAGGGGTCAGCCGAACGGCAGCACGTCCACCACCCGGCCCGCAGCGGCCAGGTCCAGGGCCGGACCGGTCGGCAGCAGGCGCAGCGCCGCCTCCGGCGCGGGATCTGCCGCAGTGATCCCGAGAGCGGCGGCCGTGGCGTCGTCGGCCACCCCGAAGGTCACGCCGGTGGCCGCCACGAGCCACACCGGTCCGGCGCCGGGCGGGCGTCCCGGCCCGGTGGCACGCACGGCGCCACCGGGCCCGACGGCGACCGCGTCCACCCGGTTCCCCGGCCCATCGGCCTGCGCGAAGGCCACCGGCAGGGTCGTCGCCGGCAGCGGCTCCGCCAGGCCCACCCAGACGTCGCCTGCCGGCTCACCGTTCGCCGTCCAGGTCCAGCACGTCACGGGCGCCTCGGCGGGCTCACGGAGCCGTGGCGCACCAACCGGCCAACCGTCCACCCGCACGTGGTCGACGAACGCCGCGCCGGCCAGCACGTCGGCACCGATGGGCAGCGCGCGCGATGCTCCCGAGGCCACCCGCAGCAGCTCGGCGACCACGTCCGGCACCTCCTGCAGCCCGCCCGCCAACACGACGAAGAGCCGCGCGGCGGCCCCCACGGGATGGGCAACCAGGACGTCGCCGATCCGCCCCGGCACCCCGCGTGGGGCGGGACCGCCGCGGCCGGGCACCTCCGGCGTGGCCAACACAGGCCCCTCGGGTAGCAGGGACACCAGGTCGGGAGCGGCCGCGCGGGGAACGCGGGCGGTGAGCCCGAACGCGGCCATCACCTTGCCGTCACCGGTGTCGACGCGGTGGCGATGGCCTGCCGTCACCAGCCAGGTAGCACCGTCCGGCCCGTCGAGCAGCACCCCGTCGCCCGGCGCCATGGGTTCCGGCGGCGCCATCCCCGCCACCACGGTGGTGCGGACGAGGTCGCCGTCGGCCGTGGTTCGGTCGCACACCGCCCACCTCGGCGGCACGGGGGGACCGTCCGGCCGTACGGCGACCGCGCCCGGGACGGCAGCGGTCGGTGTGCGAGCCGCGGTGTCGAGCGCGGCGTCCGGCACCATGACAGGGGTGGCGGTTGCCGGGTCGGCTCCGGTGCTGCCGCCACTGCGCAGCGCCGCCAGCACGAGCCGGGCGGCCGGGAGGTTGGCGACCGGGACGAGCCGGTCGGGCCCGTGCGCCACCACGTACATTGCGCCCGACCCCGCGCCGACGATCACCGCCTGCTGCGTCCAGTTCGGCTCCGGCACCACCTTCGCGAGAGCCGCCGCGCCGCAAAGCCCGAGCAGCCCCAGCACCACCCCGGCCAGCGCCGCGCGGCGTTGCGACCGGACCTGCTCGTGCAGCGGCACCGGATCGCCCCGCACCAGCGCCGCCTCGAGGCGGCGCAGACCGAACCGGTATGCGTCCACCTGGTCACGGGTGGCCGGGGCCCGCACGGCGCTCGCTCGGGGCACGGTCTGACGCTAGCCGCGGCGATCACCACCTCGCGGGCGTTCGCCGAAACTCGCGGCCCTACCCCACTGAGATCGCGTCGAGCCGCTCGCGCAGGAACGGCGCGGAAACAACGGGCGGGAGGTCCGTCCGGCGGCCGATCGGCGGTGCGAGCGGAGTGACCAGCGCGTCGTGGTCGAGCTCGAAGAAGAACACCAGCGAGATGAGCTCCTCGTGCGGCGAGTCCGGCTGCGGCGGCAGCACCCGGTGCCGCCCGGAACGCCAGCGCAGGCCAGTCCAGTGCGCGAGCAGGTCGCCGATGTTGACGGTGAGCGCGGCCGGGTCGTAGGGGGCATCCGCCCAGCCCGTGCCGTCCCCGTTGCCATCGGCGCAGTCGACCTGCAGTCCGCCGGCGCCCGGCTCCCGGTCCAGCACGGTGACGGTGCCGAAGTCGGTGTGCGGGCCGATCCGGTACTGCCCCGGCGCCGGCTGCCCGACCTCGGTGAGCGGTGGGTACCGGTTGATGTTGAACGTCCACGTCGGGTGGGCGGCGAGCGCGGTGAGGGTCTCGCGAGGGAGGCGGAGAGCGTCGGCGCACAGCTCCAGCACGTCGCGGGACACCGCGGTCATCGCCGCCAGATACCGGTCGACGGCGTGGTGCAGCTCCGGCACCTCGGCAGGCCACACGTTCGGCGGGAACCACACGCCGTCCACCTCCGGGTCGCCGGTCGGCGTGTCCGGCCCGACGGCGAAGGACTCCTTGAGGTCGGGCGGCGTCTCGGTGCCCTCGACGTTCCCGTTGGCCTCGACGCCGGGGGCGAGCCAGCCACGGCCGCCGATCCGCACCGCGTACCGTGCCTTGACCTCCGCGGGCAGCGCGAAGAACCGGCGCGCGGCGCCGCGCACCGCGGCGCGCAGCGCCGCGTCCACGCCGTGCCCGGTGACCAGCAGGAACCCGGCCCGCTGCAGTGCCGAGTCGACGGCAGGACCAGTGGCGGCGTCGCCGGCCCGCCACGCTGCCAGGTCGATGGTCGGGATCATGAGGGCTCCCCGATGTCCTCATGCCACAGCTCCGGGCGGGCGGCGATGAAGTCGGCCATGAGATCCGCGCACCGGTCGTCGTCGAGCACTGTGACGGCGACGCCGTGCTCGGCGAGCCACTCGTGCCCGCCGTGGAAGGTGCGGGCCTCGCCGACCAGCACCGAGCCGATGCCGAACTGGCGTACCAGTCCGGAGCAGTACCAGCACGGGGACAGCGTCGTCACCATGATCGTCGAGCGGTAGTCGCGCTGTCGGCCGGCCGCCCGGAACGCCGCGGTCTCGGCATGCATGGACGGGTCGTCGTCCTGCACACGGCGGTTGTGCCCGCTGCCCAGCAGCGTGCCGTCGGCGGCGAACAGCGCCGCTCCGATGGGGATGCCGCCCTCGGCGAGGCCTGCGCGGGCCTCGGCGAGCGCGACGTCGAGCAGTACCGCCGGATCGGACACCGGTGGATCGAACATCGTGGTCACGGCCCCACTCTGCGGGGCGAGCCGGGCGCGCCGCAACAGTCGCTGCCGCCACACCGACTTCGTAGCGCGACGAAACGTCGTTCACCCCGCCGCAGCGCGCCGCCGCTCGACCAGCAACTGCGCCAGGGCCCACGGGGAGGCCGCCGAACGGACGGCCTACGACGCGCCGGGCACGCGCAGGCGGCGGGTCGCGGCGGCACGAACCGCGAGCTCCGCGGGGGGCGGGTAGTCCACGGCCACCAGAGTCAGACCGTGGGCGGGCGCGACGGGCACCTCGCTCGCACGTTCGCGGCGTGCCAGCAGCTCCGCGGGCCACGCCACCGCCCGTCGGCCGCGGCCGACGTCGAGCAGCGCCCCGACCAGGCTCCGCACCATCGAGTGGCAGAAGGCGTCGGCGGAGACGGCGGCTTCCACCACGCCGTCGTCGGCCGACGCCCAGGACAGCCGCTGCAGCGCCCGCACCGTGGTGGCTCCCTCACGGCGCTTGCAGAACGCGGCGAAGTCGTGCTCGCCGAGGAGGCGGTCGGACGCTGCCACCACCACTGCGAGATCCAGCGGGTGCGGCCAGGACAATGTGTCGCGGGCGCGCAGAGGTTCCGCCCCGTGCGGGGCGGTGGCCACGCGATAGCGGTAGTGCCTGCGCAGTGCGGAGAACCGCGCGTCGAAGGCCGCGGGCACGGGCGTCACCGCCCGCACCCTGACGTCGGACGGCAGCAGCCGGGCCAGCCTGCGAACCAGCCACGGCGCGTCGAGCTCGGCCGGGAGATCGGCGTGCGCCACCTGCCCCGTGGCGTGCACCCCGGCGTCGGTGCGCCCGGCGACGGTCAGCGACACCGGCTCCCGCAGCACCGTGGACAGCGCCTCGGTGAGCACCCCGCACACGGTCCGCCGCCCCGGCTGCATCGCCCACCCGGAGAACTCGGTGCCGTCATACCCGAGATCGAGCCGAAACCTCCGCGAGTCGCCCGTTTCCCGCCCCCGAGTCGCCCCTTCTCCCAGGTCGAGCTGCCCCGGAACGCCCGCGAGCCCGCCGTCGCTGAGGACGGCGGGCTCGACGGGGTCGTGCGGGTGCTGCGGAACTATCAGGACTCCTCGGTGGAGTCGTCCTCACGCTGCGACGGGGGCAGCTCGAACCCGGCGGCCTCGGCGGCCTCCGCGGACGCGAACCAGACCTCGGCCTCGGTGGGGTCGTAGTGCGACGACCCGGGCACGTGGTACAGCTTCGAGTCCTCGTTGCCCTTGATCGGGAAGCCCTCGGGAGCCTCCGTCGGGTCGTCCAGCGGACCGTGGCTGCCCTCGCCGTACGGCGCCTCCGCGGTGGAGGTGCTCTCCTCGCCTGCCGTGTCCTCGGCCGGGGCGGCCGCGGTCTCGGTCTCGGCGGGAGCCGGGGCGGCCGCGGCCTTCTGCTGCGACGAGGCGACACGACGAGCGCGCTCGGCCTCGTCGGTGACCGTCTTCTGCTGGACCAGCTCGATCACAGCCATGGGGGCGTTGTCGCCCTTGCGCGGCAGCGTCTTGGTGATCCGGGTGTAGCCGCCCTCGCGGTCGGCGAAGAACGGACCGATGTCGGCGATGAGCCGGTGCACGACCGTCTTGTCGCGGATCACCTTCTGGATCTCGCGACGGTTGTGCAGGTCGCCGCGCTTGGCCTTGGTGATCAGGCGCTCGGCGTACGGCCGGAGCCGCCGCGCCTTGGCCTCGGTCGTGGTGATCCGGCCGTGCTCGAACAGCGCGGTGGCCAGGTTGGCCAGGATCAGCCGCTGGTGCGCCGGCGACCCGCCGAGACGGGGCCCCTTGGTGGGCTGAGGCATGGCTACAGCTGCTCCGTTTCTGCGTAGTCCTGGCCGTCGTCCCCGAAGGTCTCGGGGTCGAACCCGTCGGAGCCGTACTCGGCGGCCGCGGCCGACGGGTCGAATCCGGGCGGGCTGTCCTTCAGCGCGAGTCCGAGGCCGACGAGCTTCATCTTGACCTCGTCGATCGACTTCGCACCGAAGTTGCGGATGTCGAGCAGGTCGGCCTCGCTGCGGCCCACCAGCTCACCCACGGTGTGGATGCCCTCACGCTTCAGGCAGTTGTAGGAGCGGACGGTGAGGTCCAGCTCCTCGATCGGCATCGCGAAGGCGGCGATGGTGTCGGCCTCCTGCGGCGACGGGCCGATCTCGATGCCCTCGGCGTCGACGTTGAGCTCGCGCGCGAGCCCGAACAGCTCGACGAGGGTCTTGCCGGCCGAGGCCAGCGCGTCCCGCGGGGTGATGGAGGGCTTGGTCTCGACGTCGAGCACCAGCTTGTCGAAGTCGGTGCGCTGCTCGACGCGGGTGGCCTCGACCTTGTAGGTCACCTTGAGCACGGGCGAGTAGATCGAGTCGACCGGAATCCGGCCGATCTCGGCGCCGGTGACCTTGTTCTGCATGGCCGGGACGTAGCCGCGGCCCCGCTCGACGACGAGCTCCACCTCGAGGCGGCCCTTGTCGTTGAGCGTGGCGATGTGCAGGTCCGGGTTGTGGACGGTGACGCCGGCCGGGGGCACGATGTCGCCTGCCGTGACCGGGCCAGGGCCCTGCTTGCGCAGGTACATCGTCACCGGCTCGTCCTCCTCGGAGCTGACGACGAGCTCCTTGAGGTTGAGGATGATGTCGGTGACGTCCTCCTTCACGCCGGGCACGGTGGTGAACTCGTGCAGCACGCCGTCGATGCGGATGCTGGTCACCGCCGAACCCGGGATGGAGGAGAGCAGGGTGCGCCGGAGCGAGTTGCCCAGCGTGTAACCGAAGCCCGGCTCCAGCGGCTCGATGACGAACCGGGAGCGGGTGTCGACGACCGAATCCTCGGTCAGGGTGGGGCGCTGAGAGATCAGCATGGGTGTGTGCCTCCTTCAGGCCTGCGGCAACCGCTATTTGATGCCGCAGCAAGCCCGGCCCCTCCCTGCGGGACCGGGGGGTGTCCAGCCGCTACTCGCGGACTACTTCGAGTAGAGCTCGACGATCAGCTGCTCGGTGACCTGCGTGTCGATCTGCGCACGCTCGGGCAGCTGGTGGACCAGGATGCGCAGGGTCGAGGGGACGACCTGCAGCCAGCCGGGGATCGGGCGGTCGCCCACCAGTTCCTTGGCGATGATGAACGGGTCGGTGCCCAGCGACTTCGGTCGGACATCGATGATGTCGTAGGGCGAGACGCGGTAGCTGGGGATGTCGACCTTGTGACCGTTGACCATGAAGTGGCCGTGGTTCACGAGCTGCCGCGACATCCGCCGGGTGCGGGCGAGCCCAGCCCGGTAGACGACGTTGTCCAGACGCGTCTCGAGGATCTGCAGCAGGTTGTCACCGGTCTTGCCGGTGCGCCGGTTCGCCTCTTCGTAGTAGCGCCGGAACTGCTTCTCGAGCACGCCGTATGCGAAGCGCGCCTTCTGCTTCTCCTGCATCTGCAGGAGGTACTCCGTCTCCTTGATCCGGATCCGGCCGTGCTGGCCGGGCGGGTAGGGACGGCGCTCGAACGCCTGGTCGCCGCCGACGAGGTCGACCTTCAGCCGGCGGGACTTGCGGGTCATGGGTCCGGTGTAACGAGCCATGTCTGGTTCTCCCTCCCCTAGACCCGGCGCCGCTTGGGCGGACGGCAGCCGTTGTGCGGCTGCGGGGTGACGTCGGAAATTGTGCCGACCTCGAGGCCGGCGGCCTGCAGGGAACGGATCGCGGTCTCCCGGCCGGAACCGGGACCCTTCACGAACACATCGACCTTCTTCATGCCGTGCTCGGCGGCCTTGCGGGCGGCGCTCTCGGCGGCCATCTGCGCGGCGAACGGCGTGGACTTGCGCGAGCCCTTGAAACCGACGTGGCCCGCGGAGGCCCACGCGATCACGGCACCGGTCGGGTCGGTGATCGACACGATCGTGTTGTTGAAGGTGCTCTTGATGTGCGCGTGGCCGTGCGCGACGTTCTTCTTCTCCTTGCGCCGGACCTTCTTCGGTCCCGACGCGGAGCGGGTACGGGGCGGCATTACTTCTTACCTGCCTTCTTCTTGCCGGCGACCGTCTTCTTCGGTCCCTTGCGGCCGCGGGCGTTGGTCTTGGTGCGCTGGCCACGCACCGGCAGGCCCCGGCGGTGCCGGATCCCCTGGTAGCAGCCGATCTCGATCTTGCGACGGATGTCGGCCTGCACCTCACGGCGCAGATCACCCTCGACGCGGTAGTTGGTCTCGATGTACTCGCGAAGGGCAGCGAGATCCTCGTCGGTCAGGTCCTTCGACCGCAGGTCCCGGTCGATCCCGGTGGCCTCGAGGATCTGGATGGACCGGGTGCGCCCGATCCCGAAGATGTAGGTGAGCGCGATCTCCATCCGCTTGTCGCGGGGGAGGTCGACGCCGGAGAGACGTGCCATGCGGCGGGGTACTCCTCTGTTCTCATGAGCCAGGTCTGCCCAACGCCCGTCCCGGACGAGTCGTCCGGGCCCCGGCCTGGTTCCGGGGGTGGACCGGGCCCGTGTGGCCCGGCAGGTGCGCTGGGTTCCTCTGTGTTGCTTGTGCTGCGTCGTGCTGGTGCTGCGTCGTCGTCGACCACGCAGCCGCGATCAGCCCTGGCGCTGCTTGTGGCGCAGGTTCTCGCAGATCACCATGACTCGCCCGTGACGGCGGATCACCTTGCACTTGTCGCAGATCTTCTTGACGCTCGGCTGGACCTTCACGTCCATCGCTCTCTGTTGTGTCGTCGATTGGTCACTTGTAGCGGTAGACGATGCGGCCGCGGGTCAGGTCGTACGGCGACAGCTCGACCACGACCCGGTCCTCGGGGAGGATCCGGATGTAGTGCTGGCGCATCTTGCCGCTGATGTGCGCGAGGACCCGGTGTCCGTTCTCCAGCTCCACGCGGAACATCGCGTTCGGCAGGGGCTCGACGACCCGGCCCTCGACCTCGATCGCCCCGTCCTTCTTGGCCATGTCCTCCGCTGTTCCGTGACAGGTGTGCGTACTCTCGGTTCCGTGCGTAGGCACGCCGCTACTCCGGGACCGTGGGGTGCGGGAGGCACGACGGAACCGGCGCCATGAGGCGCGCCGAACTCCCAGTGTACGACCGTTGCGGCCGGGCCCGCACATGGGGTACAAGCCGCGCTGGTCAGTGCTCGTGTCGCCGGTCCCGCACCCAGGACGACAGCAGCACCAGGCCCCACGGCCCGGCCACCCAGATCCACCAGGGGTACACGAACGAGGCCGTCGCGATGCAGCTCATTGCCCAGATCGCGATCGTCGTGACGCTCGCCCCGGCCCACCCGATCACGGCACCGCGGGCGTCCCGCTCCTGCAGCGCGTCGACGTCCCGGTACTCGGCGAGGGTGGCCGCCGGCGCGGCGGACTCCACCACGGTCGGTGGCGCCGGTGCCTCGCCCGGGAGGTCAATCGTGATCGCGCCGAGCTCCCCGTAGGTACGCGCCGCCAGCGTCGCGGTGATTCGCTCGTCGAACTCGTCGGTGGTCAGCCTGCCCTCGACATGGGCGGTCCGGAGCCGATCCAGCACGCGCTCGCGGTCGGCGTCCCCGGCACGCATGTCCTCGGGCCGCACTTCGCCAGGTCGCCCGGGCTCCGCCGCGTCGTCCACCGCTCCATGGTGCCCCCCGCCGCTCCGCACAGCCAACGGACAATTCGGGCGCGGACGCCGCCGGTATGCAGATAGGGTGCCGTGCCCCTTGACCTCCACGTGACTTCACATAGTTCGGTGACGTTATGGACGATATGCCCGAAGAGGCCGCCGACGGCAGACTCCGCCTGCCCCGCCCACTCCGCCCCTTTCGCCACCGCGAGTACCGCTTGCTGGCCACGTCGATGGCGGCGTCGCTGTTCGCGAGCGGGCTGTGGCTCGTCGCGATCGTGTACCAGGTCATCGCACTCGACGGCGGCCCGTCCGAGCTGTCCGTCGTCGCCGCCGCGTCGAGCGTCGGCCTGCTGGTCAGCGTGCTCATCGGGGGCGTTGCCGCCGACCGGCTGCCCAAGCGCGCCGTCATGATCGCGGTGGAGGCCGTCCGGATCGCCTCGGCGGGGACCGCAGGCGTACTCGGGGTCACCGGCGCCTTACAGCTCTGGCACCTGGCCGTGATCGCGTTCGTCGTCGGGGCGGCAGAGGCGTTCTTCTACCCCGCCTACTCGGCGATCCTGCCCACCCTTCTCCCGCCGGACGAGCTGCTCGCCGCCAACGGTGTCGAGGGCACGCTGCGGCCGATCGCCCAGCAGGCCCTCGGTCCGGCCCTGGCCGGCGTACTGGTCGGCGCATTCGTCCCCGGGATCTCGCTCCTGCTCGCGGCCGGGATCTACGCGCTCGCGCTCGTCGCGCTCCTCGCCATGCGCACAGCTCCCGTCACCCCTATGGAAGCCGGGAACTCGGTGCTCGCCGACCTGGTCGAGGGGTTCAGGTACCTCTTCCGCACCGGGTGGCTCTTCGCCACACTCGCCTTCGCCACGCTCTACGTGCTCGTCCTCATCGGCCCGATCGAGGTACTGCTGCCGTTCGCCGTGCGCGACCAGGTCGGTGGCGGCGCGAGCAGCTTCGCTCTCGTCCTGGGGGCGTTCGGCATCGGTGGCGCGGTCGGGTCGATCGTCGTGTCCTCGTGGCGACTGCCCCGGCGGTACCTGACGGCCATGATCCTGCTGTGGGGCGCCGGGGCCGCACCGTTGGTGCTGATCGGGGTCACCCGCCACCTGTGGGTCATGGCCGCGGCGACGTTCGTGGTGGGATTCACCGGCGCGGTGGCGACCGTCATCTGGGGCACGTTGCTGCAGCGCCGAGTACCGCCCCACCTGCTGGGCCGCGTCTCCAGCCTGGACTTCTTCGTGTCGCTCGCGCTGATGCCGGTGTCGATGGCACTCGCCGGTCCGGTCGGCGAGTGGCTCGGTGTCCCGATGACGTTCGTCCTGGCCGGAGCCGTTCCCGTGTTCCTTGCGGTCGCGGCGATCGTGGGGTGGCGGCTGCCGGCCGACGAGATCGCCCACCCACTGGACGCCCCCGTCACCCAGTCGAACACCCCGGCCGAGAAGGCGTGAGCGCAGGCCCGGAACCTGCACCGACGCGGCTCGCATCACGTTCTGGACACATGCGGGCGGAACGGGAGCCCGCCGAGCAGCCAGATGTGTCCAAACGGCGGCGAAAAGCGCAGAATCTCCGGCGCGGACGTCAACCGAACGGGGTACGTCGGCAACGAGTGCATCGGAACGCGGCGACGGCGCCGCGAGGGCGCGAGGAGAACTGATGCTGCAACGCAGGAGCACCCGTTGTGATGGGTCGGCCCAGGGAGGTGGCGCATGACGCTCTCCGAGCTGCGATCTCGGATGACGCCCCGCTCGATGCTGATCTGGGGCGCGGTCGCGGTGGTCGGCGCCGTGTGCTGGGGAGTGTTGGCCCTCTCCCGGGGCGAGCAGATCTCGGCGATCTGGCTGGTGGGGGCGGCGCTCGGCTCCTACGCCATCGCCTACCGGTTCTACGCGCGGTTCATTGCGAAGAAGGTCCTGCAGGTCGACGACAACCGCGCGACACCGGCGGAGCGTCTGGACAACGGCACCGACTTCCAGCCCATGGACCGTCGGGTGCTGTTCGGCCACCACTTCGCGGCGATCGCCGGGGCCGGTCCGCTGGTCGGGCCGGTGCTCGCTGCGCAGATGGGGTACCTGCCCGGCACGATCTGGATCATCGTCGGGGTCATCTTCGCCGGCGCCGTGCAGGACATGGTCACTCTGTTCTTCTCGATGCGCCGCGACGGCAGGAGCCTCGGGCAGATGGCGCGCGACGAGATCGGCCCGATCGGCGGGGTGGCGGCACTGATCGCCGTGTTCGCCATCATGATCATCCTGCTCGCCGTGCTCGCGCTGGTCGTCGTCAATGCGCTCGCCAAGTCGCCGTGGGGCACGTTCTCCATCGCGATGACGATCCCGATCGCCCTGTTCATGGGCTACTACATGCGGGTGATCCGACCCGGGCGGGTCATCGAGACCAGCCTGATCGGCGTCGCGCTGCTGCTGCTCGCCATCGTGGCGGGCGGCTGGGTGCAGAACTCGAGCTGGGCGGCGGCCTTCACCCTCGACCCGACGACCCTGGTGTTCTGCCTGGTCATCTACGGCTTCGCCGCGTCGGTGCTGCCGGTGTGGATGCTGCTGGCGCCACGCGACTATCTCTCGACGTTCATGAAGGTCGGCACGATCGCGTTGCTGGCCGTCGGCGTGCTGATCACCGCCCCGCTGCTGAAGAACGCGCCGGTCACCGAGTTCGCGTTCTCCGGCAAGGGGCCCGTGTTCGCCGGGTCGCTGTTCCCGTTCGTGTTCATCACGATCGCCTGTGGGGCGCTGTCCGGGTTCCACGCTCTGATCGCGTCGGGCACCACACCGAAGCTGATCCAGAAGGAGTCGCAGGTCCGGTTCATCGGCTACGGCGCGATGCTCCTGGAGTCGTTCGTGGCGATCATGGCGCTGATCGCGGCATCCGTGCTGGACCCCGGCCTGTACTTCGCGATGAATGCGCCCGCCGGGCTCCTCGGCACGACGGTGGAGTCGGCGTCGCAGGCCGTGAACAACCTGGGCTTCACGATCACGCCCGAGGCGCTCGCTGCGGCCGCCGCCTCCGTGCAGGAGAGCACGCTGATCGCTCGGACGGGTGGCGCGCCCACCCTCGCCGTCGGAATGTCGGAGATCTTCTCCGGCGCGTTCGGCGGCGACGCATTCAAGGCGTTCTGGTACCACTTCGCGATCATGTTCGAGGCGCTGTTCATCCTCACCACGGTGGACGCCGGCACCCGGGTCGGCCGCTACATGCTCCAGGACACCCTCGGCAACGTGTACAAGCCGATGTCCAACGTGAACTGGAAGCCGGGCATGTACCTCACCAGCGCGGTTGTCGTGGGCGCATGGGGTTACTTCCTCTACGCCGGGGTCACCGACCCGCTCGGCGGGATCAACCAGCTCTTCCCGCTGTTCGGGATCGCCAACCAGCTGCTGGCCGCCGTCGCGCTGACGGTCTGCACCACGCTGCTGATCAAGACCGGGCGGGCGAAGTACGCCTGGGTCACCGCCGTCCCGCTCGCCTGGGACGCCGCGGTGACGCTCACGGCGAGCTACCAGAAGGTGTTCTCTCCTGATCCGACGCTCGGCTTCTTCGCGCAGCGCGAGAAGTACGCCGCAGCACTGGACCAGGGGCAGGTGCTCGCACCCGCCAAGAACATCGCGGACATGCAGGCCGTCGTCACCAACTCGACGGTGGACGGGGTGCTCGCAGCCCTGTTCGCGATCCTGATCATCATCGTGATCGCCAACGCGCTTCTCGTCTGGTACCGAGCCCTGACCTCGTCGGAGCCGCTGCCCAGTACGGAGGCACCTGCTGTGCCGTCGCAGATCGTCGCACCGTCAGGGCTCATCCCGACGGCCGAGGAGAAGCGGGCACTCGCCACGGCGGGCGAGCGGTCGTGACCGGGATAGCGCAGCTGGGCAGGGGCCTGCTCTGGTACCTGCGCGAGCTGACCGGCGAGACCCAGTACGACCGGTACGTCGAGCGGCACGCCCGGGAGCACGCCGGAACCGCCCCACTCTCCCGGCGCGAGTTCGAACGGCGCCGGATCGACGGGATGGACCCGAAACCCGGCAGCCGCTGCTGCTGACACAGAAACGACACGGCACCCCCGCCGGAGGGATCCGGCGGGGGTGCCGTTCGTTCGGGACCTACAGCGCCTTCAGTTCCTCCGTCACCGCGGCCACGCTCTTCTTCGCGTCGCCGAAGAGCATCGAGGTGTTGTCGGCGTAGAACAGCGGGTTGTCGATGCCGGCGAAACCGCTGCTCATGGAGCGCTTGAGCACGATCACCGAGCGACTCTGGTCGACGTTGAGGATCGGCATTCCGTGGATCGGCGAGCTCGGGTCGGTGCGCGCCGCGGGATTGGTGACGTCGTTCGCGCCGATCACCAGCGTGACGTCGGTGCGGGAGAACTCGTCGTTGATGTCGTCCATCTCCTTGAGAGCGTCGTAGGAGACGTCGGCCTCGGCGAGCAGGACGTTCATGTGTCCGGGCATCCGCCCGGCAACCGGGTGGATGGCGTACTTGACCTCGACGCCCTTGGCTTCCAGCAGCTTGGCCATGTCCTTCACGGCGTGCTGCGCCTGGGCCACCGCCATCCCGTAGCCGGGCACGACGATCACCTGCGACGCGTACGCCATCTGGATCGCCGCATCGGCCGCACTGGTCGACTTCACCGTGCGGTCGACGCCGTCGTCCGCGCCGGGCACTGTGGTGGTGCCGCCGAAGCCGCCTGCGACGATCGCCGGGATCGACCGGTTCATCGCCGTGGCCATGAGGTTGGTGAGGATCGAACCGGACGCACCGACGATCATGCCGGCCACGATCATGGCCGTGTTGTTCAGCGCGAGCCCTGCCGCTGCGGCCGACAGCCCCGTCAGAGCGTTGAGCAGCGAGATCACCACTGGCATGTCCGCGCCGCCGATCGGCAGCACCACCAGCACGCCGAGCACCGCCGCGAGCACGAGCAGCCCGATGATCCAGATCTGGGGCGCACCGCCCAGCCCGGCCACCACGGCACACGCCACCGCGGCCAGCAGCAGGAGCCCGTTGACGAACTGCTGCGCCTTGCCCAGTCCGATCGGGCGGCCCGGCAGGATCTCCTGCAGCTTCCCGAACGCGATCAGCGACCCCCAGAACGAGATCGACCCGACGATGGCCGCGAACAAGGTCGCCACGACCACGTATCCGGGCTCTGCGAGGAAGCCATCGCTGGTGCGGAACTCCGACCAGGCGATCAGGGCCACCGCCCCGCCGCCGACGCCGTTGAACAGCGCCACCATCTGCGGCATCGCGGTCATCTTGACCTGCCGCGCGGACGGCACGCCCAGTGCCGCGCCGATCACGAGCCCGACGATGATCAGCACCCAGTTGTGCCGGACCTCCAGCAGGGTGGCCACCACGGCGATCGTCATACCGACCGCGGCGATCAGGTTGCCGCGCACCGCTGTCTTCGGGCCGGTCAGGCCCATCAGGCCGTAGATGAACAGCGCGAACGCGATGATGTAGAGGATCGGGACGAGCGTCGCCATCAGTGGCCCTTCCCGTTGGTGCCGGCCTTCTCGGCCGACGGCGCCTGCCGGGGCTCCGGCTTGGCCTTGAACATGCCCAGCATCCGGTCGGTGACCAGGAAGCCACCGATCACGTTGATCATGCCGAACACGATCGCGATGACCAGGATGATCTGGTCGATCACCGATGGGTTCTCCAGGTGGCCCAGCACGATCAACCCACCCAGCAGCACGATCCCGTGGATCGCGTTGGTGCCCGACATCAGCGGGGTGTGCAACGTGTTGGGCACCTTCGAGATCACGGCGAAGCCGACGAAGCCGGCCAGCACCAGGATCGCGATGTTCGACAGCAGTCCGCTCTCCATCACGCCTCTCCCCCACTTGCAGCGGTGGCCTCGACACGGGTGACGCAGGACTTCGCGAGCACCTCGTCGTCCCAGTCCGGCGCGAGCGTCACCCCGCCGTCGCCGTCGTCCTTCAGCATCAGCTCCAGCAACGCCGATACGTTGCGGGAGTACAGCTCCGAGGCGTGCTCGGGCATCGTCGCGGGCAGGTTCAGCGGCGACGCGATCGTCACGTCGTGCTTGACCACGACCTCGCCCGGCTCGGTCAGCTCACAGTTGCCGCCGCTCTCCCCGGCCAGGTCCACGACGACGCTGCCGGGACGCATGCCCTCCACGGCCGCCGCCGTCACCAGCGTGGGCGCCTTCCGCCCAGGGACGTTCGCGGTGGTGATCACCACATCGAAACCGGTGATCGCCTTCTCCAGGCGCTGCTGCTGCTCGGCCCGTTCGTCATCGGTCAGCTCGCGCGCGTACCCACCCTCACCGACCGCTTCGATGCCGAGGTCCAGCCACTGGGCCCCGAGCGACCGCACCTGGTCGGCGACCTCCGGCCGCACGTCGTAGCCGGTGGTCCGAGCGCCGAGCCGCTTGGCCGTCGCGAGGGCCTGCAGGCCCGCCACCCCGACGCCCAGGACCAGGGCAGTAGCCGGCTTCACCGTGCCCGCCGCCGTGGTGAGCATCGGGAAGAACCGGGTGGACTTCTCGGCGGCCAGCAGCACCGCCTTGTATCCCGCCACGTTCCCCTGCGAGGACAGCGCGTCCATCGACTGCGCCCGCGAGATCCGCGGGATCGCCTCCATCGCGAACGCCTGCACACCCGCGGCCTTCAGTGCCGCGATCGTCTCGCGTGCGGTCAGGGGCGCCAGGAAACCGATCAGGGTGGAACCGGAGCGCAGGTGTTCCACCTCCTCCGGCGACGGAGGGGCCACCTTCACGACAACCTCGGCCGACCACGGATCACCGACGGTCGCCCCGGCCGCGATGTACAGCTCGTCCGGAATCAGCGCGCCCAGACCGGCCCCGGCCTCGACCACGACCTCCACACCCCGCGACCGGAGTTTCTCGACGACCTTCGGCACCAGGGCGACACGACGCTCACCGGCGGCGGATTCACGAGGCACCCCCACGGTCGTGCGCCGCGGTACTGTGGATTCTGTATTCACAAGACGGGAGCGTAGCCCAGGGAACGAACATTCAGGAGATACGTGTGACGGGGTACGTACGGGCGGGGGACGCTCGACCGATTCAGACGGCCGGGCAGCCGGCAGACGGGTCAGTCCGGCAGGACCGTGAGGATGCGCGGCCCGTTGTCCGTGATCGCGACCGTGTGTTCCCAGTGCACGGCCCGGCTGCCGTCGGCGGCGACCACCGTCCACCCATCCTCGAGCTCGCGGGTCTCCGGATCGCCCGCCGTGAGCATCGGCTCCACGGCCAGCGCCATCCCCGGCACGAGTCGCGGGCCCTGCCCCGGGTCGCCGAAGTTCGGCAGGAACGGATCCATGTGCATTGACGTGCCGATGCCGTGGCCGCCGTACTCGGCGACGATGCCGTAGCTGACACCGTCGCGCTTCCCGGCCGTCTCCGAGGCGACCTGCACGGCGTGCGAGATGTCGGACAGGCGGCCACCCGGCTGGACGGCCGCGATACCGGCGTAGAGCGCGGCCTCGCAGGCCGCCGACAGAGCGCGGTCCGCGTCGGACACCGATCCGACCAGGATCGTCACCGCTGCGTCGCCGTGCCAGCCGTCGAGGATGGCGCCACAGTCCACCGACACGAGGTCGCCGTCGGCTAGCACCTGCGTGGCGGCCGGGATGCCGTGCACGATCTGCTCGTTCACCGACGCGCAGATCGATGCCGGGTAGCCGTGGTAGCCCAGGAAGGAGGGAACCGCTCCCGCCTCCCGGATGACCTGCTCGGCCAGCTCGTCCAGCTCTCCCGTGCTGACGCCGGGTCGGGCCAGCTTGGTGACCGCCACGAGGGTGGTGGCAACCAGCGCGCCCGCTGCCCGCATCGCCTCGAGTTCTTCCGGACTCTTCAACTCGATGTCCCGCCCGCGCCAGCGGGCCAGCAGCCCGCGGACGCCGCTGCGTCCCCCGCTCACCGTGAGCGGAGCGCGTTGGCGACGCGGTCGGTGATCTCCTCGACCGTACCGACGGCATCGACGGTCACGAGCCGGTCGCTGTAGTGCCCGAGGAGCGGAGCCGTCTCGTCGCGGTAGACCTGCTGGCGGCGGCGGATGACGTCCTCGGTGTCGTCCTCGCGACCGCGGCCCATCAGCCGGCGCACCAGCTCGTCCTCCGCCACCTGGAACTCGACGACGGCGTCGAGGTCCTCGCCCCGCTCGGCCAGCAGCTCGCCGAGTGACGCCGCCTGCCTCAACGTGCGCGGGAAGCCGTCGAGGATGAAGCCCTTGGCGGCATCGTCGTGTGTGAGACGGTCGCGCACCATCGCGACGGTGACCGCGTCGGGCACGAGGTCGCCGGCGTCCATGTACCGCTTCGCCTCGCGCCCGAGCTCCGTCTCGTCCTTCAAATTCGCCCGGAAGAGGTCCCCCGTGGAGATGTGCGGTACGTCGAGACGCTCGGCCAGACGCACCGCCTGCGTGCCCTTGCCCGCACCCGGCGGGCCAACCAGAACGAGACGCACCCGAAACCGACCTCCTGTTATCGAACCCGAACACGACAGACCATCCGTCGACGCTAGCGCAGGAACCCGTCGTACCTGCGCTGCATGAGCTGGCTTTCGATCTGTTTGACCGTGTCGAGACCCACGCCGACCATGATCAGTACCGCCGTGCCGCCGAACGGGAAGTTCTGGTTCTGCCCGCTACCGGTGATGCCGAGGAAGAAGTTCGGCAGCACGGCGATGATGCCGAGGTACAGGGAGCCGGGGAGCGTGATGCGCGAGAGCACGAAATTGAGGTACTCGGCGGTGGGCCGGCCGGGCCGGATGCCGGGGATGAAACCGCCGAACTTCTTCATCTCGTCGGCCCGCTCTTCGGGGTTGAACGTGATGCCGACGTAGAAGTACGTGAAGAAGATGATCAGCGCGATGTACAGGGTGATGTGCACCCAGCTCGACTGGTCCACCAGATACGTCTGGACGAACTGCTGGAACCCGCCGCCGGTGCTCCCGGCCAACCGCGAGACGAGATCGGGGAGATAGAGCAGGGACGATCCGAAGATCACCGGGATGACACCGGCCTGGTTGACCTTCAGCGGCAGGTACGTCGACGTGCCGCCGTACATGCGACGGCCGACCATGCGCTTGGCGTACTGCACCGGGATGCGGCGCTGGCCCTGCTCGACGAAGACGACGCTGGCGATGATGGCAAGCCCGAAGACGCAGACGCCGATGAAGACCAGGGCGCCGTTGCTCAGGATGTTGGCGCCCTCGGCCGGGATCCGGGACGCGATCGAGGTGAAGATGAGAAGGGACATGCCGTTGCCGACGCCCCGCTCGGTGACCTGCTCCCCCAGCCACATGACGACCGCGGTGCCCGCCGTCATCACGATCACGATGACCGAGAGCTGGTAGATGCCCGAGTTGGGGATGACCGGCAGGGAGCAGTCACCGAACAACTGTCCCCGGTCGGCGAGCGCCACGATCCCCGTGGCCTGCAGGATGGCGAGCGCGATCGTGAGGTACCGGGTGTACTGGGTCAGCTTGTTCTGACCCGACTGCCCTTCCTTCTTCAGCTGCTCGAACCGCGGGATGACAACGGTGAGCAGCTGCACGATGATGCTCGCCGTGATGTACGGCATGATGCCGAGAGCGAAGATCGATAGCTGCAGCAGCGCCCCGCCGGAGAACAGGTTGATCAGCGAGTAGATGCCGGAGTTCGAGCTGCCTTGGACCTGCCGGATGCATTCCTGCACGTTGGGATAGGAGACCCCGGGCGACGGGATGGCGGTCCCGAGGCGATAGACGGCCAGGATCCCGAGCGTGAAGAGGATCTTCTTCCGGAGATCCGGCGTGGTCAGTGCCGACCGAAAAGCGCTGAGCACTCGGTGATCCTCCTGTACTGGTGACCCGCTCCGGCGCGGACCCGCCCCAGACGGATTGCGCCGCGAATGCGGCGCGCGCCCGGCCTGAAGTGGGACCGAGCGGAGACGACTCTAACAGCGGCCGCGCCGCCCCCACGGCGCGGACCGGCGCAATGACGCCGGTCCGCACCGAACGGGCACCGAACTACAGCTCGGTGACGGTCCCGCCGGCGGCCGTGATCTTGTCACGGGCGCTACCGGAGAAGGCGTGCGCGCTGACGGTGAGCGCGATCCCATCGATGTCTCCGTTGCCCAGCACCTTGACCAGCTGGTTGCGCCGGACGGCGCCGGCCTCGGCCAGCTCGTCCGGGCCGACCGCGCCGCCTGCGGGGAACAGCTGGGCGAGGTCGCCAACGTTCACCACCTGGTACTCGACGCGGAACCGGTTCTTGAATCCCTTGAGCTTGGGCAGCCGCATGTGCAGCGGCATCTGCCCGCCCTCGAAGCCGGCCGGCACGTTCTTGCGGGCCTTGCTGCCCTTGGTACCGCGGCCTGCTGTCTTGCCGCCCTTGCCACCCTCGCCGCGACCCACCCGGGTCTTCGCCGTCTTGGCCCCGGGGGCCGGACGCAGGTGGTGAATCTTGATTGTCGTGCTCATCAGGAGCCGACCTCCTCGACCGTCACCAGGTGGCGAACGGTGTGGATCATGCCGCGGACCTGCGGGGTGTCATCCCGCTCGACCGTCTGGCGGATCTTGCGCAGGCCGAGCGACTTCAGCGTGGCACGCTGGTTCGCCTTGACGCCGATGGTGCTGCGCACCTGGGTCACGACGAGCTTGGTGTCGCTGGTCGGAGTGCTCTGCGCCGTGGCATCGCTCGAGGTCTGGGCCATCACGACCTCGCGCCCTGCGCCGCGGCAGCACGCGCCCGCAGCATCTGGGCCGGCGCGACGTCCTCGAGCGGCAGCCCGCGCCGGGCCGCCACCTCCTCCGGACGCTGGATCATCTTCAACGCGGCGATCGTGGCGTGCACGACGTTGATCGCGTTGTCGCTGCCCAGCGACTTGGAGAGGACGTCGTGGATGCCGGCGCACTCCAGGACGGCACGCACCGGTCCACCAGCGATGACACCGGTACCGGGACTCGCCGGACGCAGCAGCACGACACCGGCAGCGGCCTCGCCCTGCACACGGTGCACGATCGTGCCGCCGATGCGGGGAACGCGGAAGAAGCTCTTCTTCGCCTCCTCCACGCCCTTGGCGATCGCGGCCGGCACCTCCTTGGCCTTGCCGTAGCCGACGCCCACCAGGCCGTCGCCGTCGCCGACGATCATCAGGGCGGTGAAGCTGAAGCGCCGACCGCCCTTGACGACCTTGGCCACGCGGTTGATCGTGACCAGTCGCTCGATGTACGGGGTCTTGTCCTGGCCGCCCCCGCCGCGGCCTCCGTCGCGGCGGTCCCGGCGGTCGCCGCTGTTGCTGCGCTCGCCTCCGGGCCCGGTGCTGGGGCCCCCGCCGTCACGCCGTGCGCGTCCCGGCATCAGAGGTTTCCTTCCATCTGGTTGTGCATCGTGTCCATCAGAACTCCAGGCCGCCCTCGCGGGCGGCGTCGGCCAGCGCCGCGATCCGGCCGTGGTAGTTGTAGCCACCCCGGTCGAACACCACCGCGGTGACCCCGACCTCGCGGGCACGGGCGGCGACGAGCTCGCCGACCTTGGCCGCGCGGGCCTTCTTGTCGCCCTCGAGCGTCCTGACGTCGGCCTCCATGGTCGACGCCGAGGCCAGCGTGTGACCGGCCAGGTCGTCGATGAGCTGCACGACGATGTGCCGTGCGCTCCGGTTGACCGCAAGGCGCGGACGCTCTGCGCTGCCGCTGACCTTCTTGCGCAGCCGGGCGTGCCGGCGGGTGCGCGCGGTGCGGCGCTGGTTCGACACCTGGGAAGCGGTGCGCTTCCTCGCGTTGGCGGAAATCGTCTCGGCCATGCTCACTTACCCGTCTTTCCGACCTTGCGGCGGATGACCTCGCCGGCGTAGCGCACGCCCTTGCCCTTGTACGGGTCGGGCTTGCGCAGCTTGCGAATCTTGGCGGCGACCTCGCCGACCAACTGCTTGTCGATGCCGGCGACTGAGAACCGGGTGGGCGACTCCACCGTGAAGGTGATGCCCTCCGGCGCCTCGATCACGATGGGGTGGCTGTACCCGAGCGCGAACTCCAGCGTCCGACCCTTGAGCGCCACGCGGTAGCCGACGCCGTAGATCTCCATCTTCTTCTCGTAGCCGTTCGTGACGCCGACGACGAGGTTGTTGACGAGCGTGCGGGACAGGCCGTGCATGGCCTTGTTTCGGCGCTCGTCGTCCGGGCGCTTGACGACGACCGTGCCGGTCTCGTCACGCTCGATCGTGATCGGCTCGATCACGGTGTGCGACAGGATGCCCTTGGGCCCCTTGACGGTCACCGTGCGGCCGTCGATGGTCAGGTCCACCCCGGACGGCACGGTGATGGGCAGCTTCCCGATTCGGGACATGGTGTTACCCCCTCACCAGACGTAGGCGAGGACTTCTCCGCCCACGCCGTTCTTCTTGGCCTGCCGGTCGGTCTGCAGGCCG
>DASRSC010000168.1:0-17254 GCA_035695525.1 Pseudonocardia sp. | reverse complement strand
CCCCACCCGCAAGGCCCCCGGGTTCGCGCTGCTCGGCGAGCCGGGCGACACCCTCGACCTCGTGCTCGAGCTGCGCTCGATGGCCGACGTCGGGCTGCTCGGGTTCCCCAGCGCCGGGAAGTCCTCGCTGGTCAGCGCGCTCTCGGCGGCGAGGCCGAAGGTCGCGGACTACCCGTTCACCACGCTCGTGCCGCAGCTCGGGGTGGTCACCGCAGGCGAGGACGTCTTCACCGTGGCCGACGTTCCCGGCCTGATTCCGGGGGCGTCCGAGGGCCGCGGCCTGGGGCTGGACTTCCTGCGTCACATCGAGCGCTGCTCAGTGCTCGTGCACGTCGTCGACTGCGCCACCTTCGAGCCCGGCCGCGATCCCGTGTCCGACGTCCAGGCATTGGAGGACGAGCTGGCCCGCTACACCCCCGCACTGGGCGGGGAGCTGTCCGACCGGCCGCGGCTGATCGCGCTCAACAAGATCGACGTGCCGGATGCGCAGGACATGGCCGAGCTCGTCACGGCCGAGCTGACCGAGCGCTTCGGCTGGCCCGTCTTCCCGATCTCCGCCGCCAGCCGCGCAGGCTTGAGGGAGCTGTCGTTCGCGATGGCGGAGCAGGTGCGCGCCTACCGCGCCGCCCAGCCGATCCTCGAGCCCACCCGCATCGTGCTGCGGCCGCAGGCGGTCGACGATGCCGGCTTCACCGTCGAGGCCGACCGCGAGCTGCCCGGCGGGTTCATCGTGCGCGGTGCCCGTCCCGAGCGGTGGATCCGCCAGACGTCCTTCGAGAACGACGAGGCCGTCGGGTACCTCGCCGACCGGCTCGCCCGGCTCGGCGTGGAGGAGGCGCTGGCCCAGGCCGGCGCCGAGGCCGGCTGCCCGGTCACGATCGGCGATGTCACGTTCGACTGGGAGCCGAGCACGCCCGCTGGGGTGGCCGTGCTGATGTCCGGTCGCGGCACCGACCGGCGGCTGGAGCGCGACGACCGCATCCGCGCGGCCGAACGCAAGGCGGCCCGAGGCGAGCGGCGCAAGCATCGCACCGACGAGGAGCTGCTCGCCGACGAGTCGTCCGACGACCCCGCGGGCCCGCGCTGGGACGACGCGACGTGGGACGACGAGCCTGTGGAGTCCGGGGAACGGCCCCGGACCCGGCCGTGACCGCCCGGCGACAGCTGGCCGCTGCGCGCCGGATCGTCGTCAAGGTCGGGTCGTCGTCGCTCACGAGCCTCGACGGAGGACTCGACCCGCTGCGACTCGATGCGCTGGTCGACGCGCTCGCGACCCGGCGCGCTACGGGTGGCCAGGTGGTGCTGGTGTCGTCGGGTGCGATCGCGGCCGGGCTCGCCCCGCTCAGGTTGGCCCGCCGCCCGCGCGACCTCGCCACCCAGCAGGCTGCGGCATCCGTCGGGCAGCTGCTGCTCGCGCAGGCCTATGCGGCGTCATTCGGGCGGCATGGGCAGGCGATCGGCCAGGTGCTGCTCACCGCCGACGACATGATCCGCCGCGCCCACTACCGCAACGCCCAGCGCACGCTGGAGCGCCTGCTCGGTCTCGACGTGCTGCCGGTGGTGAACGAGAACGACACGGTGGCCACCGACGAGATCAGGGTGGGTGACAACGACCGACTGGCCGCGCTCGTGGCGCACCTCATCGGCGCCGACGGCCTGGTGCTGCTGTCCGACGTCGACGGGCTCTACGACGGTGACCCCCGCCTGCCCGGCTCGCGGCTGCTCGGCGAGGTGGACGCGCCATCAGACCTGGAGTCGGTGCGGGTGGCCCGACCCGGCGCCGGCAGCCTCGGTCGCGGCGGGATGGCCACCAAGATCACGGCAGCGGCGATGGCCGCTGCCGCCGGCATCCCGGTGCTGCTCGCCGCGGCCGAGGACGTCACCTCCGCGCTGGACGCCTCGGAGGTGGGGCCCAAGGTGGGCACCGCCTTCCGCCCGTCCGGACGTCGGATGTCGGCCCGCCGGTTCTGGCTGTTGCACGCGGCCGACGTGCGTGGCTCCCTCGACCTCGACGCCGGAGCCGTGGCGGCGGTCATGGACCGTCGCCGCTCGCTCCTCGCCGCCGGCATCCACGGGATCTCCGGCGACTTCGTGGCCGGTGACGTGGTGGACCTCGTGGGGCCGCACGGCGTGGTCGTCGCCCGCGGGGTGGTGGGCTTCGACGCCACCGAGCTCCCCGCGCTGATCGGCCGCCGCTCCCGCGACCTCGCGCCCGAGCAGCGCCGCGAGGTGGTGCACGCCGACGACCTGGTCCCCCTAACGACCCCCTGACCCCGCGAGTCGCCCGTTTCGGGCCCGCGAGTCGCCCGTATTGCGCCCGCGAGTCGCCCCTTCCCCGCCCGCGAGTCGCCCGTTCTGCGCCCGCGGGTCGCCCGGTTCGGGCCTGCGAGTCGCTCGTTCTGCGCCTGCCGTCGCTCGTTCTTCGCCCGCGAGTTGTCCGTTTCGGCTTGTCGCCCTGAGGGTGCCCGGACAAGACTTCGACCGATGGCTGCCGCCGATCGTGCCCGCGCCCGGATGGTCGACGTCCTGTGTGACGGCGACCGGATTCGTTCGCCCGCCGTCGAGGACGCGTTCCGAGCAGTGCCCCGCCACGTCTTCCTGCCGGGGCTGGCGCTCGACGAGGCGTACGCCGACGAGGCGGTCGCCGTCCAGTTCTCCGACGGCGTCGCGACGAGCTCGGCGTCGCAGCCGTCGATGATGGCGATCATGCTGGAGCAGCTGGACCTCCGACCCGGGCATCACGTGCTCGAGATCGGGGCGGGCACCGGCTACAACGCCGCGCTGATGGCGCGAATCGTCGGCCCGGCGGGTGCGGTGACCGCCGTCGACATCGACGAGGACCTCATCGCCCGGGCCGCTCTGCATCTGGCCGAGGCGGGTGTGTCAGGAGTTGAGCTGGTCGCGGCGGACGGAGCACTCGGCCATCCCGCGGGCGCGCCCTACGACCGCGTCGTGCTCACCGTCGGCAGCAGCGACATCCGTCCCGAGTGGGTGGCCCAGCTGGGCCCAGGCGGTCGCCTGCTGCTGCCGCTCGCCGTGCGCGGGAGCCAGCTCTCCACAGCCTTCGACCTCGGCCCCGAAGGGATGCTGCACAGCGACTCGGTGCGCAGCTGCGCCTTCATCCGGCTCCGTGGCGTGGGAGCGAGCTCGGACGCCGGTACGCGGCTGGACGGCGTCGGACTCGTCCTGCAGGTCGCGGAGGACGGTCCCGGCGCGGATCCGGCCGGCGTGACGGCAGCCCTTGCCGAGCCGGGCGCGCTGCTCCCGGTGCCGGCGGCGCTGGGCACCGCGGATGTCTGGGACGGCTTCGGTCTCTGGCTGGCCCTGACCGAGCCCGGTCTGTGCCGGTTGCTGGTGTGCGCCCCGGAGACCGGCCTGTCCGACGACCTGCTGCCGCTCGGCAACGGCGCCGGCACGATCGCGCTCGCCACCACAGCGGGTGAGCGGCCGCCCGGCCTCGCGGTGGTCGTAGCGGGATCCGGCGCCGACGTCCGGCCGGGCTCGGTTGCCGTGCGCGTGTTCGGCGCGGCCGGCCCAGAGCTCGCCCGGCGGCTGCTCGCCTCGCTCGACCGGTGGACGGCGGCGGGACGGCCGGGGGCGGCGGAATGGAGGATCGCCGCGATGCCCGCCGGAGCGGTCGGCGAGGCCGTGCCGCCGGGGGTGAGCGTGGTGCGCAAGGAGCACTGCTGCCTACTGGTGGATCTGCCCGGCGTGCCGGCGAACTGAGCGTGGTCGGGCCCGCGCTCAGCCCGCAACTGCCAGTGCGAAGGGCAGCACCGCCGACGCCCCGGCCTGCCGCAGCAGCCGCGTGGCGACCGTGATCGTCCAGCCGCTGTCGACCAGGTCATCCACGAGCAGGAGGGGCCCGCCGGTAGGTGCGAACGTCGGCGCCTCGAATGCCCCCCACACGGCGGCCAGGCGCTGAGCGCTGTTGCTGTGCTCGCCGGGGCGCGGCCCGGCCGGAACGAGGGTGCCGAGCAGCGGCAGGCGGCCGATCTCGGCGATCCGACGGGCCAGGTGATCGAGCTGGTGAGGTCTGGTGCGTGAGCCGATCCCGACCACGCCGACCGGCCGCTCCGTCCAGCCCCAGCCGGCCAGCACCCGCACACACGCGTCGAGCACGTCGGCGGGTACAGGCACGTCGGTCCCCCCGACCAGCTCGCGCAGCCGCGTGCCCCACCCGATATCGGACAACCGCCCGATCACGCGCCCGACCTCGGCGAGCTCCGCCGCGGCGATTCGGCCGGACACCGGCACCCCGAGCTCGGCCATCCCGCTCGGCCACTGTTTCCGCGGGGGCACCTCGACCCCCGGACGGGTGAGCCGTTCCTCGGCCGCTGTGGCAGCGCCTGCGTCGACGTCGGTGCTCCACGCCGGCCCGGCGCAGTTGTCGCACCGCCCGCACGGCTGTGCGTCGAGGTCGTCGAGCTGGCGGCGGAGGAACACCAGCCGACACTCGGCGGTGTCGAGGTAGTCGAGCATCGCCTGCTGCTCGGCGCGGCGGGCCTCGGCGATGCGGCGGTGGCGCTCCTCGTCGTAGACCCACGGCTCGTCGGTGGTGACCCACCCGCCCTTGACGCGCTTCGCGGCGCCGTCGCTGTCGAGCACCTTGAGCAGCATCTCCAGCCGGGTACGCGAGAGGTCGACGCGCGTCTCGATCGCGGCGGTGGAGAGCGGTTCGGGCCTGAGCACCCGCAGCGTCTGGCGGACCAGCGGCTCTGGAGGGAAGGCGAGCGAGGCGAAGTAGGCCCAGATATCGCGGTCCTCCCGGCCGGGCAGCAGCACCACCTCGGCCCGTTCGACGGCGCGCCCGGCGCGCCCGATCTGCTGGTAGTAGGCGACCGGTGAGGCGGGCGCCCCGAGGTGCACCACGAACCCGAGATCGGGCTTGTCGAACCCCATGCCGAGCGCGCTGGTGGCGACCAGCGCCTTGACCCGGTTGGCGAGCAGATCGCCCTCCGCAGCCAGCCTCTCCTCCGGATCGGTCTTGCCCGTGTAGGACGCCACCGGGTGGCCCCGCTCGCGCAGGAACTCCGCGACCTCCTCGGCCGCGGAGACCGTGAGCGTGTAGATGATGCCTGCGCCGGGCAGGGCGTCGAGCTGCGCGGCAAGCCAGCCCAGTCGTTGTGCGGGTGTGGGCAGCCGTACGACGGACAGCCGCAGGCTCTCCCGATCGAGCGAGCCGCGAAGCACCAGGGTGTCGCCCGCATCGTGCGAACCCAGCCCGAGCTGCTCGGCGACGTCGGTGACCACCCGGTCGTTGGCGGTGGCCGTGGTGGCGAGCACGGGGATCCCTGCCGGCAGCTCGGCGATGAGCGCCCGCAGCCGCCGGTAGTCGGGCCGGAAGTCGTGGCCCCAGTCGGACACGCAGTGCGCCTCGTCGACCACCAGCATCCCGGCGCTCGCGGTGAGCCGGGGCAGCACGCGGTCGCGGAAGTCGGGGTTGTTGAGCCGCTCCGGGCTGACCAGCAGCACGTCGACCTCGCCGGCGTCGACGGCCGCGTAGGTGCGCTCCCAGTCGGAGGTGTTGGCCGAGTTGACGGTGACCGCGTGGATGCCGGCCCGCTGCGCCGCGTCGATCTGGTTGCGCATCAGCGCCAGCAGCGGCGAGACAATCACGGTGGGCCCGGCGCCCGCTGCCCGCAGCAGCGCCGTGGCCACGAAGTAGACCGCCGATTTTCCCCAGCCCGTGCGCTGCACCACCAGCGCCCGTCTGCGCTGCGCGACAAGCGCCTCGATGGCGTTCCACTGGTCCTCCCGCAGCCGGGCGGCCGGACCGGCCAGGGTGGCCAGCACGTCCTCGGCCCGCCGGCGGAGATCCTGCTGCGTGGGGATACCTGTCGTCACGCAACCCATCGTGGACGAGGACACCGACAGCCGGGCGGGCAGGGGAGTCCGCCTGTGGACAACCGCCGTCACAACTCCTGCCGGGCCTCCGCCTGGACGGGTTGAATGCACGTCGGCGGACGCCGCCCGGTCGACGGCGCGTCCGGTCCGGCCCACGGCTTCGCTCACGGGCTGTCGCCAGGCAGGATGGGCCGCGTGAGCGCTCCCCAGTCCCCGTTGTTCGGTTCGGTCGCGGACGTGGCCGACCGCCTGTCCGGGGTCGGCTACCTGGCGTCGACGGCCGTCGCCACCACCGTCTTCCTCGCCGACCGCCTCGGCAAGCCGCTGCTCGTCGAGGGACCGGCCGGGGTCGGCAAGACCGAGCTCGCCAAGGCCGTCGCCGCGGCCACGGGCTCGGGGCTGGTGCGGTTGCAGTGCTACGAGGGCATCGACGAGGCCCGCGCGCTCTACGAGTGGAACCATGCCAAGCAGCTGCTGCGGATCACCGCGGGCCAGGGCAAGGAGTCCTGGGACGAGACGCGCGACGACGTCTTCTCGGAGGAGTTCCTGCTACCGCGGCCGCTGCTCACCGCGATCCGCAGGAACGAACCCACCGTGCTGCTCGTCGACGAGATGGACAAGGCGGACGTCGAGGTCGAGGGGCTGCTGCTGGAGGTGCTGTCCGACTTCCAGGTGACGGTGCCGGAGATGGGCACGATCATCGCCACCCGGCGCCCGTTCGCGCTGCTCACCTCGAACTCCACGCGCGAGCTGTCGGAGGCGCTGAAACGACGTTGTCTGTTCCTGCACCTGGACTTTCCCGACGCCGACCTGGAGCGTCGGATCGTGCTGAGCAGGGTGCCAGAGCTCGCCGAGTCGTTGGTCGACGCTCTGGTCCGCACAGTGCGGGTGCTGCGCGGGCTGGATCTGCGCAAGTCCCCGTCGGTGGCTGAGACGATCGACTGGGGCCGCACGTTGCTCGCTCTCGGCCTCGACACCCTGGACGACGAGGCGATGCGCGCCACGCTGGGCGTGGTACTGAAGCACCAGTCGGACGCGGTGAAAGCAGCCGCTGAGCTGCGGCTGAACTGATCGACGGGCCATGATGGTGCGGTGGACACCGCGGCGAGGATCAGCTCGGAGCACGGCCTGCCCGGACACCTGGTCGACTTCGTCGCCGCGCTGCGCCGCCACGGGGTGTCCGTCGGACCGGGGGAGACCATCGACGCCGCCAGGGTGCTCGGCGCGCTCGACCTGATCCACCGCGAGCACGTGCGCGAAGGCCTGGCAGCGGCGTTGCTGCGCCGGTCAGGGCAGCGGCAGGCGTTCGACACGCTGTTCGAGCTGTACTTCCCGGCCGCGCTGGGCGCGGGCAGCGGGGAGGTCGAGGTGCCGCGGGTCGACGACGCCGAGGGCGGCCCGGTCGACGTGGACGCGTTGCGCGACATCCTCGCCGACCTGCTGCGTGACGGCGACACCGCCGCGCTCGCCGAGCTGGCCCGTGCCGTGGTGGACGCGCTCGGACGCTCCGGTGCGGCCGGCACGGGCATCCAGGGCGCGGGCGGCCGGCCGAGCTGGTCGGCGTACCAGGCGCTGCGGACGCTGTCACCGGAAACGTTGCTGGCACGCATCCTCGCCGATCTCCAGGACGCGACCGGCGACGACACGGCGTTCTCCGACGAGGTGCTGCGTCGGGAGATCCGCGACCGGATCGCGGCCTTCCGCGCGATGATCACGGACGAGGTGCGGCGGCGCACGGCCGAGATCCGGGGCCGTGAGGAGGTGGCGAAGTCCGCGGTGCCGAAGCAGATCGAGCAGGTGGAGTTCCTCTCCGCCTACGCGGAGCAGCTCGCGCAGCTGCGTCGCACCGTGCACCCGCTGGCGCGGCGGCTCGCCTCCCGGTTAGCGGTGCGGCGCAAGCACGCCAAGCGCGGCAGCCTGGACATGCGGCGCACCCTTCGCCGTTCGATGTCGACCGGTGGGGTACCGATGCGCCCGGCGTACCGCACGCGCCGGCCCGGTCGTCCCGAGCTGGTGATCCTCTGCGACGTCTCCGGCTCGGTGGCCGGGTTCAGCCACTTCACGCTGCTCCTCGTGCAGGCGCTGCGCGAGCAGTTCAGCAAGGTGCGGGTGTTCGCGTTCGTGGAGCGCGCGGACGAGGTGACCCACCTGTTCGACCCAGGCGCGGAGCTGTCCGGCGTGATGCAACGGGTGCTGCGGGAGGCCGATCTCGTGGCCTTTGACGGCCACAGCGACTACGGCGGCTCCTTCGGCAGCTTCGCGGAGCACTGGGGCGACGCGGTGACGTCGAAGAGCTCGCTGCTGGTGCTCGGCGATGCGCGCACCAACTACCGGGACCCCAACCTGGCTGTGGTCAAGCGGCTGGTGGCGCAGGCGCGACACGCGCACTGGCTCAACCCGGAGCCGCGCCGGCAGTGGGGCAGCGGCGACTCAGCAGCGCTGCGCTATGCCGACGTGCTGCCGATGCACGAATGTCGCACGGCCGCCCAGCTCACCGCTGTGGTGGAGGCCCTGCTTCCGGTGTGACGCGACAACCCGCCATCTAGCACATGTGTATCGATTGAATCTAGATCTTGACCCTGCGTGACAGAGATCGGCATTCTCCTCCATTGACGTAACCCGGACAAAAGGGTTTACCGCGACAAAGGTGGAGCGATCATGCCCGCAGCCTCGCGACCCCGTCGATCACGGGTCGTCGCCGCAGCCACAGTCGCACTCGGCGCACTCGTGGCCTCACTGCTGGGAGCCACCCCTGCCGCGGCGGCCTCGGGTGGAGGTGCGGCGAGCCCGACGTGCGACGAGCACGCGGGCAGCTCGGTCGACGACCTGCTGGAGTGCGTCACGGTCGAGGGGGTCCGCGCGCACCTGGATGCCCTGCAGGACATCGCCGACGCCAACGACGGCACGCGCGCATCGGGCTCGCCGGGTTACGACGCCTCGGCGGAGTACGTGGCCGACGAGGCCCGCCGGGCCGGCCTGGCCGTCACCACTCAGGACTTCGAGTTCCCGTTCTTCCAGCTGAACAGCCAGACACTCGCCCGAACCGCACCGACGCCCGCCACCTACACCGCAGGCACCGACTTCGCGGCCATGACCTTCTCCGGCAGCGGCGACGTGAGCGGCACGGCTATGCCGGTCGACCTCCGGCTGCCCTCGACGGGCGGCTCCACCAGTGGTTGTGAGGCCGCAGACTTCGCCGGCTTCCCCGCCGGTGGCATCGCCCTCTTGCAGCGCGGCACCTGCGACTTCGGCATCAAGGCGCGCAACGCCGAGGCCGCGGGCGCGGCGGGCGCGTTGATCTTCAACGAGGGCGACGCGCCGGACCGCACCGAGCTGCTGCAGGGCACGCTCGGCGCGCCCATCGGCATCCCGGTGATGGGCGCCGCGTTCGCCATCGGCGAGGCGCTGCAGAACGCCACCGTGCGGCTGCAGGTCGACGCGATCAGCGAGAACCGCACCACCACCAATGTCTTCGCCGAGACGCCGCACGGTGGCGACACGGTGCTGATGGTCGGGGCGCACCTCGACTCGGTGCCCGAGGGCGCCGGCATCAACGACAACGGCAGCGGCAGCGCCTCGATCCTCGAGGTCGCGCGGCAGGTGGCCGGGGCGGAGACGGATGCCACGGTTCGGTTCGCCTGGTGGGGGGCCGAGGAGCTCGGGCTGCTCGGGTCGGAGCACTACGTGGCGACGCTGCCGCAGCCCGAGCGCGACCGGATCGCGGGCTACCTGAACTTCGACATGGTGGGCTCGCCCAACTTCGTCCGCTTCGTCTATGACGGCGACGACTCCGACGCCGTGGGCGCGGGCCCCGGCCCTGCGGGATCGGCGGCCATCGAGGACGTGTTCGAGAAGTTCTACGCCGACCGCGGCCTGGCCCAGGAGGGCACCGACTTCAGCGGGCGCTCGGACTACGGTCCGTTCATCGCTGCGGGCATCCCAGCCGGCGGGTTGTTCACCGGCGCGGAGGGCGTCAAGACTCCCGAGCAGGCGGCCGTGTACGGCGGAACGGCCGGGGCCGCGTTCGACGCCTGTTACCACCAGGCCTGCGACACCATCGCCAACATCAACGACACGGTCCTGGGTGAGAACGCCGACGCGATGGCCTCCGCGATACTCACCCTGGCGTCCGATCCGGCACTGATCACGGGCCCAGCGACACCGGCTGGGCCGGCGGGCGCACCGGCAGGCGGTGGCGGGCTGGCCCACGAACACGGGGCCCTCCGCTCCTGACGATGGTGCGGTCGGCGCCGCGGGGATCTCCGCCTGCGGGCGGGAGCCTGCGCCGTCAGTCGGTGCCGGTGCGGAGGGCGAACCGCTCGGCGACAGGCACGTCGCCGGTGACCTCCAGGGCGCCTGCGGACCGGCGGCGGTAGAGGTAGAGCAGCAGGTCGGAGGCGGATGCCCGCAGCACGGCGTCCGCCTCCTGCGCGGCGGGGTGCGCTCCGGCGGCCAGCCGCTCCCAGCGTGCGGTGCCGTGCCCGTCCTCCCCGGCGACCCAGCGGATGCCGGTGTCGACGGCGACCAGCTCGAGCCTGCCGCCGACCGCTGCTGCCCCGTCGGCCCGGAACGGAGTGCTGATCTCCAGGAACTCCTCCACCGCGTCGGTGGCCGCCGCGGCGTCGAGAGAGCTCTCCCGCCCGATGGCGTGTTCGGCGTCCCACCGGTGGACGGCGGCTTCCTGCACCTGGTGTCGCACCACGAACCCGGCGTCGCGCCGGGCTGCCCAGCTGTAGACCGGCTCGGCGGGCTCCGCCCCGCGCAGCGTCGTGACGAGCCGGGCGACGCCCGCGCGCAGTTCGGGGATCAGCCGGGCCTCGGCAGGCCGCACCGCCTCGGGCACCGTCGCCGGGTCCTGTACGCGGCCGGTCACGATCTCGCCCCAGAAGTGCTGCACCTCGAGCAGGTGCCACACCAGGTCGGCCACCGACCATCCGGGGCAGCTCGGCACGGCCGCGGTGAGGTGGCCTTCGGCGGCGTCGGCGAGCGCGAGCGTGTCGGCCTCGATCCGGCGGAAGGGATCGAAGTCGGTGACGAGCCCGTAGGCGCTGCGATGATCGATCACGAGGGCGACGCTAGCCGGAGGGGCCGACAGAACGTTGCCGACGGACAACCTCGAACTGATGTTCGATATGGGGTACCGTCGCGGAGGTGGCCCATTTCGACCTCGCCTGGCAGCCGTCGCTGCTCGACGCCACCGCGGACGGCGTCGAGCTCGATCCCGGTTTCCCCGAGGTGCGGCGCCGCGAGCTGGGGGAGGGGGCGTGGGTCGACCACGGGCCAGGTTGGTGTCGCGGCGCCGACGACCTCTGCGCCCGGCTCCTCGACACCACCCCGTGGGCCGGCCGAGAGGTGCGGATGTACGACCGGGTCGTGCCGGAGCCGCGGCTCACCCACCGCTGGCGTCTCGACGACGGTCCGGGTCCGCCCGCGGAGCTGTGTGAGATGGCGCGAGTGCTGAGCGAGCGGTACGGCGTGGCATTCACGCAGGTGGGCGTCAATCTCTACCGCGACGGCGCCGACAGTGTGGCCTGGCACGGCGACCGGGTCGCCCGCGACCTTCCGGAGGCGATCGTCGCACTGGTGTCGCTGGGTGCAGTCCGGCCGTTCCGGTTGCGTCCCACCGGCGGCGGCGCGTCGATCGCGTACCTCCCCGGACCGGGCGACCTCCTCGTCATGGGCGGTTCCTGTCAGCGCACGTGGCAGCACTCGGTGCCCAAGACGCGCTCCGTCGGGCCGCGCATCAGCATCCAGTTCCGCCACGCCTACCAGCGCTGACTCCTGTGGTCCAGATCGCAGACGAACAGGACGGACGAACTTGACCGGGCGGCCAGTCAGGCGCACCATGAAGTCATCTGATCGTCTCCTCACGAGGGAAGGGTGATCGCGATGACCCGCAGGTCATGGCACAGGTGGCAGGACTGGACGGCGCTGGTGATCGGAGTGCTGACGGCCCTGTCGCCGATCGTGGTGAGCACCAACGCCACCGCGTTGTGGACGCTCATCGTGTTCGGCGTGCTCATCGCCGCCACTGCACTCTGGTCGCTGGCGCAGCCGGATTCGGTGGCGAGTGAGTACGTGCACGCAGTGCTGGGCGTTCTGTTGTTCATCTCGCCGTGGGTGCTCGCCTACAGCGACCTCGGTGGGGCGTCCTGGACGTCCTGGGTCGCCGGAGTGCTGACGGTCGCGGTGGGCCTCGCCGCCCTGCCGTCCGCGAATGCGGAGCACCGGGGGCTGGCCGGGCAGCACTGAGTCGACGCGGAAACGATCGACAGCACGGCCGTGGCCTGTTGGCCGCGGCCGTGCTGCGCTTCAGGATGGTTGGGCGTCAGGATGGACGGGTGAGTGGGACATGAACGAGCCTGGGGCGCGCGACCGGATCCTGGCCGCTGCGGAGGAGCTGTTCGCCGACTGCGGGTTCGACGCCACGCCGACCTCACGGATCGCGGAGCGCGCAGGCGTGCCGAAGGGCCTCGTGCACTACTACTTCAAGCGCAAGCCGGACCTGTTGACGGCGCTGGTCGAGCGGCTGCCGGAGGATCGCGTCGACCCGGCGCACGTGGTCGTGCCCGGCGACGTCGCAGCAAGCCTGCACCGGCTCGTCGATGTCCTCGACCGCACCCTCGACTCGTCGGCGATGCTCTCGCACCTGCTCTGGCGGGAGGCTGACACCCATCCCGCCGTGCTCGACGCGCTGCGAAGCCGTTTCGGCCGGCTGGTCGAGCAGATCCGCGCCGTGGTCGCGGCCGCGCAGCCGCGCTGCGCCGCTGCCGACGTCGACAGCGCCGCGCACCTGCTGGCCTCGGCCGTGAGCTACCGGCACTCAGTGGCCCGGCACGCCGAGGACGGCCAGGACACCATGCATCGCGAGCTGCGTTTCCTGGCCGACGCGCTGGCCGCAGGCGCCGGCGCGTAGCCCTCCGTCGTTTTCACCGGACCGTAACGCCGCGCGGGGCAGGCGTCCTTCACACTGTGTGAACCGTCCGGTTCACACACAGGAGTCGACGTGCCCGCTCTCGACCTGACCGCCTTCGCCGACCTCGGCGTGTTCACCCCCGCAGCCGGCTCCGACGCCGCCAAGGCGTTCTACGACCGGTGGGGCTTCATGGTCCTGCGCGACCTGGTGGACCCAGCGCTCATCGACGCCATGGAGGCGGAGTGCGTGGCCGCCCAGCAGGGGGTGCTCGCGGGGGAGCTGGACGCCCGCTACGGCTCGCGGAAGTACCTCGACGACGAGAGCAAGGCCGAGCGGTTCGTCAACTACGTGGAGCACATCGAGGAGCTCGCGCCTGCGCTCCGTACCGCACTTGCCACGCGGGCGCTCGTCGAGCTGGTGACGCAGATCCTCGGGCCCGACTTCTGGCCAGGGCGCGGCGGTGTCGTCTACCAGGACGCCCGGCCCGGCCGCGAGTCCGGCTACACCCGCATCGGCTGGCACGCGGACTGGCAGTCCGTTCCGCACCTCGACATCTGGCCGGGTACCGCGTTCACGTTCCACATCGACGGCACCAGCCCGGCCAACGGCTTCCTCCGCGTCGTACCCGGCAGCCACCTCTGGGCCACCGCGTCGCCGTTCGAGAACATCAACAATGTGAGCGTCCCCGAGGGCGCCCCCGCCGCTCGCGGCTACACCGACACCCCGCCGCCCGCACCCATGCCGCTCGGCTTCGAGAAGATCCGCGGTGAGATCCCGGTCTACGCCGAGCGTGGCGACGTGATCCTGCACGACGCGTACCTGTGGCACTCGGCAGCACGCGCCACCGACGACGACACCGTGCGGCGCCACGTCCGCGGCGGCTGGCACGGCGGCGACACGTCACTGATGGACAGGGAGACGGGCTTCGTGAAGAACGCGGCGCGCTGACCCGGCCGGATTCTCAGCGG
The DNA here is from genome assembly GCA_035695525.1 of Pseudonocardia sp. GTDB lineage: Bacteria > Actinomycetota > Actinomycetes > Mycobacteriales > Pseudonocardiaceae > Pseudonocardia. The sequence continues at coordinate 3,523 of DASRSC010000168.1, read as the reverse complement.
GCGCCCTGCTCACGTCGGACGCGAGCAGGTCGCCCCGCTGGAGGCCGGGCCCCTGTCAGGTCGCGGTGGTCAGCCACTCCTCGATGAGCTGCACGCCGTCGGACACGAGCTCCACCGGTGCGCCGGAGCCCACCAGCGACGAGCGCGCGAGCTGCGCCAGCCGCTCGTCGGACAGGCCCATCGTGTTGCGGACCAGCTCGTACTCCGCCAGCAGCCCGGGGCCGAAGAGCAGAGGGTCGTCGCCGTTGATGGTGCAGCGCACGCCCGCCTCCAGCAGCCGGACCAGCGGGTGCTCGTCGAACGACGGCACGACGGCGAGCATCACGTTGGACGTCGGGCACACGTCGAGCACGATCCCGTCGGTGGCGAGCCGCTCCACCAGCGCCGGGTCCTCGATCGCGCGAACGCCGTGGCAGATGCGCTGCGCGCCCAACGCGTCGAGCGCGCCGTAGACGCTGGCCGGCCCCGCCAGCTCGCCCGCGTGCGGCGCGGAGATCAGTCCGGCGTCGCGGGCGATCCCGAACGCCTCCGCGAACGGCTCCGGCCCGAACAGCGCCTCGTCCGCCGCCAGCCCGAACGACACCACTCCGGAACCCGCATAGCGGGCGGCCAGCTTCGCCAGCTCCACCGCCTGGGCGGGGTCGAAGTCGCGCAACGCCGAGACGATCCAGCCGCAGCCGATCCCCCGGGCCTCAGCTGCGCGCTGCCCCTCGTCCATGACGATCTCCAACACCTCGTCGGCGGTGCCGAGCTGTCCGGTGTAGCGCGGCGGGTAGAAATGCGGTTCCACCCACAGCGCGCCGTCATCCGCGGCGTCGTCGATTACCTCGCGCACCACCCGGCGCAGGTCGGCTTCGGTGGCGATCAGCGCGGACGCGCTCCGGTACTGCAGCCCGAACTCACTGAACGAGGCGTAGCCACGCACCGGCGGGACCGCCACCCCCGCGGCGGCCGCCAGGTCGGTCAGCGTCGAGGGCCGCATCGCTCCCTCCAGGTGGAGGTGTAGATGGGCCTTCGGCAGTCGGGCGAGGTCGCGAACCATCAGACGGTGGCCTTTCCCTGGAAGACGTTGTCGAGCACGCCGGTGTCGACGATCTTCGCGACATCAGGGAGCGGGGTCACCCCGGCGGCCGTGTACGCCGCATACATGGGGCCGGACAGGCGCGCCGGGTCGATCCGGAACAGCCCGCTGGACGTTGTCAGCTCGCTCTGTGTGTACGGAATCTGCAGTTCGTTCTCCCGGGTCTGCTGGGCGAGGTCGAGGCCGAGGTCGGCGCCGTACTTCTCCACCGCGAGATGCGCGGCGACCGACGGGTCGGCGGCGTTGTCCTGCCAGCCGCGGATCGTCGCGCGCATGAACTTCTCGACGATGGGGCGGTTCGCGTCCAGCCAGGAGCGCTTGCTGCACAGCGGGCTGGAGTACTGCGGCAGCCCGAGCTGCTCGTAGGTCGTGACGACGAAGTCGCGGTCCTGCACCATGCCCTGCTGCTCGAGGGTGATCGGCTGGTTGGTGGCGAAGCAGGTGTAGACGTCGCCCTGGCCCTCGACCAGCGGACTCGGCTCGTAGCCGACCGGGATGAACTCGTACTGGACGGGCACGCCCGCCAGCCGCATCGCCGCCTCGACGTAGGGCTGCACACCCTGCTGCCCGAGCACCCGGGCGCCGACGAGGTCCTGGGCGGTGCGAACCGGCTTCTTGGTCAGCGACAGCAGCGCCGACGGCGCGTTCTGGAACATCGTCCCGTAGGCGACGAAGTCGTTGCCCTGGTTAACGGCCGATAGGAACGCCTGCATTGCCACGGGGATGGCGATCTCGGCGCCGCGTGCGGCGAGGGTCTGCGTCGGGTCCGGGGCGTTCGGACCGCCGGGGAGGAACTCGACATCGAGGCCCTCCTGCTTGTAGTAGCCGCGGTCGTCGGCGAGCCAGAAGCCGGCGAACTCGACGTTCGTGATCCAGCCCAGCGCCACGCGCAGCTTTGTGGTGGCGGTGTCGCCGCCACCGGTGTCGCCGCCTGCTCCGCAGGCTGCCAGGACGGCAGGCGCGAGGCCGAGGCCGAGGCCGGCAATGCCTGCCGTGCGCAGCAACCGGCGGCGGGACCAGGGGGCGGGCTCGCTGGACATGCGGTCTCCTCGGGGTGGATCGGGGGGAGCGGGAATGGGTGGGGCAGGGCTCAGCTGAACCGGGCGGTGCCCCGGCGCTCGACGGCGCGGGCGGCGACGAAGCAGGCGACGGAGACGACCGTCGCGACCAGTGCGGCTCCCCAGGCCCGGCCGACCTCGTGGAAGCTCACCGACTGTGCGAAGAGCGTGCCGAGGCCACGCCCGCCCATCAGGTACTCCGCGAGCATCGCCGCGAGCACGGCCGTGGGCGCGGTGAGCCGGAAGGCCACCAGTAGTCCGGGCACGGCGTGCGGGAGCAGCAGCAGGCGCAGCACGGTGGAGCGGGAGGCGCCCAGTACTGCCATGAGGTCGGACGTGGCCTGCGGTGCGGCTCGGAGCCGGGACCCGACGAGCACGAACGCCGGGAAGAACGAGACCACGGTGGTCATCACCAGGACCGTGAACCAGCTGTAGCCGAACACCCTGGCGAGCACCGGGATCATCGCGACCACCGGCACCGATCGCATGACGAGCGCGACCGGCGTCATCATTCCGGAGACGATCCGCGACGACCACACCACGACCGCGATCATGGTGCCGAGTGCCATCCCGGCGACCAGCCCGGCCGCCGACATGGCGAGCGTCCATCCGAGGTCGGGAAGGTAGGCGCCGATGTTGCCGACGACGTCACCGAACACCATGGCAGGCGGGGGAACGACGATCTGGTTGTAGCCGGTGAGCCAGGACCAGAGCTGCCACGCGACCACGAACGCGGCCACCGTCCAGTACCGGGAGAGGACGCGCCCGAGGCCTCGCGCGAGCAGCCGCGCAGGCGAGGGCCGGGCGCCGCCCTCATGTGCGACCGGCACGCGGCGGGACGCGGGCAGCGCGTCGATGCTGATGGCTCTCATCGCACTCCCTCGCTGCGCTCGGTCGGCGCTGCGCGTAGGCGCTGTGACACTGATTCGCTCGCAAGCTCGCTCACTGGAACCTCCGGTTCACGGCTCCGCGCAGCGCCACCAGGAGCACGTAGGCGAGCAGGGAGATCGCGGCCGCTGTCAGCGCCGCGGCCCACAGCTGGTCGGTCTGGACGTTCTGCATGGAACTGACCAGCAGGACGCCGATGCCGCGGCGCGCGCCGAACCACTCCCCGATGACGGCGCCGAGCACCGCGGCGGGCGCGGCGAGGGTGAGACCGTCGACGATCAGCGGGAGTCCGGCAGGCAACTGCAGCCGCAGCAGGGTGCTGGCTCGTCCCGCGCCGAGCACCGTGAACACGTCCCGCTGGGCCTCGCTCGCCGATCCCAGCGCTGACGTCGCGGCGACGAAGACGGCAAAGCCCGCGGCCAGCGCGGCGACCAGGGTCGGAGTGGCCTCGCGTCCGGCCGTGGTGATCAGCAGCGGGCCCAGCGCGATCAGCGGC
>DASRSC010000167.1:0-18746 GCA_035695525.1 Pseudonocardia sp. | reverse complement strand
TCGTAGGCGCCGCCGCCGTCGGCCCGGGCCGGAACGTCCCCGACGGGAGCCCCGGACCGGGACGGCCCGGCTGCTCCGGCCGGATGCGGTCCCCGGCGCCCTCAGCGACGGTAGGGCCGGAAGGACTCGCGCAGATCCGCCACCACCAGGTCCGGCTCCTCCATCGCGGCGAAGTGCCCGCCCCGCTCGTACTCCGTCCAGCGCACGATCTCGTGGTTCTGCTCCGCGACACGCCGCGCCGGGGAGCCGATGTCATAGGGCAGGACCGCGATCGCGGTGGGCACGGGGGACGGCGGTTCGGGTTCGCCCCAGCCCTCGTTCCCGCTCTTGTAGTAGCGGGCCGACGAGCCGGCGGTGCCGTTCAGCCAGTAGATCATCACGTTGGTCAGCATCGCGTCGCGGTCGACAGCGTCCTCGGGTGTGTCCTTCGAGTCGGTCCAGTCCTTGAACCGCTCGACGATCCACGCCAACTGCCCGACGGGGGAGTCGGTGAGCGCGTACGACAGCGTCTGGGGGCGCGTGGCCTGCAACATCGCGTAGGCGCCGAGCTCGTGCTGGAAGCGGTAGAGGTTCTCGACGGACCGCTGCTCCGCGAGGTCGGAGAAGTCGGCCGTCTCGGCGCTCACCTTCGCCGATGGGATATAGGTCAGGTGCAGCGCGACGAGGTGCCCCGGGTCGACGAGACCGAGCTCGCGGGAGATCATCGCCCCGGTGTCGCCACCGTGTGCGGTGTAGCGGGAGTAGCCGAGCCTGCGCATCAGCTCGGCCCACGCCACTGCCACGCGCGACGTCGACCAGCCCACCGCCGGGCCGGAGATCCCGAAACCGGGGATGGTGGGGACGACCACGTGGAAGGCGTCCCGGGCGTCCCCGCCGTGCGCGACCGGATCGGTCAGCGGTCCGATGACGTCGAGAAACTCGACGATTGACCCCGGCCAGCCGTGGGTCAGGACGATCGGCAGCGCATCCGGCTGGGCGGAGCGGACGTGCAGGAAATGCACATCGTGGCCGTCGATCATGCTCCGGAACTGCGGGAGCGCGTTGAGCCGGGCTTCATGGAGGCGCCAGTCGTAGCTGCTGCGCCAGTACTCGGCCAGCTCCTTCGAGTACCCCAGCGGGATGCCGTTGTTCCAGCCGGCGCCAGGTTCCTCGTCGGGTTAGCGGGTGTGCCCGAGCCGCCGCACCAGGTCGTCGAGGTCAGCCTGCGGGACGTCAATGCGGAAAGAGCGGATCTCCGTGTCATTCATGCAGGCGACGGTTTGAGCCGAAGAGGACACGTCCTGTCCTCTTCGCGAGAACGACGCGAGGTACGGGTCGCGCAGTGGCGCCGCGCACAGGCGATTCCTACATCGCGCTGCTCACCGCCGTGCGCACCATCAACCGCACCCGGTCGGCACGGTAGACGTCGCGGGCGAACTCCACCGGCAACCCGGCCACCGAATGCGCGATGCGCTCGACGCTCATCAGCGCCGTGCCCCGGGGCACCGCGAGCGCAACCGCGTCGGCCGCGTCGGCGCTGATCGACTCCAGGTACTCGACAGCCGTGTGCGGGGCGAGACCGTAGTGGGTCGTGAGCACGTCGTAGATCGATCCGGTGAGCGGGTGGTCGAGCAGGTCGGCGAGGTGCTCCGCGGGCAGCCAGGACCGCTCCAGGGCGAGCGGTGCGTCGTCCGCCGAGCGAACCCGCACGAGCTCGTGGACCGCCGCACCCACCGGGATGCGCAGCGCGGCCGCTACCCGCTCGTCGGCGCCCACCGTACGCGCCGACAGCACCTCGGCCCCGGCCCGCCGCTGCGCCCGGCGCATCTGCTCGGTGAACCCGGCCAGCCCCGTCAGGTCGCAGTCGATCTTCGGCTCGGCCACGAACGCTCCACCCGAGCGCCCGGGCAACCGGACGAGCACTCCGCGGCGGGCGAGGCCGTCGAGCGCCTGCCGCAGCGTCATGCGGCTCACCCGCAGCGCCGCCGCCAGTGCCCGCTCGCCGGGCAGACGGTCGCCGGTGGCGATCTGCCCGTGCGTGATCTCGTCCATGAGCCACTGCTCGATCTGCGCGTGCACCGGACGTCCGTAGCGACGCTCCAGGGTGGGGGCGCGATCGAGCAGCTCCGTCGACACGTGCTCAGGGTAGGCGGGCTCGCGTTCACACGGCGAACTCCCCGACCGGCGGCCTCGATGCATGGGACCGTCATCCGGTTGCCGCGCCGGGAGCGCGGTGCGATCGTCGGGTATGGAACCCTCGATCGGTACCGACCCACTCCCCGGCGACTTCTTCCGCTATGCCGACCTGCTCACGGACGAGGAGCAGAAGGTGGTGGCCAGGGTCCGGGAGTTCCTGCGCACCGAGGTGGCGCCGGTGGCCCTCGACCACTGGTCCCGTGCCGTGTTCCCGCACCACCTGGTGCCGGGCTTCGCGGCCCTCGACATCGCCGCCCTGCCCTACGACGACCTGGACGGGCCCGCCGCGCGCCGCCTGCTGATCGGGTTCATCGCGCTGGAGATCGCCCACACCGACCCGTCGATGAACAGCTTCTTCGGCATCCACAACGGCCTCGCGATGGGCAGCATCGACCTCTGCGGCTCAGCGGAGCAGCGCGCGCGCTGGCTGCCCGCGATGGCACGCATGGAGCAGATCGGTGCATTCGGCCTCACCGAGCCGCATGGCGGCTCGGACGTGGCACGCGGGCTCGAGACCACCGCTCGGCGCGACGGCTCAGGAGCGGACGCGGGATGGGTGCTCGACGGCGAGAAGCGCTGGATCGGCAACGGCACCTTCGCCGACCTCGTCGTGATCTGGGCGCGCGATGTCGCCGACGACTCGGTCAAGGGTTTCGTCGTCGGCCAGGACAACCCAGGCATGACCACGACCAAGATCGAGAACAAGGTGTCGCTGCGGACCGTGCAGAACGCCGACATCGTGCTCGACGGCTGCCGCGTCCTTGAGGCGGACCGGCTGCAGAACGCCAACTCCTTCGCCGACACGAACAAGGTGTTGCGCCGCACGCGCGGGGGAGTGGCATGGGGCTCCACCGGCACGATGATGGCCGCCTACGAGATCGCGCTGGAGTACGCGAAGGAGCGCGAGCAGTTCGGCCGGCCCATCGCCGGGTTCCAGCTCGTGCAGGACCTGCTGGTCCGCATGCTCGGCAACATCACCGCGTCACTCGGCATGGCCGTGAAGCTCGCGCAGATGCAGGACGCGGGGGAAGCCCGGGACGAGCACGCCGCGCTGGCCAAGGAGTTCTGCACCACGAAGATGCGGGAGACCGTCGCGCTCGCCCGCGAGGTGGTCGGCGGCAACGGGGTGATCCTCGACTACGGGGTCGCGAAGTTCTTCGCTGATGCCGAGGCGCTCTACTCCTTCGAGGGCACGAAGCAGATCAACACCCTCGTCGTCGGGCGCGCCATCACAGGGCACAGCGCCTTCGTATGACAGCGCGTCCTCTGAGCTCTAGCCGGTATCAACTCCCAATCGTTACGTTGTGTAACGCATCACGAGATCATCGCGCTTCATCACTGTCGGCCGTGCCACGGCGTCCGAGTCCCCCCTCCTCGCCGGGCGCGGTCGACCTGCTCGCGCCAGCCACGAGGCCAGGCAGGAGGCCGGCCGTCGACCTGGCGGGGGCCCTGGAGGCGATCGCCGCGGTAGAGCGGCGCGACGTGGTGGAGTCGCCGACCGCTGGTTCCACGATCAGCCCGGTCCGGACATGCGGTCGGGGCCCTGGTGCTTGGGCCGCCGGTTGTAGGCGACGGCGGGATCGTTGGACTGCAGCTCGCGGATGTAGGCGCCCTCGATCCGGGAGATCAGCACGAACTCGGGGAGCCGGATGATCCGGTTCGGGCTCGCCGACAATCACCACGCAGGACAGCGAACCGGTGGGCGACGAGATTCATTCGGCAGAAAGGACCGTGTCAGCTCGGCTAGGGCGGCAGCGGGGGCTCGACCTGCTCGAGTGGCGTCGGACGAACAGCGAAGTTCCCGGCGAACGGGTGCTCCTGGACCGCGATCATGATGATCGCCGCGGTCGCCGCCGAGGCGAAGAGCGCCATCGCGATCGCGGCTCCGGCTCGGTTGCCGCTGTGGACGAACGCGATCGCGAACAGGGTGAGGATCGCCAGGGTGACCACGGCTCCCCACTTGGCCTCGTTGACGGAGGACTGGCTCACGATGATGCGCTGGCGCCGGGCGTCCAGCGCATGCTCGAGCGATGTGACGATCTCCCGCTGGGCGATTGTCTGGCCGGGAGTTTCAGGGCGCAGGCCGAGCGCCATCGCTTGGAGATCTGCAAGCGGCTGCGGCACGGCGGACAGCCTCGCTCCCTGCTCGGCCATCTGTGGCCACTCTTTCGTGATCGCGTCCTCGATGTGACGGCGAACGAGGCTCCGCATTTGTGCCTCCGTTTCACCGGGGAACTCGGAGGAAAGCAGGACGACCGCGCGCAGCGAGCTCGCCTCGTCGCTGACCGCGGTCGCAGCGCGGCCTCCTGAAGTCCAGACCTCCGCGGCCAGAAAACCCACCAGCAGCGCGAACATGATTCCCATCGGCGGGAGCAGCCCCGGTGAGATTGACGCGAACGCGCGCCCGCGCTCACCGGTCGAGAGCGAGATCACCGTCGCGTAGATCGCCGCCGTGACGAGAACGGCAATCGCGAACACGAACACGGCCAACCAGGGCGCGGGAAGGTCGTGCAGCCAGTCCGGCACACTGTGGATAGTCCTCGCCGCCGGCGTCGAATTCAAGGTCGCACGAAATCCGCCGGGATTTCCGCCTTGACTGCGGCCGCTCGGATCTCGGCGTTGCGCTGGTCGAGTTGGGCTATCCCCTGACCGGGGGAAGACCTTGTGGGTGTCTTCGCGGGCGACGCGTTGCTGTCGGTACTCGTCACGTCGTGGGCCACGTGCAGTGCGCGGCTGATGCGCTCGCTCCGGGTGCCGTCGCGTACCCACAGGGCACGGGCGGCGCCGACGAGGCCGGTGCGGGCCAGGGTGTGGCAGTCGAAGGGGAACGCGGCGCGCGACACCGGCTCGGGTGCGGGGCGTTGCGGGGGCATGGACCCGTCGTCCCGCTCAGGCGAGGGACGCGCGCCACGCCTCGTGCAGGTCGGTGAACTCGCCGTCGCCGGCCAGCAGCTCCTCCGGCGACCCGTCCTGCACGATCCGCCCGTCAGCCACGACGAGCACGCGATCGGCGATCAGCACCGTCGAGAGCCGGTGGGCGATGATCAGCGACGTGCGGCCGGCGAGCACGGTCTCCAGCGCGGCCTGCACCGCCTGCTCCGACGGGATGTCCAGCGACGACGTGGCCTCGTCGAGCAGCACCACTGCGGGGTCGGCCAGCACCACCCGCGCGAGCGACACGAGCTGGCGCTGCCCCGCCGAGAGCCTGCCGCCGCGCTTGCGCACGTCGGTGTCGAACCCGTCGGGCAGCGCCTCGATGAACTCACGCGCCCCGACCGCCTCGGCGGCAGCCGTGATCTCGGCGGGGGTGGGCGGCCCGAGATCGTCCGCCCGGCCCATCGCGATGTTGTCCGCGACCGAGCCGGAGAACAGGAACGCCTCCTGCGTGACCATCACCAGCGCGGAGCGCAGGTCGACGTCGGTGACGTCGCGTAGGTCCACCCCATCAAGGCGGACCGCGCCCGCGACCGGGTCGTAGAACCGCGCCGCGAGCTTGGCCAGCGTCGACTTGCCGGCACCCGTGGCCCCGACGACGGCGACCGTCTGCCCGGCCGGGATGCGCAGCGAGAACTCCGGGAGCACCGTGCGCTCGGCTGCCCTCCGGTAGGCGAAACTGACGTGGTCGAACTCCAGCTCGCCCCGCACGCGGGTCGGCAGCGCCACCGGACGGGTCGGCTCGGGCACGCCGACCGGCGTGTCGAGCACGGAGGAGATCTTTTCCAGCGCGGCGGCGGCCGACTGGTAGCTGTTGAAGAACTGCGCCAGATCGTCGAGCGGGTCGTAGAGCCGGCGCAGGTACAGCAGGAACGCGGTGAGGGCGCCCAGTGCCAGCGTGCCGTCAAGCACCCGCAGACCACCGATCAACAGCATGAGCGCCAGCGTCGCGTTGCCGACGAGGCGCACCCCCGCCACATACCAGGCCACGGTGAGGAACGCGGTCGTGTTGGCGTCGCGGTTGGCCGTGGTGAGCCGGTCCATGATTTCGTCGTTGCGCCGCTCGCGGCGGAAGGCCTGCACGGCGCGAATGCCGTTCATCGACTCGACGAAATGCACGATCAGCCGCGCGACCGTGCTGCGAGTGCGCCGGTAGCTCGCCCGCGAGCTGCGCTGGAACCAGCGGGTGAGCACGAGCAGCGGCACGAAGCCGCACAGCACGACCGCGGCGAGCATCGGGTCGAGCCACAGCAGCAGCATCGTGACGCCGACCAGCGAGAGGACGGCGCCGAACAGGCCCTCGAACCCCTTCTCCAGCAGGTCCATGAGCGAGTCCATGTCGCTGGTCAGGCGCGAGATCAGGCGGCCGGACGTGTAGGACTCGTGGAAGTCGAGCGACAGCCGCTGCCCGTGGGCGAACACCCGGCGGCGCAGGTCGAGCAGAACGTCCTGCCCGATCCGGCCGGACAGCAGCGTGAACGCCGACCGCAGGCCGGCCCCCGCGACCCCGGTGGCGGCGTACCCCGCGATGGCCCAGGCCAGCGGGCCGGGCCGCCCGTCGAGGGCAGCGGGCACCCCGCTGTCGATCGCGGTGGCCACCAGCAGCGGCCCGGCGAGCATCGCCAGGGTCTCCGCGACGAGCAGCACCACCGCCAGCACAACGGCGCCCCGGTGCGGACGCAGCAGCTCCACGACGAGCAGGCGGGCGCGGTGCTGCAGCCGCAGCCCGGTTCGCCGGTCCACGGCGTCGGTCTCGTCGTCCTCAGCCGCGATACCGCGCCAGGCCTCGGCCGCAGCGTCGGTCGCCAGGTCCGACCTCCTGTCCGTCTCCGTGTCCGTGTCGGTGCCCGTGCCGGTGTCCGTGCTCACGCGCCCACCTCCTCTCGCTCGTCGGTCCGGTCGTCCTGCATGCTCGCCAGCAGCCGGCGGTACTCCGGGTCGGCGGCCAGCAGCCCGGTGTGCGTGCCGACGGCCGCGATCCGGCCGTCGGCCAGCAGCGCGACCCGGTCGGCGAGCTGGACCGTGGACGGCCGGTGCGCCACGACCAGGGCGGTCACCCCGCCCAGCACCCGCCGCAGCGCCGCCTCGACCTCGGCCTCGGTGTGCACGTCCAGCGCGGAGAGCGGGTCATCCAGCACGAGGACAGGCGGGTGCCCGATCACCGCCCTGGCGAGCGCGAGCCGCTGGCGCTGCCCGCCCGAGAGCGACATGCCCTGCTCCCCGATCCTGGTGTCGAGGCCCCACGGCAGCGTGGCGACGAAACGGTCGGCGCTGGCCACCCGCAGGGCTTCCCACACCTGCTCGTCCGACGCGGACGGGAACCCGAGCGCGACGTTCTCCCGCACGCTGGCCGAGATCAGCACCGGGTCCTCGAACGCGGTGGCCACTGCGGTGCGCAGGTCGGACAGCCGCAGGTCGCGCACGTCGATGCCGTCGATCAGCACCGCGCCCCCGGTGACGTCGTAGAGCCGGGCCACCAACGCAGTGAGCGTGGTCTTGCCCGACCCCGTGGCGCCGACCAACGCCATCGTCTCCCCGGGGCGCACTGCCAGGTCGACCCCGCGCAGGACCTCCACGTGCCCGGCCGGGTACCGGAACGACACGTCCTGCAGGACGAGCTCGCCCCGAACCGGGCGCGGGACCGCGATCGGGGCTTCCGGGTCGGTGATCGCCGGGACGACGTCACGAACCTCCCAGTACCGCCGCGTGGCCGCCGCGGCGTTGCTGGCCTCGGCCAGCAGCCAGCCGATCGAGGCGATCGGCCAGTACAGGTACGTCATGACGGTGACCGCGGCCACGAGGGTGCCGAGCGTCAGCGTGCCCTGGGCGACCCCGTAAGCCCCCAGCCCGAGGATCAGCGCGATCGCCGCCTCGGGCAGCGTCACGAGCACGGCCCACAGGGCAGCGAGGAGCCGCACCTTCAGCAGTTCGGTGCCCCGCAGCCCGCGCGCGTCGGTGACGAACCGGGCAGTGAGCCTGCGTCCCCGGCCGAGCGACTTGAGCACGCGGATGCCGAGGGCCGACTCCTCGATCACCGTGGCGAGATCCCCCGCCTGGTCCTGCCCACGGCGCGCGGCGACCGAGTAGCGGCGCTCCAACAGGAGGGTGAGCACAACGAGCGGCACCGCGATGACCCCGATGGCCAGACCCAGCACGGGGGAGAGCCACGCCAGCACCGCGATGCCCGCCACCATGGTCAGCACGTTGACCACGAGGAAGATCCCCGAGAACGCGACGAACCAGCGGATCGTGTTGAGGTCCGACGTCGCGCGCGAGAGGAGCTGCCCCGACGGCCACTGGTCGTGGAAGGCGACGGGCAGCCGCTGCAGGTGCGCGAACAGGTCGGCCCGCATGTCTGCCTCGATGCGGGTGCTCGGGCGGGCGACGAGCCGCCGGCGCAGCATCATCAGGCCTGCCTCGAGCAGCCCGAAGGCGAACACCCCGGCAACAAGCCACGGCAGTATCGACAGTTCGGACCGGGCGATCGGGCCGTCGACGATGGCACGGGTGACGAGTGGGATCGCCAGCCCGGCAAGGGTGCCGGCGAGCGCGGCGAGGCCGCCTCCGACCAGCGCCCGGCGGTGGGGGCGGATGTAGGGGGCGAGGCGGCGCAGCGAACCGAGGGCCGCACGGTGCGGCTGCTGCTCGAATGATTCGCTCATGGCCCGATCACGGTAGGTACTTCCGACGTCGGACGCATGCGACTTCTCATGGCCACACCGTGCGACCTCGACGCGAGTGGAGGTCAAGCACCCGCGTGTAGCACTCTGGAGGGAGCAGAACCACCGGATCGGGAAAGGATCTGAGGACGTGGCGTTGCGGATCGGCTACAAGGCATCGGCGGAGCAGTTCGCGCCTCGGGAGCTCGTGGAGTACGCGGTGCGGGCGGAGGAGGTGGGACTCGACAGCGTGGTGACGTCGGACCATTTCCTGCCGTGGCGGCACGAGGGCGGGCACGCTCCCGCCTCGCTCGTGTGGCTTCCTGCGGTGGGGGAGCGCACGTCGCGGGTGCTGCTCGGGACGTCGGTGCTCACGCCGACGTTCCGTTACAACCCCGCGGTGCTGGCGCAGACCTTCGCGACGCTGGGCCTGCTCTACCCGGGCCGCGTGATGCTGGGCGTCGGCACCGGTGAGGCGCTCAACGAGATCGCCGTGTCGGGCCGGGAGTGGCCGGAGTTCAAGGAGCGCTTCGCGCGGCTGCGTGAGGCCGTCCGCCTCATGCGCGAGCTGTGGACGTCCGAGGACGTGACGTTCGAGGGCGAGTACTACCGCACCGTCGGGGCCACGATCTACGACAAGCCGGAACAGCCCATCCCGGTGTACGTGGCGGCAGGCGGCCCGGTCGTCGCGAAGTACGCGGGCCGGTCGGCCGAGGGCTTCATCTGCACCTCCGGCAAGGGCATGGACCTCTACACGGAGAAGCTGCTGCCGGCCGTGGCCGAGGGCGCCGAGGCGGCCGGGCGTGACCCCGGCGCGGTCGACCGGATGATCGAGATCAAGATGTCCTACGACCGCGACCCGCAGAAGGCGCTGGAGAACACCCGGTTCTGGGCGCCGCTGTCACTCACCGCGGAGCAGAAACACAGCGTCGACTCGGCGGTCGAGATGGAGCGGCTGGCCGACAAGCTGCCGATCGAGCAGGTGGCCAAGCGCTGGATCGTGGCGTCGGACCCGGACGACGCCCTGGCCCAGATCAAGCCCTACGTCGACGCCGGGCTCAACCACCTCGTCTTTCACGGGCCGGGGGAGGACCAGGAGCGTTTCCTCACGCAGTTCTCCGAGGATGTCCTGCCGAAGCTGCGCGCGCTGCCCTGACCGAAGCTTTTCCGCCGCGGAACGCACCGCCCGGCTCGGCTGAGCGGGGCGGTCCCGGGTCGGGTCAGCTGTTCTTGCGGGCCTTCGCCGTCTGGCGGTCGTTGGCCTTCCCGATCGCGTCGACCAGCTCGTCCTTGGTCATCGTCGACCGGCCGCGCACGTCGAGCTTCTGCGCGATCTCGAGAAGGTGCTTCTTCGAGGCGTTCGCGTCGACGCCGCCCGCCGTGGGCCGGTCACTGTCCACACCGCCATGGGCGGCCTGCTCGTCGGACGGCCCGTAGGAGTCCTTGGACTCCCAGTGGTCGCCAACCTTCTCGTGGGTGTGTTTCAGCGCCGCGAACGCCGTGCGCCTGGCTCGGGCGCCATCATCGTCGTAGCTGTCCATGGCCGAGTCGTACGTCTTCACCCAGGTCCGCTCGGCCTTGTCGTCCGAGCGCTCCACGGTGCTCGGAACCTCGTCCTTGCCCGGCATCCCTACACCTCCGTTCGAGCGCGGATCGGTGCCCGCGGCGCGTCCAGGAAGCGCCGCGCGCCCTTCATCCCGTACCGGTCCACCGCGGTCTTGATGAGGCCGAAGATCGCGCCCTGCAGCGTGGCGGCGAGGAGCACCTCGCGGGTGCTGTAGTCGTCGGACAGCGGCTGCGGCGTCTCGTCCTCGTTCGACAGCTTCTTCCACACCAGGCCGAATACCTTGCCGGCCACCAGGGCCCCGATGAGCCCGAAGACCAAGCCGATGGGTTTGTAGGCGATCTTCTCGAGTCCACTCAGCTCGTTGCCGTCGCGCCTCATCCGGAACCCTCCTCCGCGCGTGCCTCGGCGCCGGTCTCACCGGCATACCCGGCGTCCTGGCCCGTCGCCCGGCCGACGAACTCCTCGTTCTCGTCGGTGCCGGTGGTGCTGGCGCCGTCCGGGTCGGCCCGCTCGTCGTCGGGGTGGTGCTCGCGGCCGGGTTCCGCGCCGCCGGCCTCCCGGGTGCGTGCGAGGTGCGGGTCAGCGGCGACATCGGGCTCGGAGGAACCATGCATGAGCGGCGAGTACCCGATCAGTGCCCGTCTGACACGGTTTGCGCTCTCGGGTGCGGGGGCACCTGTGGAGCGTGCCGAACAACGACGACCGGCAGGAGAGAGGTCGGCTGCGGTTGCGCCATCGCGCATCCGCCTGGGAGCTGCGCGAGATTCGCCGGCGAGTGGAGCGCTGGGCAGGGCAGAACAGGCTCCCCGACGACGCCGTGATCGACCTGCAGCTGGCCGTCGGGGAGGCGGTGGCGAACGGCGTGGAGCACGCCTACCGCGAGAACGCCACGGATGTCCCCACCGTTGAGGTGGACCTGGAGCTCCGGGCGCAAGGAGCCCTGCAGGTCGTGGCGGTGACGGTGGTCGACCACGGGCGCTGGCGACCGGTGCGGGCCCGGCCGCGCTACCGAGGTCGCGGCCTGGCCCTCATCGAGCGGCTGTCGCGGCAGTTCCAGGTGTCCACCTCGGGCCACGGCACCCGGGTGTGCTTCGAGATCCCCCTGCACCGGCTCCAGCCGGTCGGGTAGACGCCGGACGTGCCTTGGTCAGCGTGACGTGCCGGGGACCGAACCTCCGGCGACGAGCCGCCGGGTGGCACCGGACGCCCCGCGTACCGAGCGCAGGCCCGGCAGCTGAACGGCCGACCGCGGCATGGGGCGTCGCGCCCGGAGTACCGGCCATACCGGCGAGGGCGGGAACAGCGCCTCCAGCCCGGACGGAGCGGGGCCGCCGACACTGGACCGCAGCAGCTCCTGGTAGTCGTCGTACTCGGCGACGGCCGCCGCGATGTTGCCCTGGGCCAGGTGTGCCTCGATGAGGGCGCGGCGGGCGCTCTCGCGGCTCGGAGCCGCCTGCACGGCGGTCTGCGCCATGGCAACGGCCTCGTCGTACCGGCCCGCGGACGCCAGCCGCAGGCTGCGCTCCTCGAGAGCGTGCAGTCGCAGCTGTCGGAACCGCTCGCGCTCGACGGCGATCCACGAGGCCGTCCAGCCAGGAAGGATGTCGGCCGAGAGCAGCGCGACGTCCGGATCGTGGCTGGTCGGGATGTCGGGCAGCGCGCGGACGAGACCCATCGCGTCGGCGAGGTCGACCTCGACGTCGGCGGCCAGCGCGCACGGCGCGGCCTCGTCGCCGTCCTCGTCGAACAGCTCCGGCACGCCGACCGCTGCGGCAGCGTCGGCGAGCAGGCGCGCGGCCGCGAGGATGGGGACGCCGGGCCACAGGTCCGCGGCCAGCGCCGGGCGCTCCTGGGGCCGTGGATGCACCGCGAGGTACGCAACGAGCCGGCGGGAGTCGACCCCGAGCGGCACGGTAGCGCCGTCGACGGTCAAAGTGAACGAGCCGAGCACGGTGACCCGGCGCGGACCGGCTGAGTGAGCCTGCATCATGCGAGATCGTCGCTCGTCGTCAGACATGGTGGTCCCAAATGTGATGGTGCCCGAATGTGGTTCTGCTTATAGTGGTGCTCGAAAGTGGTACTGCGCGTGTGCCCTGTCGGCCGCCCGATGGCGCACGAGTCCGCGAAGGAGTGTTCTCCCGACCGGGCGCGTTGCCAAGGGGCATATTCGTCACACTTCCGGCCGCTGGACGGCCGTCCGGGTGACACGCACATCCGATCTTACTCACGGTGTCGCGTGCATTCGGACGTGGGTGCCCCGGCGGTCGGCCCACACGTGGAGAGAGTCGCACAGCTGCCGGGCGATCCACACACCACGTCCCCGGGGGTCCGAGGGGTGGGGCGCCTGCAGCCCGGGGAGGGGATCGGCGAGGACACCGTGGTCGTGGACCTCGCACACCAGCTCGCCGCCGTTGCCGGTCCAGATCGCCAGCTCCGCCTCGGGAGCGCCGTGCTCGACGGCGTTGGTGGCCACCTCGTTCACCGCGAGGACGAGGTCCTCTGCACGGGTCCGCCCGTAGCCGACCTCGAGAAGGGAGCCTTCGACGGCCGAACGCACCTCATGCAACTGCCACGCACTGAACGTCATCCGGACGTCGGGCGGGCCCAGCAGCGCGGGAGCGGGCGCGGGGCGCATCGCGAGTACGTCCCGGGGGTAGAGGTGCTCAGGGTTGTGCAGCATCTGGCCGCCCACCAGCAGCAACGGGTGGTTGCGCCGCGACCCGTCCAGGATCTCGAGGTGCAGCGGCAGCTCCGGGTAGAAGCACGTCATGCGCACGGGAAGCTCCGCCAGCGCGACGTTCACCGCCGCGTCGAACTCGGTCCAGAAGCTGCCGTCGGCGCCGTCGAGGGTGGTGATGTGCTCGGTCAGCAGGGTGACCGGGCCGCCGGTGGTGGACGTCAGCTCGCGCAGCTCCAACGCCCTGCGCGCGGCCACCGTCTGCCCGGACGCGCTGTCCGAGCCCTGTGGGCGGCTCAGCGGGATCAGCCCCGGTGGCCTCCCCAGCTCCTCGTGGAGCGCCCAGTCCGTGCCGGGCCGCAGCGCGACCGCGACCGGCTCCCCGCGCTCGATGGCCGCCGCGGCCAGCGGTACCAGCTGGGCGAGCAGGTCGGCGTCGGACCGGTGGTACCCCACCGCATGCTCCAGGCGGAAGGCAACGGCCGACCGGGTGGTCTCGATCCTCATCGCGTCTCCCCGGAATCCTGCTCGGTCCGCGGCTGGACGACGAGCTGTGCCGCGAACGGCGCACCGCAGCGGTCGAGCACGCGCAGCACGCGGGGTCGGACACCGGTGAGCACCAGCCGGTGCGAGCTCGGGAACTCCTCCGCCGCATGCACGAGGCTGACGGCGCCCGCGACATCGACGAACCGCAGGGAGGAGAGGTCGAGCGTGATGTCGGTGGGCCCCGCGTGCGACCGCAGCGCCTGGTCCAGCGCCGTCTCCAGCAGCCGACGGATCCGCGGCCGGTTGCTGTGGTCCACCTCTCCGGCCAGCCGCGCGGTGCCGGGCCCGGTGCTCGTGATCCGCAGCAGGTTGTCGTCGTAGATCGCCGGCACGACGAGCTCGGTGTGGTGCCGGGCGCGCAGCTCCTCGATGGCGCCGTCGGGGAAACGGCGCCGATCGTAGAGGCAGAGGATCCTGGCCGGGCGGGCCCGGACCACCTCGTCCAGCGCGGCGTCGTACTGGAGCAGGGACACCCCGCCCGCCCGCCGCAGCGCATAGCTCAACTGTCCGGTCAGGCGGACGCCCGTGTACCCCTGCTCGACCGCGTTGTCGATGGTCCCGCAGATCATGTCCTGCACGTGTGGCGGCGGGCTGCGCAGCGTCGCGCGCGTGGTGTCGGGCGGCACGATGGTGAGGCTGCCGTCGTCGAGCGACTCGGTGACCGGGACGCAGTCGTCCGCCAGCCGCTCGAGGAGGCCCCCGGAGGTGCCGTCGTCGAAGTACACGACCTGCTCGCCTGCCGCCAGCCCGGCGGCGACGAACGTGGCCGTCATCTCCCACAGCTGCTCGTCGCTCACAGGAATGGCGCAGGCGTGGTCGACAGACCGGAGGTCCTCGACCATTCTCGTCATCACGCAATCCCTGCGGAGCCCGACATCGTCCGGGACGCGGCGGCCCGGCAGAACGGGCAGAACGCTGCGTCACGCAAAGGACACTGTACGTCCACCCACCAGGGGTCGGGAGCACTCCGGGACGGGGCCGCGCGGCGAAGCGGCGATCAGCCGCGACGAACGGGCCCAGGAGGAGAAGCTGTCCACCGACCGGGCGACGGACATCACTCGTCGGGACACCGGCCGAGCCGATCCCGCCGCTCGCAGGCGACGTTCGGGGCCCGGCCGGCGACCTCGACCGGGCCTCGGAGTTCAGCCGTTCCTCAGGGCCTGCTCTCCCCGGTCTGCACCCGGACGGACGTCGCCGGCGAGGACACCAGTGTCTGCAACACCACGCAGTACCGCTCGGTCAGCTTGGTGAGGGTCGCGACCTGGTCGGCGTCGGCGGTGGTGTCGAGGTCGAAGGTCAGGCGGATGTCGCGGAACCCGACCGGCGCCTCCTTGTCGACGCCGAGCGTGCCGCGGAAGTCGAGGTCGCCCTCGGCCCGGACCGTGCCGCTCACCTCGAGCCCGAGCGCGGTGGCGACGGCGCGGAGCGTGACGCCGGCGCACGCGACGAGCGCCTCGAGCAACATGTCGCCTGAGCACAGCTGCGTGCCGTCGCCGCCGGTCGCCGGATGCAGACCGGCCTCGGCCAGCGCCGTCGCGGTGCGGACGCGACAGGCGATGCCGCTCCCGTCGAGTTCGCCGTCCGCCCGCAACGTGATCAACGCGGCGCCGGGGTCCTGCTGGTAGCGGGCCTTGAGGGGGGCCTGGATCTCCTTCAGCGCAGATGCATCCATGCCGATGATCCTGCCTCTGCCGGTCCCGCTGCGTACATGTGAGGTGGACGGGGATCCACCAGTAGGCTCCCGGGGTGCCCGACCTGCCCACCACGCAGTCCCGGGCCGACCGCATCGTGACGGTCCCGAACCTGCTCAGCGTCCTGCGGCTGGCCGGGGTGCCGCTGTTTCTCTACCTGCTCCTCGGCCCGCGGGCCGACGGGTGGGCGATCCTCGTGCTCGCTGTCGGGGGGTTCACCGACTGGCTCGACGGCAAGCTGGCCCGGCTGCTCGGGCAGTACAGCCGCCTCGGTGCCCTGCTCGATCCGGCGGTGGACCGGCTCTACATCCTCGCTGCGCTGGTCGCGCTCGGCGTGCGGGACGTCGTGCCGTGGTGGGCCGTGGTGGCGCTCGTGTGCCGCGACCTGGTGCTGGGCGTGACCCTGCCGGTGTTGCGCCGCAGGGGTTACGGGCCCTACCGGGTCACCTACCTCGGCAAGGGCGCCACGTTCCTGCTGCTCTATGCGTTCCCGTTGCTCCTGCTCGGCCAGGGGACCGGATGGTTCGCCGACCTGGCGCGCCCCTTCGGATACGGCTTCGCGGTCTGGGGCACCGCGCTCTATCTCTACTCGGGCGCCCTTTACCTGGCGCAGTTCGTGCTGGCGATGCGCCGACCCGCACTGCCGCCGGGGGTCGCAGGCGGGGCCGGGGGCGGGGACTAGTCTCGTTGCGTGATCCCCGAGGACCTCCGCTACACCGATGCCCACGAATGGGTGCGCGACATGGGGGACGGGGTGGTCAGGATCGGCATCACCGACCACGCCCAGTCCCAGCTCGGCGACGTCGTCTTCGTGCAGCTGCCCTCGGTCGGCGAGACCGTCGGCGCCGGCACGGCCGTTGGCGAGGTGGAGTCGACCAAATCGGTATCCGACATCTATGCCCCGGTGTCCGGCACCGTGGTCGCGGTGAACGAGTCCCTCGAGGCCTCTCCCGAGCTGATCAATTCGGGCCCCTACCAGGCCGGCTGGATGATCGACGTCCGGCTGGCCGACGATGCCGAGGGCGTGCCGGGCGACCTGCTCGACGCCGCGGCATACCGCGAGCTGACCGGAAGCTGACCGGCCCTGAGCTGGGCGGCTCCGCGGGGTAGGTTTGCGGAACCCACGGCACAGCACGTGCGGCTTCCAGATCCGTACCACCACACTGACGCCGCTACATCCATGCAGGAGGAGACCCCGAGGTGACCACGAACGACGGGCCTGGCGTGCCCCCGGAGCGCTCCCCGGAGACCACCTCGGTCTTCCGTGCGGACTTCCTCTCCGAGGCCGAGCCCCCCGCCCAGGACCAGCCGGTCTCCGGCGTCGACGCGCTGCCGGCAGGCTCCGCCCTGCTGGTCGTCAAGCGGGGACCCAACGCGGGATCGCGGTTCCTCCTCGACCGCGCATCCACCAGCGCGGGCCGCCACCCGGACAGCGACATCTTCCTCGACGACGTCACCGTCTCGCGGCGGCATGCGGAGTTCCGCAGCGACGCAGGCGAGTTCGTCGTCGTCGACGTGGGCAGCCTCAACGGCACCTACGTCAACCGGGAGCCGGTCGACACCGCCGTGCTGGCCAATGGTGACGAGGTGCAGATCGGCAAGTTCCGGCTGGTCTTCCTCACCGGCCCGCGCGAGCCTGGTGCAGCAGGCTGAGACCAGGCGCAGGACGACGGTTCGCCGCCCGTCCGGAGGCGGGCGCGGGCCGGTTGTGCCGTGTAGCGTCGACACAGCAGGACCGTCAGGAGGAGGGAAGCGCATGAGCGAGATGCGCGTCGTGGGCGTCCGGGTCGAACTGCCCGCGAACCAGCCGATCCTCCTGCTGCGGGAGACCAGTGGTGACCGGTACCTCCCGATCTGGATCGGTTCGGTCGAGGCCACTGCGATCGCTCTGGAGCAGCAGGGGGTCAAACCCGCCCGACCGCTGACCCACGACCTCCTCAAGGACGTGATCACGGGCTTGGGCCGTCGCCTGGAGCAGGTGCGGATCACCGATCTCCAGGAAGGCACGTTCTACGCCGAGCTCGTCTTCGACGGCGGCATCAAGGTGTCGGCCCGACCGAGCGACTCGGTCGCACTCGCGCTGCGGATCGGAGTGCCGATCCACGCGGAGGAGAGCGTGCTCGCGGAGGCAGGCCTGGTCATCCCGGACGAGCAGGAGGACGAGGTCGAGAAGTTCCGCGAATTCCTGGACTCGATCTCGCCGGAGGACTTCCGCGGGGCCCAGCCGTAGGGCTCGCAAACGGGTTCAAGGTCTCGACACGCCCGGTGCTGGGTGACCCGCGGCGGCGCGCCGCGTTGACCCGCCGCGCGCACCCGCTTACCGTCGGGTCGACGGCCCGCTTTTCGGGCCCCGGCGGAAGGAGTTCGGTGGAGAACCCGCCGTTCGACTCACCCGAACAGGGCGAGCTCTTCCCCGATCCCTTGCTGGGAGCCGGGCTCGACGGGATGCCCGATCAGCTTGTCGGCTTCCGGGGCCCCACGGCCTGCCAGGTCGTGGGGATCACCTACCGGCAGCTCGACTACTGGGCCCGCACGGGGCTCGTCGTGCCGTCCATCCGTGGAGCGGCGGGTTCGGGTTCGCAGCGGCTGTACTCGTTCAAGGACATGCTGGTCCTCAAGGTCGTGAAGCGGCTGCTGGACGCAGGGGTGTCGCTACAGAACATCCGAGTGGCGGTCGAGCACCTGCGCCGGCGTGGGATCCGCGATCTCGCCGGTATCACGCTGTTCAGCGACGGCACCACCGTCTACGAGTGCGCGTCTGCCGAGGAGGTCGTCGACCTGTTGCAGGGCGGGCAGGGCGTCTTCGGCATCGCCGTCAGCGGTGCGATGCGGGAGATCAGCGGCTCGATCAAGGACTTCCCGGTGGAGCGTGCCGACGGCGGCAGCGTCGACGACACGCCGGAGGACGAGCTGTCCCGCCGCCGCGCCCGTCGCGCCATCAGCTGACGCAGGTCATGCATCGACCGTGAACGGGTCGTGTTCGGCGAGCAGTTTGTCCAGTCGCGCCTGATCCACCCGGCTGATGACACCCGCACTCTCCTGCCGGTCGCGCACGCACTTCGCCAGCGTGAACGCGGACGTCACCACGTAGAGCACGGCGAGGGCGAGGAACGCGCGGACCGACGGGTCGGCCGGTAGGTACGCGACGGCCAGGCCGGCCGCGACGAGCGAGACCGCGAACGAGATCACGGCCTGCACGTGGAAAGCAGCGGTGGTCCGGGGCGGGGGAGGCGTCGTGGTCATGCCGGGAGTCTGGTGCGCAAGCAGCGAGGGCCACATCAGCGGAACTACGGGTTGGCCCAGCGCCGGTGGCCCTTCCCGGGCCCGCCCGGACGGGCCATCCTGGAGTCCCTCCGTCGGCCCTGGCAACCGAGGGGACGTCACAGGAACGGTGGCCGGGCCGGGCTGGGCGCTTGTCGGGGACGCCGGCTACAACGACGCCGGCTACAACAAGGACTTCATCACGACGCAGGGGATCCAGGACGCGTTCCGGGACG
>DASRSC010000166.1:0-2462 GCA_035695525.1 Pseudonocardia sp. | reverse complement strand
CGGGCGGGTGGCCGGGATGGGCGGCCCGACGATCCACAAGAAGGCCAACCGGATCCTCGACGAGTTCTTCGTCAACGCAGGCGCCAGCCTCGGTGCAGCCTGATGCTCCCCGCCTTCGCACTCATCCGGCCGCGGTCGCTTTCCGAGGCGCTGTCAGCCATCTCCGACGATGACGTCCCGTACTCGGGCGGAACAGAACTCCTGCTCGCCATGCGGGCCGGGTTGCAGCGACCGCGTGCACTGGTCGACCTGAAAGCGGTCCCCGAGCTGCGCAGCATCGCGCTGCTCGACGGGGGCGCGGAAGGGACGGAGCTCCGGATCGGCGCCACCACCACGCACGACGAGCTTGCGCGGGATGCGGTGGTGCGCGACTCGTTTCCCATGCTGGCCAGGGTCGCCGCAGGCGTCGGCAACGCCCGGGTCCGCGCGCAGGGCACGGTCGGGGGCAATCTGTGCTTCGCCGAGCCGCGCTCCGACCTCGTCCCGGCTCTCGCGGCACTCGACGCGTCGGTCGTGCTGGTCGGGCCGGGCGGGAGCCGCCGGGTCCCGGTCGCCGAGTTCATCCTGGGGATGTACTGGACCGTGCGGGAGCCCGACGAGCTCATGCTGGAGGTGCGGGTGCCCGTCCGGCCGGTTCGCGCCCACTACGTCAACCTGAGGATCACCGAGCGGCCGAGCGTGGGAGTGGCGATCCGTGTGGACGCCGACGGCCGGTGCCGGCTCGTGATCGCCTCGGTCGGGGAGCAGCCACTGGTGCTCGACTACGACGACATGCATGAGGTCGACCCGGACGCAGTCTCCGCGGCGGTGGAACCCGTCCCGGACCTCACCGGGGCCGAGGACTACAAGCGCCATCTCGTCGCGGTCATGATCCGCCGGGCGATGGCCGAGCTCGAGACGGGGAAGAAGCAATGACCAGCACGGACACCGCCGCCGACGGGGTGGCATCGTTCCCGGCGGCAGGGGAGCGAGCCTGCACCGTCCAGACCACGGTCAACGGGGTGCGCGTGGAGCGGGCCCTCGACCCGCGGATGACGCTCGTGGAGTTCCTGCGCGAGGACCTGGAGTTGACCGGGACGAAGGTGAGCTGCGGGCTGCAGGTGTGCGGGGTGTGCACCGTGCTGGTCGACGACCAGCCCGTCAGCTCCTGCACCTACCTGGCTGCCGACGTGGACGGGCGGGCCGTGCGCACCGTGGAAGGCCTGGTCCGCGAGGGCGCGCTCAACGGGCTGCAGCGCAGCTTTGCCGAGGAGTTCGCGCTGCAGTGCGGCTTCTGCACGCCGGGGTTTCTGATGATGGCCACCGCATTGCTGGAACGGGACCCGGACCCCACCGAGGAGACCATCCGGGAGTACCTGGACGGCAACTTCTGCAGGTGCACGGGGTACCAGCCGATCGTCGCAGCGGTGCGCAGGGCGGCGGCGCGGAAGGCCGGCGAGGCCGGCGGAGAGCCGTCGTGAGCGGCACGAGGGAGACCGCGGGCCGTTCGGTCCAGCGCCCCGACTTCATGGCGAAGCTCACCGGAGCCGCGCAGTACACAGTGGACATCGGCATGCCGGGCATGGCGCACGCGAAGATCCTCCGCTCCGACCGCGCGCACGCCCGGATCGTCAGCATCGACCGAACGGCCGCGCTGGACGCGCCAGGCGTGGTCGGCGTCATCACGGCGGCCGACCTCGGTGGGCTCTTCCCGCGGTTCGGTCACATCGTCCCGGATCACAGCATCCTGGCCGAAGAGAAGGTCCGTTACTACGGCGAGCCGGTCGCGATCGTGGTCGCCCAGTCGGCGTGGGCGGCGGCGGACGCCCTGGAGCTGGTCCGGGTCACCTACGCCGACCTGCCCGACGTGCTCGACGTTGCCGCGGCTCTCGCGCCCGACGCGCCGCTGGTACACGAGCACACCTACGGCGGGACGGCGGACGAGTCGTTCCGCGTGCTCACAGGCGCCGAGCAGGAGCGCGCCAGCAGCAACCTCGCCCACGAGGTCGTGCTCGAATGGGGCGACCCGGACGCGGCCTTGGCCGGCGCCGCGACGGTGCACACCACCTCGGTCACGTTCCCCATGCTCTACGCCTACGCGATGGAGCCCTACAACGCGGTTGCCTCCTACACGGGCGACCTGCACGTCATCTCCACCGCACAGCACCCGTTCATGGTCCGCGACGACCTCGCCCGGGTCTTCGGGTTGCCGCTGTCGAAGGTGCGCGTCACCTCGCCCTTCGTCGGCGGGGGATACGGGTCGAAGTCCTACACAAAGGTCGAACCGCTGGCCGCCATAGCGTCGTGGGCGGTAGGTCGGCCGGTGAAGCTGGTACTCGACGTCGAGGAGTCGATCTACACCACCCGCGTCGACTCCGCCGAGGTCACGATGACCACGGGCGTCGACTCCTCCGGGCGGATCCTCGCCAGGGTCGCCGACATGGTCATGGACTCCGGGGCGTACGCCGACAACAGCCCACTCG
>DASRSC010000165.1:0-5054 GCA_035695525.1 Pseudonocardia sp. | reverse complement strand
GGCCAGCATGATCCAGCAGAACCTCGGCGCGGCCCTGCAGGGCTTCGTCGTCGTACCGCTGTTCGTCGGGTACGACCTCGATGCAGCCGACCCGGCCAAGGCGGGCCGCATCATCACCTACGACGCCACCGGTGGCCGGTACGACGAGCTGCTCGGCTACCACGCGGTGGGTTCTGGCTCGGTGTTCGCGAAGTCGGCGCTGAAGAAGCTCTACGATCCCGCGGCTGATCGTGACCTCGCCGTGCGTACGGCCGTCGAGGCGCTCTACGACGCCGCTGACGACGACACCGCCACCGGCGGCCCGGATCTCGTCCGCCGGATCTACCCGGTGGTCGTCACCATCACCGCGGACGAGGGAGCGGTGCGCCGACCCGAGGACGAGATGGAGACGGTCGTCCGTGCCGTCGTGGCCGGCCGCATGGAGAAGCCCGGCGGATAACCTGACCGTGCTCCCCACCCCTGCGACGATCCAGGAGTCCGCCCCGTGACGATGCCGTTCTACTCCTCCGTCGACCAGCTGCTGCGCGACCGCTCCGAGCTGGCGCGCAAGGGCATCGCCCGCGGCCGCAGCGTCGTCGTGCTCACCTACACCGGCGGTGTGCTGTTCGTCGCCGAGAACCGGTCCAGCGAGAACCGGCCCAGCGCGCTGCGCAAGGTCTCCGAGATCTACGACCGCATCGGGTTCGCCGCGGTCGGGCGCTACAACGAGTTCGAGACGCTCCGCAACGCCGGCATCCGGATGGCCGACGTGCGCGGGTACTCCTACGACCGCCGCGACGTCACTGGGCGGATGCTTGCCAACTACTACGCCCAGGTCCTCGGCACCTCCTTCGTGGAGCAGCAGAAGCCCTACGAGGTCGAGCTGTGTCTGGCCGCGGTGGGCGAGACGCCGGAGGCCGACCAGCTCTACCGCATCACCTACGACGGCTCGATCACTGACGAACCGCAGTTCGTCGTGATGGGTGGCACCACCGAACCGATCAGCGCCAAGCTCAAGGACACCTACCGGCCCGGAATGGAGCTGGCAGAGGCGATCGGTATCGCGGTCGAGGGCTTGCAGGCCACCGGCACCCCGGCCGGCTCCGGCCCCACAGGGAGCAACGGGGGCGCGCAGGCCACCAGGGTGCTCGGCGCCAATGCGCTGGAGGTGGCCGTGCTCGACCGGTCCCGGCCGCATCGCACGTTCCGGCGCATCACGGGCCAGGTCCTGCGTGATCTCCTTCCCGAGGAGAACCGCGCCGTCGACGCCCCGCCCCCGCCCACCGTGGCCGGTGATGACGTGCCGGCCGCGAGCGGCGCCGTGAACGGCGACCAGGAGGACCAGGGCGACAAGCCGGGCGGAGCGGCCAACGGCTCGTAGCCCGGGGCGGTATCGCGGACCGGGCCTTGACCTGCACCCAGGTTGAGGTCGCACGCTGGTAGCCATGAGCATCGAGCTGAACCACACCATCGTCGCCGCGCGGGACAAGAACGCGGAGGCTCGCTTCGTCACCGACGTCCTCGGGTTGCCCGGCCCGGTGCCGTTCGGACCGTTCGCCGTTGTCGAGCTGCAGAACGGCGTGAGCCTCGATTTCATGGACACCGCCGACGTGCCCTCGCAGCACTACGCGTTCTTGATCAGCGAGGAGGAGTTCGACGCGGTCGCCGGTCGGCTGCGCGATCGGGGAGTGCCGACCTACGGCGACCCCGGGCACCAGACGCCGGGGCACAACACGAACGACGGCGGCCGTGGCCTGTACTTCTCCTCGCCGGACGGGCACAACCTCGAGGTGCTGACCAAGCCCTACGGCAGCGGCGGATGATCGCCGGGATCGGGACCTCAGCTGCACCTGTGCAGGAGATGTCCTGACGCTGGTGATCAGGCGGCCAGGGCGAGGGCCGTCCCGATTGCGGTGATCGTGCTCAGCCGACGAACGGGCGGTCGCGCCCCGTCCACCTGTCCTCCTGCCGCCGGTACACCGGGATCGCGTCCTTCGCGACGCGGAACGTGTACCGGCCCGCCTCCTCGACGACCTCACCGTCGGTGGCGAGCATGCCCGGCACCGCGAGCTCGACGTCGAGCACGGGCACCTCGCGCTGGTGGTACACGCGGCTGTGCCCGAGTGCGCCGAGCAGCAGCGCGACGACGGCCCGCAGCCGCGAGAACCGCACGTCGGCGCGCAACCAGCGCACGTCGAGCAGGCCGGAGTCGAGCGAGGGTCGCCAGGCCGGCACCATGCCGCGCGGGTGGTAGGGCCCGTTGCCGACGAACAGGAACCAGACCGACGTCCACCGGCCGTCGATCTTGATCTCGACGGGTTCGGCGCGGTGCAGCACCACGACAAGCGCTGCAGCGAAGGCAGGCCACTTGCCCCACCGCGGCTGCCATTGCTCGCGCAGGCGCACGAGGTCGGGGTAGGAACCGAGGCTGGCGGTGTTGAGGAAACAGCGGACCCGCTCGACCTCCTTGATCTCCGGGTCGGCGCCGAGCCCGGGATGCACGTCGATCAGCCCGAGATCCACGGCGACCGCCTCGCCCGCCCCCGTGGCGTCCACCGCTTCCTGCAGGTCGTAGATGCCGACGTCGCGGGCGAAGTGGTTGAGCGTCCCCGTGGGCACCACCACCAGTGGCAGGTTGCGGCGCCCGGCCACCGTGGCGCCGGCGGCCACCGTGCCGTCGCCGCCCGCGACGCCGATCGCCCGGACCCAGCCGTCCCGTTCGGCGACCGCGGTGTCGAGCTGCTCGTCCAGGTCGCGGTCGGGCTCGGCGCGCAGCACCATCGCCGCGGGCAATGCGGTCTCCAGCTCGTTCGCCGGGTCGTACTCGGGGTCACCGGAGCGCTGGTTGGACACGATCACGAGGCCCTCACCACGGGGGAGCTCGGGCACCGCGTCGAGCGGCCGGGCCCGGGCCTCGTCGCCGCGCCGCACCGGCCACCAACGGCGGGTGGCGAGCGCGACACCACTGCCCACGGCCGCCCCGGCGAGCACGTCCGAGGCCCAATGCACGCCGACGTGTACCCGCGAGTAGGCCACCGACGCCGCAAGCGGGGCGACGACGAGACCGAGCCGCGGGCTCTCCAGAGCCACAGCGGTGGCAAACGCAGCCGCCGACGCGGCGTGCCCGGACGGGAAGGACGACGAGGTCGGGGGGTGATCGATCGTCTGGTAGGCCGGGAGCTCCGCCGCGGGCGGCCTGCGGCGCGGCAACGCCGGCTTGAGTAGCGCGTTCGCCGTGCCACTCGCGCCCGCGATCGCGAGGAGAGCACGGGCGGCCGCCTGGCGGCTCGCCCCTCGCCGCGACGCCAGCAGCGCAGCGAGCGCGAACCACAGCAGGCTGTGGTTGGCCGCGGTCGACAGATTCTTCATCGCGGTGTCGAGCGGCGAGGGGGGCATCGCGGAGACCGCCCGCGACACGGCGCGGTCGGCGTCGTTCACCTCGTCGGCGGCCCGCCGAAACCAGGACATCACGGACCGACCCTACGCAGGCGCTCCTCCGACTGGGCCGGGGCGACCCGCTGAACATCCCCGAGGCCCAGCGGGGCCCCGTGAAGCAACGCGAATGGCCCAACCGGCAGGGGACTTCGGCGAAACTACGGGACGACGTACCCGAACCGGTCGGTCACAGCTGTGCCATGAGTGGGGTCTCTCCGCCTACTCTGACGGGATGCAGCGGCGGATCTACGGTGTGGAGACCGAGTTCGGGGTCACCTGCACCTTTCACGGCCAGCGACGCCTCTCCCCGGACGAGGTGGCCCGGTACTTGTTCCGCCGGGTCGTGTCGTGGGGACGTTCGTCGAACGTCTTCCTGCGCAACGGCGCCCGGCTCTACCTCGACGTCGGGAGCCATCCCGAGTACGCCACCGCGGAGTGCGACTCGCTCACCCAACTGGTGGCGCACGACAAGGCCGGGGAGCGGATCCTCGAGGACCTCCTCGTCGACGCCGAGCGCCGGCTCGTCGACGAAGGCATCGGCGGCGACATCTACCTGTTCAAGAACAACACCGACTCGGCGGGCAACTCCTACGGCTGCCACGAGAACTACCTGGTCGCGCGGGCAGGTGAGTTCTCCCGCATCGCCGACGTGCTGCTGCCCTTTCTGGTGACGCGCCAGCTGATCTGCGGCGCGGGCAAGGTGCTGCAGACCCCTCGCGGCGCCGTGTACTGCCTTTCGCAGCGCGCCGAGCACATCTGGGAGGGTGTCTCCTCGGCCACCACCCGCTCCCGTCCGATCATCAACACGCGCGACGAGCCCCACGCCGATGCCGAGCGGTACCGCAGGCTGCACGTGATCGTCGGCGACTCGAACATGTCCGAGGTCACCACGCTGCTCAAGGTCGGCTCGGCCACGCTGGTGCTGGAGATGATCGAGGCGGGCGTCCAGTTCCGCGACTTCACCCTCGACAACCCGATCCGCGCGATCCGCGAGATCAGCCACGACCTGACCGGCAGGCGCACCGTGCGGCTCGCGGGCGGACGGGAGGCGAGCGCGCTGGACATCCAGCGCGAGTACTACAGCCGCGCCGTCGAGCATGTCGCCACGCGCGGTTCCCACGACCCGACGGTCCAGCGGGTGCTCGACCTGTGGGGGCGCACGCTCGACGCCGTCGAGTCGCAGAACCTGTCAATGATCGACCGCGAGATCGACTGGGCGATCAAGCACCGGCTCGTCGAGCGGTACCGCCAGCGCAACGACATGGACCTCGCCAACCCGCGCATCGCCCAGATCGACCTCGCCTACCACGACATCCGGCGCGGGCGCGGGCTGTTCGACCTGCTCCAGCGCAAGGGCATGGTCGACCGGGTCACCGACGATGGGGAGATCGAGGCCGCGAAGGACACGCCTCCGCAGACCACCCGGGCCAAGCTGCGCGGCGACTTCATCGCGGCGGCCCAGGCCGCGGGACGCGACTTCACCGTCGACTGGGTGCACCTCAAGCTCAACGACCAGGCGCAGCGCACCGTGCTGTGCAAGGACCCCTTCCGGTCGGTGGACGACCGCGTGGAGAAGCTGATCGCCGGAATGTAGGACCCGGCGGGCGCGACTCTCCCCGCGCCACAGCCTGCTCACAGGC
>DASRSC010000164.1:0-16742 GCA_035695525.1 Pseudonocardia sp. | reverse complement strand
CGTCGACGACGAGCCCGGACAGCTCCGTGAGCCTGGGGTCGTCGACGGCACACCGGGCTTCCGGAGCAGGCACGCCGGCGAGCGACGCTACGAGCGCACCGGCCAGGAGGAGCTGGATCAGCGTGCGGCGCCGTCCTCGGCGGGCATCCCGACCAGCGCGAACGGCAGCACGGCGGTGGCGAGCTCAGCGCCGACGCGGGCGTGCAACCGGGTGCCCTGAGGGGTGTGCTCCTCGGCCAGTACCTCACCCTCGGAGTGCACGCGCGCCACCAGCGAACCCTCTGCGTAGGGCAGCAGCAGCTCGACGTCGACCTCGGGCCGCGGCAACAGCTCGGCGATGCGCTCGCGGAGCTTCTGGACCCCGTCGCCGCGCCGTGCGGAGACGAACACCGCGTCCGGCAGCAGGTGGCGCAGCCGCGCCAGCTGCAGATCATCGGCCGCGTCGGTCTTGTTGACGACGAGGAGCTCCTGCGGCATCGTGCCCGCGTTCTGCTCACCGATCTCGACTAGCACCTGGCGGACGGCCTTGATCTGGTCCTCCGGAAGCGCGTCGGAGGCGTCGACGACGTGCACGAGCAGATCGGCGCCCGCCGTCTCCTCCAGCGTGGACCGGAACGCCTCGACGAGCTGGTGCGGCAGGTGCCGCACGAACCCGACCGTGTCGGTCAGGGTGTAGGTGCGCCCGTCGGAGGTGGACGTACGCCGGGTGGTGGGGTCGAGGGTGGCGAACAACGCGTCCTCGACGAGCACGCCCGCGCCGGTGAGCGAGTTGAGCAGACTCGACTTTCCCGCGTTGGTGTAGCCGACGATCGCGACCGACGGGATCTCGTGACGACGCCGTGACCCGCGCTGGGTCTCGCGCACCTGCTTCATCCCGGAGATCTCGCGCCGCAGCTTGGACATCCGGGTGCGGATGCGCCTGCGGTCGAGCTCGATCTTGGTCTCACCGGGGCCGCGGCCGCCGATCCCGACGCCACCTGCGGCCCGGCCACCGACCTGCCGGGACAATGCCTCACCCCAGCCGCGCAGGCGCGGCAGCAGGTAGGACAGCTGAGCCAGCTCGACCTGCGCCTTGCCGTCCTTGGAGCGGGCGTGCTGGGCGAAGATGTCGAGGATCAACGCTGTGCGGTCGATCACCTTGACCTTGAGCTTCTCCTCCAGCTGGCGCAGCTGCCCGGGAGACAGCTCGCCGTCGCAGATCACGGTGTCGGCGCCGGCCGAGAGCACGGCGTCGCGCAGCTCGTCGACCTTGCCCGTGCCGATGAACGTGGCGGGGTCGGGCCGGGGGCGGCGCTGGACCAGACCGTCGAGCACCTGGGAACCGGCGGTCTCGGCGAGACGCGCCAGCTCGGTGAGGGAGGCCCGGGCCTGCTCGGAGCTGCCTTCGGTCCAGACGCCGACGAGTACGACGCGCTCGAGGCGCAGTTGCCGGTACTCGACCTCGGTGACGTCGGTCAGCTCGGTGGACAGCCCGGCGACGCGGCGCAACGACGTGCGCTCCTCGAGCTCGTAGTCGCCACGGGTGGCGCGGCGCGTGTCGTCAGCTGTGGTGGACAGGGCGGGTTCAGTCATTGTGAGGTTCATGCTCCCATGTCAACGCCCCCGCTGTCTGGTTTGTTTCGGCGGGTGGTAGCGGCCTCGCGAGTCGCTCGGGTCCGCGCGCCGTGGTGTCGGACCGGCAGCTCAGCAGCCGACCGAAGCGGGCTCCCGCGCTGCGGCGTCCCACCAGGAACGGGTCAGCTCGCCGTGGGCCACGAGCACGGCGGGCCCGTGCAGGACCGTCGTCGAGCCCTCGACCGTGACGCGCAGTCGCCCGCCGCGGGTGTGCACGGCGACCGTGCCCCTGCTCCGACCGGCGTGTCGCAGCGCGGCCACGACGGCCGCCACCGTGCCGGTGCCACACGACCGTGTCTCCCCCACACCGCGCTCGTGCACGCGCATCGCGATCTCGGCGTGCCCTCCCGACGTCGACACCGGGCTGACGAACTCGACGTTCACCCCGTGCGGGAACAGCGCCGGGTCGTGCCCGGGCGGGCAGGTCAGATCGAGCCCGTCGATGGCGACGTCGGTGACACACGCCAGGTGCGGGTTACCGACGTCCACCGCGACGCCGGGGAACGCCTCCCCGTGGATGCTGGCGGTGCTGGTCTCCCCGACGAGCGCGGGCCCCATGTCGACGGAGACGTCACCGTCGGTGCCGTCCCCCGGTTCCAGACGCACCGTACGCAAGCCGGCGCGCGTGCCCAGCGGCGTCTCGCCGCCGGTGAGCCATCCCGCGTGCTCGAGGTAGCGAGCGAACACCCGAACCCCGTTGCCGCACATCTCGGCGACCGTGCCGTCGGCGTTGCGGTAGTCCATGAACCACTCGACACCGGGCTCGGGCTCCGGCCCGTCCCCGAGCGCCGCCCAGCGCACCACCCGCAACACGCCATCCGCGCCCAGGCCGCGCCTGCGATCGCACAGCGCGGCCACCCTCGCCGGGGTGAGGTCCAGGACGCCGTCCGGGTCAGGGAGCACGACGAAGTCGTTCTCCGTACCGTGTCCCTTGCTGAACTGCACGTCAGAAGCCTACTGCCCGCGAGGTCACGGCCCTGGCCCGGACGAGGAGATCGGGCGCGCCGCCGTCGAGCCACTGTATGCGCGGGTCGCGGCGGAACCAGGAGCGCTGGCGGCGCACGAACCGCCGCGTGGCGGTCACCGTCGCTGCCGCGGCGGTCCCGAGATCCCCGACGCCGTCGAGCGCAGCGACGACCTGCTGGTAGCCCAGTGCGCGCGACGCGGTGAGCCCCTCACGCAGCCCGTGGGCGAGCAGCTCGCGGGTCTCGTCGACGAGCCCGGCTGCGAACATCCGCGCGACCCGCCGGGCGACCCGAGCGTCGAGGTCCGCTGTGTCCCTGTCGACACCGAGCAGCACCGCGTCGTAGCGCGCCGCTCCGCCGGTGGGCAGCCGTGCCGGGAACGGACGCCCGGTCAGCGCGATCACCTCGAGCGCACGGACGATGCGTCGGCCGTTCGTCGGCAACACCACCTCGGCGGCCGCCGGGTCGACCTCGGCGAGCCGTGCATGCAGCGCTTCGGATCCGCCCGCGGCCAACTCCGCCTGCAGCCCCGCACGCAGGTCAGGGTCCGTTCCGGGGAACTCGAGCTCGTCGATGACGGCCTGCACGTACAGACCGGATCCGCCGACGAGCACCGGGGTCCGGCCGCCTGCTCGCAGCCGCTCCACCACCTCCCGCGCCGCGCGCTGGTAGGCCGCCACTGATGCCACCTCCGTGATGTCGAGGACATCGAGCAGGTGGTGCGGGACCCCGGCCCGTTCGCTCGGCGTGAGCTTGGCTGTGCCGATGTCGAGTCCGCGGTAGAGCTGCATCGCGTCGGCGTTGACGACCTCGCCGCCCAGATCCGTCGCCAGCGCGAGGCCCAGCTCGGACTTGCCGGTCGCCGTGGGGCCCACGACGGCGACCAGTGGTGGTCCGCTCACGTGAGCCGCGTCCACACGGCCACGTGGTAGGCCACGCCGTACGGGATCGAGGAGTGCAGGAGGTCGCCGCGCCACCGGCTCCCCGCGGCGGCTCCGGCGAGAACCTGCCACGGTGCCCGTCCCGCGGCGAACAGTGCGGTGGCGAGCTCGACGTCCAGATGCGCCAGTGCGCCGCCGTCGGCGTCCCGGAGTGCCGCGGCAACGGCCGCGTCGAACGGTCCTGCACGCTCGTCCAGGTAGCCCGGGGCCTTCTCGCTGTGCGTCGCGGCGCCGTCCCCCACGACCAGCAGACCCACCGGCCCGGGGTCTGCCGCGCACTCCGCGGCGAGCGCGGCACCGAGGTCGGCGCACGCCCGCGGTGTCTCATCGGGGGCCACGAGCTCACCCCGGATGCTGACACCGGCGCCAGTGGCGGCCGCCACCCAGCCGGCGATCAGCAGCGGAAGCGGCATGTCGGGGTCGACGGGCTCAGCGGCCGAGGCCGGGTCGAGCCCCACCACGACGTCCACGCCGAAGCCGAGGAAGCTGCCCCGGGCGGGCGGGCAGACCGTGCGCCGCCCGCCGGTGTCGGCGCCCACGGCGATCCACCGCGGCGCGGCCCCGGCCAACCGCGCGGCGGCGCCGACACAGGCTGAGCGAAGCTCGGCGGTCTCGGCCGCGCCGCCCGTCGCCAGTTCGGGGACGAGCAGCGGTGGCTCGGGTAGCACGGCGACCAACGACAGCACGCATCTCAGCGTATGCCGCGGGGCTCCCACCAGCGTGTTCGGGCGCGGCTCACCGACCCGGACCGGCCGCTGGCTGCGCAGCGCCCATGCGGGTTGTTCCGGTCCGACCCTGGAGCTGTTTGAATCGCTGGACGACCACTGGTCACGAGGACTGGCGACGGTCGCTGTGCACGGCTCCGCCCCCGGGCGGGGCGCCCACCGCTCGCGGTGGGCCTGAGCAAGGAGGACGACGGTGTCGGAGCAACAGGGTACGGGAACGCCAGCCACGGCCACCGAGGGCGGGACGGTCGACGCCGACCGTGCGGTCGAGCAGGCGGAAGGGAAGCAGCCGACGGGCCAGGAGCCGGCGCAGCCGGCCGCCGGCGACCCCGCTGTCGCAGGCGCTGAGGCCGAGGAGACCCCGGTCCCCCGGCCTTCACCGCTGGAACTCGGACGCCACCACCGGTCCGGCGCTGCGGCCGAGCCGGGCTCCGACGTCGAGGCAGCGGCCACCCCTCCGCTGGCGGAGGCGGGCCCGCTGGCTGCGGCCCACGCCGCGCACCCTGTCCCCGCCCGTGACACCCCGCCACCCGGCCCCTCCCCCGACGCCCGAGGTTCCAGCGCGGACAGCGCCACCACGGGGGTCGAGCCGCCGACCGACGAGGCCCCCGCGGCGCCTGCCACCAGCGAGCCCGACACCGCCCCCGCGGCTCCGGCCACCGATGCGCCCGACGCCGCCCCCGCACCCCCGACCGACGCCGGGCCCGCCACCGCTCCCACGCCGCCGGGCAGCGATGCGCCCGACACCGCCTCCGACCACCAGGAATCACCCGTCCCGGACACCACCGCCACGGCCCCGGTTCCCGGCCCTCCTCGGCCTGGGCCACCCGTCGTCCCGGCGCCACCGCGACCCGGGCCGCCCGCGGTACCCGCCGCGCCCCGACCGGGGCCGGTCGCCGTCCCGGCCGCGCCGCACCCCGCACCTGCGGCGCAGGCGGCTGCCCCGCCGGACGTGCCCGTGCCCGTGCCCGTCGCCCAGCCCTCCCCCGTCCCGAGCGCAGGCACCCACCCGGGCCGCTGGGGCCGTGTCGACGAGGAGGGCACGATCTACGTCCACACACCCGACGGCGAACGCGTCGTGGGTAACTGGCAGGCCGGGGCGCCCGAAGAGGGGCTCGCCCATTTCGCCCGCCGGTTCGACGACCTGCTCACCGAGGTCGAGCTGCTCGCCGCCCGTCTCGCCGCGGGAGGCGGCGAACCGAAGCACGCCTTGCACAGCGCGAAGACGCTGCGTGACGGACTGGACGAGGCCACCGTGGTCGGCGACCTGGTCGGGCTGCGCGCGCGGTTGGACGACCTGGTGGTGCAGGCGGAGGAGGCCGTCGCCGCGGCCCGGTCCGCGCGGGACGCCCAGCGGGCCGCCGCGGTAGCCCGCAAGGAGGAGCTCGCCGCCGAGGCCGAGGTGCTCGCCGCGGAGGCCACGCAGTGGAAGCAGGCCGGCGACCGGTTCAAGGCGATCCTCGACGAGTGGCGGGCCATCCGCGGCATCGACCGCAAGACCGACGAACTGCTGTGGAAGCGGTTCTCGAAGGCGCGCGAGGCGTTCAACCGCCGCCGCGGATCGCATTTCGCCGACCTCGACCGCCAACGAGCCACGGCCAAGGCGCGGAAGGAGGAGCTGGTCGTCGAGGCGGAGAAGCTCACCGATTCCGACGACTGGGGCCCCACCGCGGCCCGCTTCCGCGACCTGATGACGGAATGGAAGGCCGCGGGCCGCGCTCAGAAGGACGCCGACGACGGCCTGTGGCATCGCTTCCGCATCGCGCAGGACGCGTTCTTCGCGCGGCGCGCCGGCACCTTCGCGGAGCGCGACGCCGAGTTCACCTCGAACGCCGAGGCGAAGCGGGCCCTGCTCGTGGAGGCCGAGAAGATCGACCTGTCCGATCCGGCCGGGGCGCGCGCCGCCCTGCGCCACATCCAGGAACGCTGGGAGGAGATCGGCAAGGTCCCGCGCGACGACATCCGGTCGCTCGAGGCCGGCCTGCGCGCCGTCGAGGAGAAGGTGCGCGAGGCCGCCGACCGCCAGTGGCGCCGCACCGATCCCGAGGCCGAAGCGCGGGTGGCCCAGTTCCGCGAGCGGGTGGCCCAGTTCGAGGCGCAGGCGGAGAAGGCCCGCGCTGCCGGAGACGCCCGGCGCGCCCAGCAGGCCCAGAGCCAGGCCGAGCAGTGGCGCGAGTGGCTGACAACGGCGGAACAGGCGGTCCGGCAACTCTGAGGATGATCACCGGTATCGTGCCCTCACAGTCGTCGAAGGGACCGTGCGGGCACAGTTCCGGTGATCAGCGGAACCGTGCGGGCGCCGCCGTCAGGCGGCGATGTCTCCGATCGTCGGTCTCACCGACGCCAGATCCTTTCACCCTCGGCGACCGGCGATCCGCGCCCAACAGACGGCGAGTGTGATCACCGCGAGGAGGGCCAGCACGACCCCGACACCGGGCCCGGTGCCCCCGACCGGCACCGCGACCTGCCGGGACCAGATCGCCCACAGCCCCGTGACCACCGAGATCCCGCACCCCACCGCCGACAGCCAGGCCAGCGCCCACCACCGGGTGGCGAGCGCGAGCGTCGAGACCACCAGGCCGAAGCCCAGCGAGGTAAAGGTGAACAGCCGCGGCAGCACCCCGAGCCGCGGCTCGAGGCCCGCGAGCACCTCCCAACCGCGCACCGAGCCGGTCCACGGCAGGATCAGTGCCACGATCAGCACGAGTATCGCGATGGACACGCCCAGCGCCGCCGGGCCGGGGTCGATCTGGCGCTGGACGCGCCGACCGATTCCGGTCAGCTCCGCGTCGAGAGCCGCCAGCTCCTCGGGGACCTTCCGCTCATTCATCGCTCTCCCTCGCTGCACTCCGTCACCCGCCGGGGCGCTCATGCGCTCGTCGCACACCCGGGCGTGGCCGCCGCCTGCACCGGCGCGCCGAAGGACGGCAGGCCCAGGCCGGTCGGCACACCCCCGGGCCGGGTACCCATCTCGTGGACGTCGCCCGCACCCGTGCGCCGGTGGGACAGGACCGGGCCGTCGGCCACGAGATGGTGCGGCGCCCCATACCCGACGGCGACCTCGACGATGTCACCGGGACGGATCCCACCGGCGTCCGACGCTGCCGGGCCGGGAGCGAAGTGCACAAGCCGCCCGTCGCGAGCGCGGCCGCTCATCCGCCGGGTGGCGCTGTCCTTGCGCCCCTCCCCCGTCGACACCAGTACCTCGACGACCTGCCCCTCGAGCGCGCGGTTGGCCGACCAGGAGATCTCCTCCTGTAGCGCGACGAGCCGCTCGTACCGCTCCTGGACCACGGCCTTGGGCAGTTGGTCGGGCAGCGCCGCAGCGGGCGTGCCGGGCCGAAGGGAGTACTGGAAAGTGAACGCGTTCGCGAAGCGGGCGGAGCGCACCACATCGAGGGTGGCCTCGAAGTCGGCGTCGGTCTCGCCCGGGAAGCCGACGATGATGTCGGTGCTGATCGCGGCGTGCGGGATCGCGGCGCGCACCTCGTCGATGATCGCCAGGAAGCGCGCGGACCGGTAGGAGCGGCGCATCCGCCGCAGCACGTCGTCCGAGCCGGACTGCAGAGGCATATGCAGCTGGGGGCACACGTTCGGCGTCTCGGCCATTGCCGCGATCACGTCGGAGGTGAAGTCGCGGGGGTGCGGCGAGGTGAACCGCACGCGTTCGAGGCCCTCGACGTCGCCGCATGCCCGCAGCAGCTTCGCGAAGGCGCCGCGGTCGCCGAACTCGACACCGTAGGAGTTGACGTTCTGCCCGAGCAGGGTCACCTCGAGCACGCCGTCGGCCGCCAGCGCGGACACCTCGGCCAGGACGTCGCCCGGCCTGCGGTCCTTCTCCGTGCCCCGCAGCGACGGCACGATGCAGAAGGTGCACGTGTTGTTGCAGCCCACGGAGATCGACACCCAGCCGGCGTAGGCCGACTCGCGGCGCGCCGGCAGCGTGGAGGGGAAGACCTCCAGCGACTCGGCGATCTCCACCTGAGCGGTGGCGTTGTGGCGTGCGCGCTCCAGCAGGACGGGCAGGGCGTGCACGTTGTGGGTGCCGAAGACCACATCGACCCATGGAGCGCGCCGAACGATCTCGGAGCGGTCCTTCTGCGCGAGGCAGCCGCCCACCGCGATCTGCATTCCCGGCCGGGCGGTCTTCACCGGCCGGAGGTGGCCGAGGTTGCCGTAGAGCCGGTTGTCGGCGTTCTCGCGGACGGCGCAGGTGTTGAACACGACGACGTCCGCGTCCTCCGAGTCGGCCTTCGTGTATCCCGCCGCCTCCAGGAGCCCAGCCATCCGCTCGGAATCATGCACGTTCATCTGGCACCCGTAGGTGCGGATGGTGTAGCTACGGCCCACGGAATGAGGGTAGGCCGTCGGCACGATGTCGACCGCATCGGCCGGGCACGGCAGGATGCCCCCCGTGGAGGGCGGCGGCTCGTGCGGGCGGCGCGCGGTGCTGGGCGGGCTCGGCCTGCTCGGCCTGCTCGCCGCGCTCGGCGGCTGCTCGTCCCCCTACGCCAGCACCCGGCTGACGCTCGCGACCGGCGGCACCCAGGGCGTCTACTTCGGGCTCGGAAACGCCCTGGCGGACGCGTGGCAGCGGAAGCTCGGGCTCGACGTCCGTCCCGAGGTGCTGGCGACGGCCG
The DNA here is from genome assembly GCA_035695525.1 of Pseudonocardia sp. Lineage (GTDB taxonomy): Bacteria > Actinomycetota > Actinomycetes > Mycobacteriales > Pseudonocardiaceae > Pseudonocardia. The sequence continues at coordinate 7,857 of DASRSC010000164.1, read as the reverse complement.
GCTCGGTGGACAACCTGCGACTGCTCGCCACAGGAGCGGTGGACGTGGCGTTCAGCCAGGTGGATACCGCGGCCGACCAGCTGTTGAAGTCGGCCCCGGGCGACCAGCGCGCCCCTCGTGCGCTCGCCCGGATCTACGACGACGCCGTACACGTCGTCGTCAGGGCCACGTCCCCGGTGACGACTCTGGCCGGCCTGCGGGGAGCCAGGGTGTCGATCGGCGCTCCCGACTCGGGCGTGTATGTGATCGCCACGCGGCTGCTGGGGTTGGCCGGGGTGTCGCCGGACACGGACCTGCAGGCCGAGCAGCTCGGCATCAACGAGTCCGTGGCCGCCATGGAGAGTGGCGCGATCGATGCGTTCTTCTGGTCCGGCGGGGTGCCCACCGACGGGGTCAGCCGGCTGGCGAGGACAGTGCCGATCCGATTGCTGAACCTCGAGGACATGATCACCGCCGTCCATACGGCCTACCCGGCGTACGCCTCCGGCACCGTGCCTGCCGCGACATACGGCATCCCCGAGCCCATCACGACCCTGCTCGTGCGCAACTTCCTGCTGGTGCCGGCCTCGATGCCGGACGATCTCGCGAGCGCGCTCGTCGAGGGTCTGTTCGACGCCCAGCCGGAGCTGGCGGTGGCGAGCCCCTCGGCGCTCACCATCGACCCCCGAGCGGCGATCGGCACCCAGCCGGTGCCGCTGCACCCCGGCGCAGAGCGGTTCTTCCGCGCATTGAAGAACGGCTAGTGACTGTCCGGATCCGCGGGTCACCGAGCCCGGCAGATTCCCACCGGTCCGGGTCCGGGCCGGGAGGGTCGGACCGTTCCGCCGGACGTCAGGCGGGCGAGGACGGCATGCCGGCCTCCCGTTCGACCACCGGCTGCTCCCCGTCCGGCTCCTCGCCCGGCACTTGGGGAAGCAGCGCGATCACCTGCAGCCCACCGCCCGCGGGCAGCTCCAACCGCAGCTCCCCACCGGCGAGCTCGACAGTGCGGGCGGCGATCGCCAGCCCCAGCCCGGAGCCATCGACGTTGCTCTGCGCCGGGCTGCGCCAGAACCGGTCGGTGGCCCGCTCCAGCTCCTCAGGGGCGAGGCCCGGGCCCGTGTCGCGCACCGCGACCTCCACGTGCGTCGGCGTCGTCCCCGTGCGAACGGTCACCGTGCCGCCCGGCGGGGAGAACTTCACCGCGTTGTCCAGCACCGCGTCGAGCACCGTCTCGATCGCCCCGGCCGACGCCGCCGCCCGCAACCCGCGCCGCCCGCAACGGACGAGCTGTAGGCCCGTGTGCTCGGCCAGGGGCCGCCAGGCGTCGATCCGGTCCGCCACCGCAGGATCCACCTCGACGACGACCACTGGTGCGGTGCGCTCGGCGCGGGCCAGCGCGAGCAGCCCGTCCAGCAGCGTGGAGAGCCGATCCGCCTCCTCCAGCGCGGCCATGTGGTCCTCGATGGCGGACCCGTCCACGTGGCCCTCCAGGTTGGACAGCCGCAGGCGCAGCGCGGTGAGTGGGTTGCGCAGCTGGTGGCTCGCGTCGGCGACGAACGCGCGCTGCGCCGCGTAGGCCTGCGTCACCGTCTCGGCCATCCGGTCGAACGAGACCGACAGCCTGCGCAGCTCGGGCGGCCCGGACCCGTCGGCAACCGGCTCCGCCCCGGCCCCGGCGAGCACCGCCGCCGCGACCCGCCCGGTGCCCTCGTCGAGCCTGCGGACCGGGCGCAGGATCCACCGGACGATCGGCAGCGCGACCAGCACGGCCATCGCGAGGGCCAGCAGCCCGGCGGCCGCGACCAGCGACCACACCCGCACCTCCTCTGCGCGCAGCGCGGCCGTCGGCGACACCGTGATGGTGGCGCCGCGGACCTCGGTGTCGACCAGCACCGGCTCGGCGAGCACCAGCGGCCGCTCGTCCCATGGCAGCAACGGCGGGTAGGCCTCCGAGCGCCGGTTCGCCAGCGCCAGCTCGACCCGCTCGCGGCCGGCCTCGTCGAGCACGGGGGGTGGGTGTCGCGACGTGGCGACCAGCTGCCCGTTGCGGTCCACCACCATCACCGCCACGCCGTAGACGGCGTCGTAGCGGGCCAGCTCCTGCTCCAGCCCCGTGGTGTCCGCCTCGGTGATCGGGCGCTCGGCCAGCGAGGCGTAGAAGATCGTGTCGGTCAGCCGGTCGGTGAACAGCTCGAGCTGGTTCGCCTGCGCGTTGCTCAGCGCCAGCGGCACGCCGAGCCCGACGGCCAGCAGGCCGACCAGGAACAGCACGATCACCAGCAGCCGGGTGCGCACTCCTACTCCGTACCGTTGTCGGGGACGCCGCTGTTCGGGATGACACTGTCGGGGTTGCCGCTCTCGGGCAGTCCGAGCCGGTAGCCCACGCCCCGGACGGTTTGCACGAGGTCGGCGCGGCCGAGCTTGGTGCGCAGCGTGGCCACGTGCACGTCGAGTGTGCGATTCGCGCCGGCCCAGGACCGGCCCCACACCTCCGCCACGATCCGGCTGCGCGTGCACACCGCGCCCCCAGAGCTGGCGAGCAGCGCGAGCACCTGGAACTCCTTCCTGGTGAGGTTGACCGGCCTGCCCCCGACCGTGACGGAGTGGCGGTGCAGGTCGACGCTCACGTTGTCGACCACCACGACGTCCTCCGGTCCGGCCGACGACACCACCCGGCGCCGCCGGTACACCGCGTGCACGCGCGCCACGAGCTCACCGATGTCGTAGGGCTTGACAAGGTAGTCGTCGGCGCCGGAATGCAGGCCGAGGATGCGGTCGTCGACCTCGCCGCGCGCCGACACCACGATCACCGGCACCTCGCTGACCTCGCGGATCGCCCTGCACACGTCGACGCCATCGATGTCGGGGAGGCCGAGATCGAGCAGCACGACATCGACGCCGGCCAGGTGGTCGACAGCTCCACGTCCGCGTGAGAGCCGCGTCGTTGTCATCCCGTTCCGGTGCAGTGCCGGGCGCAGCGCGGCCGCGATGCGGTCGTCGTCCTCCACCAGAAGGATGTGCACGTCCTCATGCCTCCATGCCGAGCGTTATCGGAGCGAAACCCTATGGGTTGCTCAAGGTGCTGGACTGAGCCGTCCGATTCGTCCTAGCGTCCCGCCATGCACGGAGGCCCCCGATGACCAACACTCCCATGATCCGGATGGCGTCCGTCGACAAGCACTTCGGCGAGCTGCACGTCCTTCGCGACATCAACCTCGAGGTCGAGAGCGGCCAGGTCGTGGTGGTGCTGGGCCCGTCGGGGTCCGGCAAATCGACGCTGTGCAGGACGATCAACCGGCTGGAACCCATCGACAGCGGCACCATCGAGGTCGACGGCAAGCGCCTGCCCGAAGAGGGCAAGGCCCTCGCGGGGCTGCGTGCCGATGTCGGCATGGTGTTCCAGAGCTTCAACCTCTTCGCGCACAAGACGATCCTCGAGAACGTCACGCTCGGGCCGCTCAAGGTACGCAAGGTGGGCAAGGCCGTCGCCGGGAAGGACGGTCTCGCACTCCTCGAGCGGGTGGGGATCGCGAACCAGAAGGACAAGTACCCGGCCCAGCTCTCCGGCGGCCAGCAGCAGCGGGCCGCGATCGCCCGCGCACTCGCCATGAAGCCGAAGGTGATGCTCTTCGACGAACCGACCTCCGCCCTCGACCCCGAGATGGTCCAAGAGGTCCTCGACGTGATGACCGCATTGGCCGGGGAGGGCATGACCATGCTCGTGGTGACCCACGAGATGGGCTTCGCCCGCCGGGCCGCCCACCGGGTGGTGTTCATGTCCGACGGCGAGATCGTCGAGGACGCGAGCCCGGAGACGTTCTTCTCCAATCCCACCACGGACCGCGCCAAGGACTTCCTCGGCAAGATCCTCACGCACTGACGGCCCGCACGCCGGAAGCGCACCGGCCCCGTTTTCCCGCACCGACGGAAGGACCCGCACCACCATGCGTTTCTCTCACCTCATCCGGATCGCCGCCGTCGCGGCGACCGTGGTGATCGCCGCCACCGCCTGTGGTGACCAGTCCTCATCGCTCGGTTCCTCGGGAGCTGCACCGTCCGTGGCCCAGGGCGCGTCCTTCCCGGCCGGCAGCACGATGGACACGCTCAACAAGGCCCAGACTTTGCGGCTGGGCACCAAGTTCGACCAGCCACTGTTCGGCCTGAAGGGTCTCGACGGCAACCCGGCGGGCTTCGACGTCGAGATCGCCAAGATCATCGCGGCCAAGCTCGGCATCCCTGCCGACAAGATCGCCTACACCGAGGCGCCGTCCGCCGTGCGTGAGGAAGTGATCGAGCAGGGCCGCGTCGACATGGTCGCCGCCACCTACACGATCAACGACAAGCGCAAGGAGCGGATCAGCTTCGCCGGCCCGTACTACGTCGCGGGCCAGGACCTGATGGTCAAGAGCGACAACACCACCATCACCGGTCCGGACTCGCTGCGCGGCGCGAACGCCAAGGTCTGCTCCGTGGCCGGCTCGACCCCTTCCGAGAACATCAAGAAGTACATCGACCCGGCGAACCTCACGCTGTTCGACGTGTACTCGAAGTGCGCCGACGCGCTGCGCACCGGTCAGGTCGACGTCGTCACCACCGACAACGTCATCCTTACCGGCCTGATCGAGAACTCGGGCGGGGCGTTCAAGCTCGTGAACCAGAAGTTCACCGAGGAGCCCTACGGCATCGGTATCAAGAAGGGCGACGTCGCCTTCTGCGAGTTCATCAACCAGACGCTCAAGGAGGCGGAGGCCGACGGCAGCTACAAGGCTGCGTGGGACTCGACCGTCGGAAAGGTCAGCCCGGAGGTTCCGCCGCTGCCCGCACCCGGCACCTGCAGCTGATCTCGCCGCAACCGGGGTGCCGACCAGTCCGGTCGGCACCCCGGTCAGTCTGTCTCCGATAGAGGTGTTGTGGGCGTCATCATCGAGCAGTTCCCGCTCTTCGTACTGGGTTTCCTCGGAACGGTGCGGCTCTGCGTGTTCTCCGCGGTCGGTGCACTCGTGCTGGGCACGATCCTGGCCGGCTTCCGCGTCTCCCCGGTGCCCCCGCTACGGATGATCGGCACGGCCTGGGTCACGGTCTTCCGCAACACCCCGCTGGCTGTCGTCCTTTTCGCTGTGGCGTTCGGCCTGCCTGAGCTGGGCATCAACGGGTCCTACTTCTACTTCGGCGTCATCGGGCTGACCTGCTACACGGCGGCCTTCGTCTGCGAAGCGGTCCGCAGCGGCATCAACTCGGTCTCCGCCGGTCAGGCCGAGGCGGCCCGCGCGATCGGGCTGACCTTCAGCCAGTCGCTCTCGCTGATCGTGCTGCCGCAGGCGCTGCGCACTGTGGTGCCCCCGCTCGGCAGCGTGATCATCGCCATGATCAAGAACTCGGCGATCGCCGGAGCCTTCGGGATCGGCGGCGACCTGTTCGCCAACGGCGTCCAGCTCACCTCGGCCCAGGGCTACGCCGCGGTGGGCGCCCTGACCGGCGCGCTCCTGGGCTACCTGCTGCTGACCATCCCCGGCGGCATTCTGCTGGGCGTCCTCGAGCGGAAGGTGGCGGTGGCCCGATGAGCACCTCGGTCCTCTACGACGCACCGGGTCCCGTCACCCGGCGCCGCACGCTGATCTCCAGTGGCGTCGCCAGCGTGATCGTGCTGGTCGTGATCGCGCTCGTGATCATCCGGCTGGCGAGCCAGGGCCAGTTCTCCGCCGAACGGTGGGGACCCATGGTCAACCCCTTCGACCCCAGCTTCCTGGCGGTCTGGCGGCTGCTCGGACAGGCTCTGGTCGCCACGCTGGTCGCCGCAGGGCTCACGCTGGTCTTCTCGCTGGTGATCGGCACGCTCTTCGCTGTCAGCCGCATCACGGCGAACCGGTACTACCGCTGGCTGGTCGTCGGCGTGATCGAGTTCCTGCGTGGCGTCCCGGTGGTCATCGCGATCTTCTTCGCGGCACGGGTGCTGCCCGAGGTGGGCCTGGACCTGCCGATCCTGTGGTATCTGGTCATCGGGCTCACCGCCTACAACTCGGTGATCATCGCGGAGATCATCCGGGCCGGTGTGGCGTCGCTGCCGCGCGGTCAGGCCGAGGCGGGCTACTCCCTGGGGCTGACCCGGGGTCAGGTGCTCTCCTCGATCCTGCTGCCGCAGGCGTTCCGGGTGATGCTGCCCGCGCTGATCAGCCAGCTCGTGGTGATCGTCAAGGACACCTCACTGGGCTTCATCATCAGCTACGAGGAGTTCGTCCGGACGGCGAACATCATCATCCAGACGCTGCACAACCCCATCCAGACCTACGCGATCGTGGCGCTGATCTTCATCGTCATCAACTACGGCCTCGGCAAGCTGGCCGAGTACGTGGAGCGCAGGCTCTCGCGGGCGAAGCGGACCGCAGCGGCACCCGCCGACCCGGCGACGCTGGACACTGCGGCCACCGGCGGCGGGTGACCCGTGGTCAGAGGTTCTCCACCGTCACCGGCTCGATGCCCTCGTCCGCCGGCAGCTCGAAGTCGAGCACCTGGGCGTAGAAGCTGAGCTCCGCGTCCAGCGCCCTGCGGATGTTCTCGGCGCGCCGGAACCCGTGCTGCTCCCCGTCGAACAGCAGGTAGGCCACGGGTCGCCGGCGCGCCCGCAGCGCGTCGACGATCAGCTCGCTCTGGCTCGGCGGGACGATCTCGTCCTCGGCGCCCTGCAGGACGATCAGCGGGCGGTCGAAGCGATCGACATGGTGTATGGGCGAGCGCTCCTCGTACACCTCGCGGGCTTCCGGGTACGGGCCGACGAGGCGGTCGAGGTAACGGCTCTCGAACTTGTGCGTGTCGGCCGCCAAGGCCGCGAGGTCGGCCACACCGTAGTAGTTCGCTCCAGCCGCGAACGGGGTGTCGGCTCGGGCCAGCGCCGCGAGCGTCGTGTAGCCGCCCGCCGAGCCGCCGCGGATGCACATCCGGTTCCGGTCGACGCGGCCCTGCGCCGCCAGCCACTCCGCCGCGGCCATGCAGTCGGCGACGTCGACCACGCCCCACTCCCCCAGCAGCTGCTCGCGGTAGGCACGGCCGTATCCGGTGGAGCCGCCGTAGTTCACGTCCACGACCGCGAACCCGCGGCTCGTCCAGTACTGGACGGGGAGGCTCAGCGCCGGCACGGCCGCCGACGTCGGTCCGCCGTGGATCTCCACGAGCAGGGGCGGGAGCTCGCCGTCGGGGCCGCGGAACTGCTCGTGGGTGGGTGGGTAGAACAGCGCGTGGGCGGTTCGCCGTTCACCCGCGGCGTCCACCGACGGGAACGAGATCGCCTCGGGCACCGACACCATCGAGGGGTCGACGCGGAGGTCGCGTGGTGGCCGCAACGGCTCGACGGCGGAGGTGGCCACGTCCACGAGGAACACCCCTGACTCGGCAGCGGGGCTTCCCGCCACGACGGCGACGGTGCCGGGACCAGTGGACCGCACCGCGCTGATCGCCGAGAACGGCAGATCCAGGTCGACGAGGGAGCCGTCGAGCTCGCGCACCGCGAGAGCGTCGAAACCCTGCCGGCGCCGCGCGAACACCACCCGCCCGTCGGCGAGCACCGCGAAACGCGCCGAGCCGAAGGTCCAGCCCGGCACGCCGATCTCCGCGTCGGTCCGGACGACCGGCTCGATGTCCGCGTCGGGGACCCAGCGGTAGAGGTTCCACCAGTCGGTGCGATCGCTGATGAACCACAGCGACCCGTCCGGCTGCCACCGCGGCTCGGCGACCGACTCGCCCGGGCCGCCGGCCACGACCGTCACCTCCCCCGTGCCGAGGTCGCGGACCACCAGCTCCGTGTCGTCCCACGGCATCGACGGATGGTTCCACTGCAGCCAGGCGAGCAACCGCCCGTCCGGGCTGAGCCGGGGCGCGGCGACG
>DASRSC010000163.1:0-13344 GCA_035695525.1 Pseudonocardia sp. | reverse complement strand
CCTGATCGTGAGGGGACATCATTTTCGGCTGCCCGTCAGAACCACCCTGGTGGTGGTCGCCGTCGCCGTGCTCCTGGGTGGAGCCGCGATCATGGTCGAAGGCCGTGCCCGCGCAGGTGACGGGATCCCGGCGGCGGTTGCGCAGCCGTCCGTCGTCGCGCCGGTGGCAGCGCCCGCTCTCGCTGCGGGGGAGGCCGCCGGGGAGACCGCCGGGGAGACAGCGGCGTCAGCAGCCGCAGTGAAAGCCGCGGTACAGGCGGTTGACGCCCTCGACCGGGCCAGCCCCAACACCAAGTTCGGTGCCGCGGTCCTCGACCGGACCACGGGGCAGCTGGCGGTCGGTGCCGGTGGTGCGACGGCGTTCTACTCCGCGTCGGTGGTCAAGCTCTACACGGTGGTCGCGATTCTGCACCGCGTCGAGACCGGGTCTGTGACGCTCACGGCGGCAGACCGCACCAACATCCAACGGGCACTCGTGGCCAGCGACGACCAGGCGATGAACGCGCTGTGGGAGAGGTTCGGCGGCCCGCAGACCGTTGCACAGACCATCAGCCTCGTCGGGCTCAAGGACAGCAAGCCGCCGGACGACAGCGACAGCGGGGAGTGGGGAGAGACGTTGATCTCCGCGCGCGATGTCGTCGCGGTGTACGACTACGTTCTGCGGTCGATGGCGCCGAGCAGCCGGGACATGATCATGGGTGCCCTCGAGCAGGCACAGGACACGGGGGCCGACGGCTTCGACCAGGCTTTCGGCCTGATTGCGCCACCGCGGAAGCCCGATGTCGCGGCGAAGCAGGGGTGGATGTGGATCGGCTCGGACTTCTGGCTGCACAGCACCGGAGTACTTGGTGCGGACGACCGCTACGTCATTGCGGTGCTCAGCAAGAACCCCGGGCAGCCGAGTTCCGCCGCGGCCAGGACGATCGTCACCACCGCCGTGTCTGATGCCGAGGCTGCGCTGCCCGGGCCATGGTGACCCGCCCTCGGGGCAGGGCACGGGCTATGAGCCCACCGTGCCTCGGTAGTGGGTGGGCCGGTGCCCGGTGACGCGCTTGAAGGCGTTGCTGAACGCACTCTCCGACTCGTAGCCCCACTCCGCGGCGATGGAGGCCACCGACCGGTGGGTGACCTTGAGGGCCTGCTCGGCGGCGCGGATCCGCCACTGCAAGAGGTAGTCCAGCGGGGAGAGCCCCACGAGCGTCTTGAACCGCAGGGCGAAGGCCGACCTCGACATGGCGGCGGACGTGGCGAGCGCGGCCACGGTCCAGCGCCTGCCCGGCTCCCGGTGCATCAGGGCCAGCGCCGCGCCGATCTGGGGATCGTTCAGAGCGCCGAGCCATCCCAGGGACTGCCGGTCGTCACCCTCGTGATCGGCGAGGTGGCTCCGTAGCACCTGGAGGAAGAGGATCTCGGTCAGGTGCTCGGACATCGCGGTGCGCCCCGGCAGAGCGACGGCGGTCTCGTCGGCGAGCAGCTGGAGGGTCGGATGCAGGACGTGCGCCGGGTGGGTGCTCGCGCCGATCCGGGTGACCGGGGGCAGGCTGTCCAGCAGCAGGGCCGCGGTTGTCTCGTCGAAAATGACCATGCCGCCGATCAGCACCGTCCGATTTGCATCGTCTGGCCGATCGCCGAGGAGCACCGTGCTGGACGTGGCGCAGGTGAAGAGGTCGTTGCCGTCGAGCAGTGGCGCCTCGAGGTTGCTCGCGATCCGGTACGGGATCCCTGCTGACAGCATGTAGCAGTCACCGGCGTCCATGCGCAGGGGTACACCGTCGTCGGCGGTCACCCAGCAGGAGCCGGACACGACGGCGGCGACCTTGATGTGCTGGCAGCCCCGGAACGTCGCGTTCCACTCTCCGCTCGCCTCCAGACGAGACGGCGACGCGCTGCGGATGCGCAGCATGGGCAAGACCTCGGAAAGTGCATCCACAACAACTCCATCATGCGAGAATCAGCCGCCGAGCGCAGAGGCGCGACCTGGTATGCCGTGGAACGGCGCCGGATCGAATGGCCGTCCGGACCCACCTACGGGGACCCTCAGCGGCGGTCATTTCCAGCGCGGGGTGAACCAGTGGACGCGACCCGCCGGAGTCCTGTGCGCTCTTGGCGTCGGCCCACCATCCCCATGTCCACCTCTACGAGCCGGTATCCGGTCCGGGTTCAGATATCTCCGACACCGAACGTGTGATCTGAGCCATCGCCGCAGTCCAGGATGGTGACAGGGTCTCCTGGAGGAAGCCCTCGGCCCGGTCGGCGTGCCCCCGGTGGGTCGCAGGGCGAACGACCGGAGCGCGGCTGGTCCTGAACGAGACGGTGTTCTCCCAGGGGGTAGGTGAGTGTCGGATTCTGTGGTCGCGGAACGCGCGAGTTTCTCCTGGTGCGGTTCGATCGGGCCGACCGGCAGGTGAATGGGGACCCCTTCTGATCGTTTTGCGCCGGACGTCATGTGCTGCCCCGCGTTCGTGGTGCGAGCCTGACGAGGCCCCCGAACCGTGAACGGGCCCCGGACGGCGTCGATCGAGGACGCCTGTGATGGTGTGGGCCACACGCCGGGCTCGCGGTGAACCGGATGCCGTGTCTGCCCGTCAGGGGGCATGTGATGAGGGCTGCTGCTGACTTCTCCGATAGGGAGGCATGGTGAGCAAGCACGAGGGCATCTGCCTCGCGCTGGGCTCCTATCTGCTCGGCAGCCTCTGTTCGTCCGAGAGTGCTGAGTTCGATCGCCATCTCGCCGGTTGCGCCCCCTGTCGTGCCGAGCTCGCTGAGCTGGCGCCCCTGCTGGTGCTGCTGAGCCGGGTCGATCCCGCGGACGTACGGCACAAGGCCGTCGACGGAGTGCGGAGCTCCTACTGTGGGTCCTCGAGCCTGCCCTCATCGAGCAGTCAGGCGACCGGCGAAGGTCTCTGCAGCGGACGGCGACGGCCGCGGTGGCCGGGGTGGTGGAAGCTCTGATCGTGGGGGACGTGGACCCCGCCGATCGCCCGCTGTGTCAGACGCTCCGGCTGACGGCGGGCGGATCGTCCAGGGGGATGCGGACGGACCTCGCTTGGACGTATATTGTTAGTAATGCTAAATAACTCGACGGGCGGCCACTACTAGTGGGTTGCCCTCTCCAACACCACGATCGGCGTGCTGATCGTCACGATCAACATGTCGATCCTGCTCATCGCACTGCCCGACATCTTCCGTGGCATCGGCATCGACCCGCTCGCCCCGGCCAACATCAGCTACCTGCTCTGGCTGATCATGGGGTACCTCGTGGTCACCGCGGTGCTGGTGGTCAGCTTCGGCCGGCTCGGTGACATCTTCGGGCGCACCCGGATGTACAACCTCGGCTTCGCGGTCTTCACGGTCTTCTCCGTGCTCCTGGCGGTCACGTGGACCCACGGTGACGCCGCCGCGATCTGGCTGATCGTCATGCGCGTGCTGCAGGGCGTCGGTGGCGCCCTGCTGCTGGCCAACTCGACGGCGATCCTCACCGACGCCTTCCCTGCCGACCAGCGCGGCCTCGCCCTGGGTATCAACCAGGTGGCGGCGATCGCCGGGTCGTTCCTCGGGCTCGTGGTCGGGGGTCTGCTCGCGCCGCTGAACTGGCACTGGATCTTCCTGGTGTCCGTGCCGGTCGGTGTGTTCGGCACGATCTGGGCGCACTACAAGCTGCGCGAGACCGGCGTCCGCGGGCCCGCCCGGCTGGACTGGTGGGGCAACGTGACGTTCGCGGTCGGGCTCGTGGCGGTCCTCGTCGGCATCACCTACGGCATCCAGCCCTACGGAACGCACGTCATGGGCTGGACCAGCCCGACCGTGCTCGGGTTGATCATCGGCGGCCTCGTCGTCCTGGTCGGCTTCGCGGTGATCGAGACGCGGGTGCCGGACCCGATGTTCCGCATGTCGCTGTTCCGGATCCGCGCCTTCACCGCGGGCAACCTGGCCAATCTGCTCGCCGCGCTCGGCCGCGGTGGGCTGCAGTTCATCCTCATCATCTGGCTGCAGGGGATCTGGTTGCCTGAGCACGGCTACGCATTCGAGCAGACGCCGCTGTGGGCAGGGATCTACATGGTGCCGCTGACCATCGGCTTTCTCGTGGCGGGCCCAGTGTCCGGGTTGCTCTCGGACCGGCTCGGCGCGCGCCCGTTCTCGACGGCCGGGATGCTGCTCGCCGCCGTCAGCTTCCTCCTGCTGGACCTGTTGCCCGTCGACTTCGACTACCGGCTGTTCGCTGCGCTGCTCGCGCTGAACGGGCTGGCGATGGGGTTGTTCAGCTCGCCCAACCGAGCCGCGATTATGAACAGCCTGCCACCCGAACGCCGCGGCGCCGGTGCCGGCATGACCTCGACGTTCCAGAACGGGGCCACGGTCCTGTCGATCGGGGTGTTCTTCTCGCTGCTCATCATCGGTCTGTCCGGCACGCTGCCACGTGCGCTGTTCTCCGGACTCGTCGAGCAGGGCGTGCCCCCCGACGTCGCGACCCGCGTGGCGGGCCTGCCGCCGGTCGGCACGCTCTTCGCGGCGCTGCTCGGCGACAACCCGATCCAGAACCTGCTCGGACCGCAGGTCCTCGGGGCGCTGACGCCTGCGCAGGCCGAGTTCCTCACCGGACGCGCGTTCTTCCCGGAGCTGATCTCCGGGCCGTTCGCGGCCGGCCTCACGCTGGCCCTCGGGTTCGCCGCGGCGGCGTGCTTGGTTGCCGCGGTCGCGTCGGCGCTGCGCGGCGGGAAGTTCCTCTACCAGGAGCCTCAGAGTGGAACCGGACCCCAGCCGTCGAGCACCAGCTGGGGCAGCACAGAGAGCAGCGCGGCCACGAGTGCGGCGAGCCCGATGGCGTGACGACCGAGGGCCGTAGCGAACCGAACGCGGGGCGCCCCGTTCCCGCCGCGCGAGGAGCCGGACCGCCCAGGCGAGGTAGTAGGCGAGCCCGATCGCGGTGTTGACCACGACCAGTACCGCCAGCCACCCGTAGCCGCCGGTGACCACAGCCCAGCCGGACCCCGATGTCGAGCAGCAGCATCACCGGGTCAGGCCCCTGGGTCGGTGCCGGGTCCCGGCTGCGCCGCCGGTCCCCAGCGTGCGGGGTCGGGGACGCCCGGCGGGCGCTTGCCGGGGCGGCGGGCGGCGTCGCCTGCGGACTGGCCGGGGTTGACCGCGCCCGGCCACTGCTTCACGACACGAGAGGCGAGCACGAAGTCCTTCCGCAGCGGGAGGCCCTCGAAGCCGTCCGGGAGCAGCAGCGGGTCGAGATTCGGGTGACCGGTGAAGTCCACCCCGAACATCTCGTGGGTCTCCCGCTCGTGCCAGTTCGCGCCGCGGTATACGCCGGTCGCGGTGGGCAACCGGAGGTCGTCCGCGGGCACAAGCGTGCGCAGGAGCAGGTGGTGGCGTCCCGCCGGGCAATGCAGGTGCGCCACCACAAGAATTCCGGGGGGATCGGCGTCGAGCTCGTCGACGCCGCACAGGAAGTCGAACAACGAGCAGTCGAGCTCGTCGCGCGCCCATTCCAGAGCGTGGCACCACGCGGTGGGCGCGACGGTGACCGTCAGCAGGCCGTGGCCGATCTCCGGTTCGCCCATCGCGAGCGCGGCCCCGGCCAGCAGGGCGATCTCCTCGGCGTCCACGCCCGTCACCGGCCCGGTTCCGGGCACAGCATGTCACCGAGCGATTCGAAGACGTAGTAGCGGACGTGCGACTGCGCCCACCCCTCGCCGACCGGGTCGAGACCGCACTCGTAGCCGAGCACCTTCTCCCGGGTCGGCCGGTGCGGGCGCAGCAGCTGGTTGGCGCCGTAGCTCACCGCCACGAAGCCGGCTCCGAGCATGAGCAGCAGCCCGACCAGCGCGTACGACCTCAGGTACTCGTCCATGGGCATCCCGTCGCTGGGGGCCGGGGAACTGGCGCTGTTCCACGATGAGGCCCGACACCCGAACCGTCTATGGAGAGTCGACAGTGAACCGTCAACCATTCACCCAAGAGTCCGGTCACCCGCTGCAGAGCGCCTGCTCGGTGGCCTCCCGCCACCCCACCCACGTCACGGGCGCAGCGTGCCGTCCCGGGCCGACCGTGGCGATACCCCGACCAATACTTGAGTGTATGGCGAAGTATCAGCTGTGAAGACTTGATTGATCGGTCAGGTTTGGGGGTTCATGCTCGCCCCATGTCGGATCGGTGGAGCGCGGGCGTCATCCCCTACGCGGAAATGGGCTACTGGCAGCCGGACTACGTGCCGAAGGACACCGACATCCTGTGTGCCTTCCGGATCACGCCGCAGGACGGGGTGCCGCCCGAGGAGGCCGGCGCAGCGGTGGCGGGGGAGTCGAGCACCGCCACCTGGACCGTGGTCTGGACCGACCGGCTCACCGCGCACGAGCACTACCAGGCCAAGTGCTACAAGGTCGAGGCCGTGCCGGGCGCGTCCGGGCAGTACATGGCATGGATCGCCTACGACCTCGACCTGTTCGAGGAGGGCTCGATCGCGAACCTGACGAGCTCGATCATCGGCAACGTGTTCGGCTTCAAGGCGCTCAAGGCCCTGCGCCTGGAGGACATGCGGATCCCGACGCACTACGTGAAGACGTTCGCCGGGCCGCCGCACGGGATCGTGATGGAGCGGGAGTACCTGGGCAAGTACGGCCGCCCGCTGCTCGGGGCCACCACCAAGCCCAAGCTCGGGCTCTCCGCGCGCAACTACGGCCGCGTCGTCTACGAGGCCCTGCGCGGCGGGCTGGACTTCACCAAGGACGACGAGAACATCAACTCCCAGCCGTTCATGCGCTGGCGCGATCGCCACCTGTTCTGCATGGAGGCGGTCAACCGCGCGCAGGCCGCAACCGGGGAGATCAAGGGCCACTACCTCAACGTCACCGCCGGCACCATGGAGCAGATGTACGAGCGCGCGGAGTTCGCCCGCGAGCTCGGCAGCGTCATCGTGATGATCGATCTGACGGTCGGCTACACCGCGATCCAGTCGATGAGCGCGTGGGCTCGGCGCCACGGGGTGCTGCTGCACCTGCACCGGGCCGGGCACGGTACCTACACGCGGCAGAAGACCCACGGCGTGAGCTTCCGGGTGATCGCCAAGTGGATGCGGCTCGCCGGCGTCGACCACATCCACGCCGGCACCGTGGTCGGCAAGCTGGAGGGCGATCCGACCATCGTCGCCGGGTACTACGACACGCTGCGGCTCGACCACGTGCCCGCCGACCCGGTCAAGGGCCTGTACTTCGACCAGGACTGGGCGTCCCTTCCCGGGGTGATGCCGGTGGCGTCCGGCGGGATCCACGCCGGCCAGATGCACCAGCTGCTGCACCACCTCGGCGAGGACGTCGTCCTGCAGTTCGGCGGGGGCACGATCGGCCACCCCATGGGCATCGCCGCGGGGGCCACCGCCAACCGCGTCGCCGTCGAGGCGATGATCAAGGCCCGGAACGAGGGGCGGGACGTCATGGTCGAGGGCGCGGAGGTCCTGAAGACGGCGGCCGGGCGCTGCCGCGAGCTCGACGTCGCGCTGGCCACCTGGGGCGACATCACGTTCGACTACGCCGCCACCGACACCCCGGACGTGGTCGCCACGCCCACCGGGGTCTGAGGAGCCTTCGTGCGAATCACCCAGGGGACCTTCTCCCACCTTCCCGACCTGACCGACGACGAGATCACCGCGCAGATCGCGTACTGCCTCGACAACGGCTGGCCGCTGTCGGTGGAGTTCACCGACGACCCGCACCCGCGCAACACCTACTGGGAGATGTGGGGGCTGCCGATGTTCGACCTGGCCGACCCGGCCGGGGTGATGCTCGAGGTCGACACGTGCCGCACCTCTCACCCTGACTGCTACGTGAAGCTCAACGCGTACGACGCCAGGCTCGGCAGGCAGACGACGGCGCTCTCGTTCATCGTGCAGCGCCCCGAGCCCGAGCCCGGCTTCCGCCTGGACCGCCACGAGGGCGCGGACCGGCGGATCACCTACACGACGACGTCCTACGCGACGGGCCGCCCGCAGGGCGAGCGATACCCGGCGACGTGAGACGCCGGGATGTGAGAGGCGGCGACGTGAGAGCCGGCGCGACCGCGCACACGTCGCGGCCACCGCACACACGTCCTGACGTATGCGGGGTGGCGACGAGATGTGTGCCGTCCGGATGAACGGTCTCGGGGACGGGAGCCCGCGACGCGGGTTCGCGATGCCGGGTAGCGCGGTGGCGCCCACGCCGGAGGTGGCGCCGGTGGACGACGGGGCCGCGCCTTCGCTGGCGCCCGACGCGGTGGTCGACCTCGCCGCGGAGCGCAGCGCCACCGGCGTCGACGGGGTCTTGGACGCTCTCGACGCCGAGCTGGTGGGGCTGGCGCCGGTCAAGGCGCGGATCGCCGAGATCGCCGCGCTGCTGCTGGTGGACCGCACCCGGGCCCGTTTCGGTATCACGACCGCCCCGCCGAACCTGCACATGTGCTTCACCGGCGGCCCGGGCACCGGCAAGACGACGGTGGCGCTGCGGATGGCGGGCCTGCTGCACCGGCTGGGCTACCTGCGCCGCGGGCACCTCGTCACCGTCACGCGCGACGACCTGGTCGGGCAGTACGTGGGACACACCGCGCCCAAGACCCGGGACGTCCTCAAGCGCGCGATGGGCGGCGTGCTGTTCATCGACGAGGCCTACTACCTGCACAAGGCGGAGAACGAGCGGGACTACGGGAGCGAGTCCATCGAGATCCTCCTGCAGGTGATGGAGAACCACCGCGACGACGTGGTCGTCATCCTCGCCGGGTACGCGGCCGAGATGGATGTGTTCTTCCGCAGCAACCCCGGCATGAGCTCGCGGATCGCCCACCACATCACGTTTCCCGCCTACACGGTCGACGAGCTGGAGCAGATCGCCGACCGGATGGCCGACCAGCTGGGGTACGTCTTCGCCCCCGACACCCGGCCCGTGCTGCGCGACTACCTGGAACGCCGCATGGCCCGCCCCCGCTTCGCCAACGCACGCAGCGTCCGCAACGCCGTGGAACGGGCCCGGCTGCGTCAGGCGCGCCGGCTGGTCGATGGGGCGGACCCGCGGGTCGACCGGGACGCGCTGACCACGATCGAGCCGGCCGACCTGCTGGCGAGCCGGGTGTTCGACCCCGAACCGGACGGCACGGAGCCGGGCGAGCGGGGTACCGCCGAAGGGTGTGGGTCGGGGACCATGCCGGAATGACCACGAACGCGCGGCTGCGGGCCCTCGTCGAGCTGGCCGACACCGGCTCGGTGCGGGGCGCCGCGGAGCGCCTGGTGGTCACCGAGTCGTCGGTCTCGGCCGCGGTCAGCGCGCTGGCCGCGGACGTCGGGGTGCCGCTCGTGCGCCGCAACGGCCGCGGGGTGCTGCTCACCCCAGCCGGGGAACGCTACGCCGGGTACGCCCGGCGCATCCTGGGTCTGCACGACGAGGCGATGGCGGCGGCGCGCGGCGAGGCCGACCCGGAGCGGGGGCTGCTGCGGCTGGCCGCGGTGACGACGGCGGGGGAGCACGTCGTCCCGGCGTTGCTCGCCTCGTTCCGCGTGCGGCACCCGAACGTGACGCTGCGACTGGAGGTCGCTCACCGGGCCAGGGTGTGGCCCTTGCTCGCCCACCACGACGTCGACCTCGTGCTCGCCGGACGTCCCCCCGACGAACTGGCCGCCGGGATCCGCGCCGTCAGCCCCAACACCCTGCTGGTGGTCGGTCCGCCCGGCCTGGCCGCGGGCTTCGCGCCCGCCGCCGCGACGTGGCTGATGCGTGAGGCGGGCTCGGGCACCCGCGACACCTGTGAGGCCCTGCTCGCGGCCCTGGAGGTCGACCCGCCGCGGCTCAGCCTCGGCTCGCAAGGCGCGGTGATCGCGGCCGCCGAGGCGGGGCTCGGGGTGACGCTCGTGTCCCGGCAGGCCGTGGCCCGGCAGCTCGCCGACGGCGGCCTGGTGGAGCTGCCGATGACGGGCGCCCCCCTGTACCGGCCATGGCACGCGGTCAGTCACCCGCACGCGACAGCGGGCACCGACCTGTTCGTGACACACCTGCTGGCGCGCCCCGAACTGGGCTGGACCGCCCCACCGCCCCTGGCTGACGCTGCCACTGGCAGGACGGCCTCAGCCGCTCGGGACCGTCACGCTTGTCCCTGAGCCGCGGCGGGGAGCACACCGTCCTCGCGCCGTCAGACTGCCTCAGCCGGTCGGGACGGGGACCGTTGCCGTGACCGTTGTCCCTGACCCGCGGCGGGAGCGCACCGTCAGCGTGCCTCCCACCAGCTCCGCCCGCTCCGTCATGCTGCGCATCCCGTACCCCGAGCCGTCCGGCTGCAGGTCGCGCGCCTCGAGCCCGCCCACCCCGGTGGCGAAGCCGCAGCCGTCGTCGCCGATCTCCAGGCGCGCCGTGCCCGCCCACACCGCGAACCGCAGCTGGACGGTGCTGGCCCGCGCGTGCTTCTGCACGTTCTGCAGCGCCTCCTGCGCGATCCGGTACAGCGCGATCTCGACGTGCTCGGGCAGCCGTTCGTCGCCGAGGGTCAGCTCGTAGTCGAGGTCGGGCACCGTCCGGCATAGGCTGGCCAGGCCGCCGGCGAGGCCGAGGTCGTCCAGCACGGGGGGCCGCAGCCCGCCGATCGCGATCCGCGCCTCGTCCACCGTGATGTCGGCCAGCTCACGGGCCAGCGCCAGTTGTTGCTCCGCGTACGCCGGGTCGCTGCGCATCGTGCCGGCCACTGCGTCCAGGTGGTACCCGAGGCTGACCAGACGTTGCGAGATCCCGTCGTGGATATCGCCTGCCAGTCGCCGCCGCTCCGTCTCCTGGGCGGCGATCACCTGCTCGGTGAACCGCTCGTTGGCACGTTCGCGGGAGACGAGCCTGCGGTGCAGGCGCGCCGAGTGCAGAGCGCCCGCCACCAGGCTGCCGATCGAGGTGAGCAACCGGATGTCGCGCGGGGTGAACTCGCGGCGGACCACCGTGTGCACGTTGAGCACGCCGACCAGGCCGGCCAGGTCACTGGTCATCGGCACTGAGGCCATCGAGGTGTAGTCGGTGCCGCGCAGCGCCGGGATCGGCAGGTATCGGGCGTCCGCGTGCTTGTCGTCGACGATCACGGCGGGCTCCCCGTGCTCGGCGACCCACCCCGCCACCCCCGTGCCGATCGGCAGCCGCACCGTGCCGACCTCGCAGTCGAACGGCGGGGTGGCGCCGGCGAGCGTGAGCGAGCGCCCGGCGTCGTCGAGCACATGCACGAAGCAGACGTCGGTGGCAGTGGCCTCGACGATCAACCGGGCGACCGCGGCGGCAAGCGGCTCGACGTCCGGTCCGGACGAGGTGGCCTCCACGATGGCCAGCAGCAGCGCGTTCTCCGCCTCGAGGTCTGCGAGGCCGCCCAGCGCGGGGCGCCGCGAGGCGGTCATTGGAAGATGCCCTCGCGCAGGGCGGCCGCCACGGCACCGGCGCGGTCGTTGACCGCGAGCTTGCGGTAGACGGACCGCAGGTGGCTCTTCACCGTCTCGTCTCCGACCACCAGCCTGGTGGCGATCGCGCGGTTGGACAGACCGGTGACGATCAGGGAGAGCACCTCGCTCTCCCGGTGGGTGAGCCCGTGCCTGGCGCCCGGCCAGAACTCCCCGCTGTGCAGCCGGGCCGCCGAGGCGACCGCGCGACCGGCCATGCTGGGGTCGATGACGGTCTCCCCGGCGTGTACCAGCTCAAGGTGGCGCACCAGGTCCTCCCCGGTGATGCGCTTGATCAGGTAGCCCGCCGCCCCCGCCCGCAGCGCCTGGAACAGGTACTGCTCGTCGTCGTACACCGACAGCAGCACCACCCGCCGCCCGGCTCGCTCCTCGCAGAGCCGCCGGCACAGGTCGAGGCCGCTCTCCCCGTTGAGCCGGACGTCGGAGAGCACGATGTCGGGGTCCAAGCCGTCGACCAGCGGGACCGCGTCGTCGGCGCCCTCCGCCTCGCCGACCACCCGGACCCGGGTGCGGAACGGCGCCAGCATCGCCTTCAGGCCGTGGCGCACCATCTCGTGGTCGTCGACGAGGACGATACGCAGCGGCCCGGGCATCTGCTGACGATAGTTGCTGCCACAGCCGGTCGGACACCCTCTGTGCGAGCGCCTCCCCCGTAGGACCCCCGTTGCGGGGGACTCGATGGCGCCGTGATCCGCCTACGGTCGATGCCACTGCGGCCGGGGCACTGATGGCGGTGTCGGGCGCGGCGGAGAGGCGGTGCGTGGAGGATGGCGGACAAGGCATTTCGGATCATGCGCGCCGGGGCTGGCTCGCGCCCGGTCATGCTCGCGATCGCGGGGGACAGCGCGTCCGGCAAGACCACTCTCACCCGCGGGCTGGTGCAGGCGCTGGGCCCCGACAACTGTGTCTCGATCTGCGTCGACGACTATCACCGGTTCGACCGAGCTGAGCGGCGCGACCTGCCCTTCACCGCGCTGCATCCCGACTGCAACCACCTCGACATCATGGAGCAGCACCTGCAGCTGCTGGCCAGTGGCCAGCCCATCCTCAAGCCGGTCTACGACCACTCCACGGGAGAACTGGCCCGGCCGGAGCGCGTCGAGCCCAACCAGTACATCATCGTCGAGGGCCTGTTCCCGCTGTACAGCAAGCTCGCCCGCGCCTGCTTCGACGTCACGGTGTACCTCGACCCGCCCGAGGAGATCCGCCGCCGCTGGAAGCTGACCCGGGACACCAGGGCGCGGGGCTACTCCCGGCCGCAGGTGCTCGACGAGCTCAACCGGCGGATCGCCGAGTCGGAGGCCTACATCCGCCCGCAGCGCAGCCACGCCGACATCGTCGTCCGGTTCGCGCCCATCGCTGTGCGGGACGACCCGCCGGGCACTCAGCTCTCGGCCGAGCTCGTGCTCCGGCCGACCATCCGCCATCCCGACCTCAGCGGTGTGCTGGCGAACCACCGGACGATGCACGTGAAGCTGTGCCGCGACACCGACGGCAGGCCGGTCGACACGCTGCACGTGCACGGCTACGTCCCCACCGAGGACAGCCGCACCCTCGAGAAGGCGATGTGGGCGCTGCTCGACCAGCCCGGTGACGTGCCGGACGGACTGGGCGTGCTCGGCTGGGGGCAGCGCAGCGAGCCGCTGGCGATCACCCAGCTCCTGCTGCTCTTCCACATGCTGGACGCCGGCTGACCCACCCACCCAGGTCCCGCTGAAATGACCAGCACCCCAGGCGGTGCGACTCACCCGAGGCGGACGGGGGCGGCCCAGCCGCTGTGGGAATGGTCGGCGCGGTCGATGCCCAGGCTGAGCGTCTGGCGGTAGCGGACCCAGGCCAGCGCCAGCAGCCGCTCGTCGACTGCGCGCTCGGGGTGGGTCACCTGGTAGCCGGCGAGCCAG
>DASRSC010000162.1:0-4572 GCA_035695525.1 Pseudonocardia sp. | reverse complement strand
TGTGCCGGGCCCTTGTACACGCGACGTAGAACAGCCGCCGTTCCTCGGCGAGCAGCGGGGCCACTCGCGACACCGTCTCCCGGCCCGGCTCGGCCACGCCGGCCACGAGGTCCACGAGCCGCTCGTTGCCGAGCAGGCTGCCGCGCAGCCGCAGGTCCGGCCAGCTGCCCTCCTGCACCCCCGGCACGGCCACGACGTCCCACTCGCGCCCCCGTGCGGCGTGCGCCGTGAGGAGCACCACCGCCTCGCCCCTCGGCGCCCGCGGGGCCAGCGAGTCGACCGGGAGCTGCTGGTCGGCGAGGTACTCGACGAAGCTCGCCACGGCGGCACCGGGCAACCGGTCGGTGTGCCGGGCAGCTGCGTCGAACAGGGCGAGCACGGCGTCGAGATCGCGGTCCGCCGCCGCGCCGACCGGGCCACCGCGTGCACTCGCCTCGCTCCACCTCGGCCCCAGCCCGCAGGCCTGCCACACCCGCCAGAGCACCTCCTCGGCGCTCTCCCCGTCGCGCGCAGCATCGCCCGCGATCGCCAGCAGCGCGCCGACCCGGCGCAGCGGAGCCGTCTCCTGCGGTGGCAGCGCGACGAGCGGATCTGGACGGCCGAGTGCCGCCGCCTGCAGCGCCTCGACCAGCAGCGGGTCGCTCCCGGAGCGCTCGATGTCGGCCGGGCGCGCGGCGTGGTCGCCCTCGGCCTGCGAGTCGGGCTCAGGTGCCACGCGCGCAGGCCGTCCCCCGGCGTGCAGCCGCAGCAGCCCGCGACGCAGCCGTCGCATCCGCATCGGGTCCGCGGAGCCCAGTGGAGAGGTCAGCAGGGCGGTCGCGGCGTCGGCGTCCAGCTCGTCGGGACGGGTGGCGCAGCGCAGCACCATCAGCAGCGGGACGACAGCGTGCTGCCGGGCGAGTGGAAGCTCGTCGGGAGGCGCGGCCACCGGCACGCCCGCGGCCAGCAGCGCCCGGCGCAGCGTGGGCAGGGAACGGCGGGTGGAGCGGGCCAGCACTGCCATGCGCGACCACGGGACGCCGTCGGACAGATGGGCACGACGGAGCTGGTCGGCGACCCAGCCCGCCTCCTGGGCCGGGGAGCCGAACACCCGCACCGCCACCGTGCCCTCCGGCCCGTCCGGGTCGCCGGGAGGCGCCACCCGCTCGCGTCCGGCAACGGAACCGGACAGCCGCGCCACCAGCCGAGCCCCCGCGGCCCGCACGGCGGGTGCGCTGCGGTGGTCGGTGGTGAGCACGACCGTCTCGGCGTCGACGGCACGCAGGCCGTTCGGGTCGGCACCACGGAAGTTGAGGACGGCCTGGTCCCGGTCGCCGGCGAGCAGCACCGTGCCCGCCGTGGAACCCAGCGCACGCACGAGCTCCATCTGCTGCGGGTCGAGGTCCTGGGCGTCGTCGACGACTAGATGCCGCACCCGCTCCCGCTCGGCCGCGAGCAGTTCCGGGTCGGACGCCAGCGCGTCCAGCGCAGCCGACACGAGTTCGGCGGCGTCCAGAGCCGGCGCGGTGGCCTGCGGCGCGCCGCGCCCTGCTGCCCCACGCAGCAGGATGACCTGCTCGTAGCTGCGGAAGAACCGGCCCGCCGCGTACCACTCGGGCAGGTCGTGGCGCCTGCCGAGCTCGGTGAGCTCCTCGGGCCCGAGGCCACGCTCGCCTGCCCGCAGCAGCAGCTCCCGCAGCTCGGCGGCGAACCCCGGCAGCCCGAGTGCGGGGCGCAGCCGGGCCGGCCAGCCCGAGTCGGGCGCTCCCCCGTGCTCCGGTCCGTCGAGCTCGCCGGCCAGCAGGTCGCGCACGACGGCGTCCTGCTCGGCGCTCGCGAGCAACCGGGGCGGTGGGTCGCCGTTGCGTGCCGCGTGCAACCGCAGCACCCCGAACGCGTAGGAGTGCACCGTGCGCACCAGCGGCTCGCGCGACGTGCGCTCCACCACGCCGTCGCCGTGCACCATCTCGCCGAGCCGCTCGCGCAGCTCCCCCGCCGCACGCCTGCTTCCGACCAGCAAAAGGGTGCGCTCGGGGTCGGCCCCCGCCCGGATCCGCCCGGCCACGCTCGCCAGGAGCAGTGTGGTCTTGCCCGTGCCCGGCCCGCCGACCACCCGCAGCGGCCCGCTGTCGTGGGCGAGCACCCGCTGCGCGGCCTCGTCCCACACCAGCTCGCCCGGCGTCGCCCGCGCCGTGCGGACGAGCCCCGGCGCGAGCGCGGCACGGGCAGGCGGACGGTAGGGACGGGACACGCAGCGATGCAACCACGACCCCCCGGGACCGCGACGGCGGGGAGTGCTGCTGGCACGATTACGGACGTGTCTGCCGCACCGCTCAACGTCCGCACCTTCGGGCCACGCGACGGTGTGCCCGTCCTCGCCCTGCACGGTGTCACCGGTCACTCGGCGCGCTGGCGGGTGCTGGCCGAGGCGCTGCCCGAGATCCGGCTGATCGCTGTCGACCTGCGCGGCCACGGGCGATCGCCGTGGACGCCACCATGGCACATCGAGCAGCACGTGGCCGACGCGCTGGCCGTGCTCGACGACCTCGGTCTCGCGCGCGTCGCCGTCGCCGGGCACTCCTTCGGCGGCGCGATCGCCGTGCATCTGGCGCACACCGCGTCCGAGCGCGTCGAGCGGTTGATGCTGCTCGACCCGGCGATCGGCCTCGACGCGCAGGACATGCTGGAGACGGCCGAGGCGAGCCGCGCCGACGAGTCCTTCCCCGATGTCCCCGCCGCTCGCGCCGACCGCGCGCAGCGGTGGGAGGGCATCGGGGCCGAGCTCGTGGACGCCGAGCTCACCGACCACCTCGTGCCCGACGGCGACCGCTACCGCTACCGCTACTGCGGCGCGGCCGCCGTCGTAGCGTGGAGCGAGATGGCGCGGGCGGCGCTCACCCCGCCTGCCGGCACGCCGACCCTCCTGCTGCCTGCCGCGAAGGCCGACTTCGTCGCCCCGGGATGGGTGGACGCCTGCCGTGCGGAGCTGGGCGACGCGCTGACCGTCACCGAGATCGACGCCGGGCACATGGTCTACCTGGAGCGCACCGCGGAGGTCGCGGACGAGATGCGCCGGTTCATGAGGACCTGAGCCCGTGGACGAGGAGACGGTCGAGCGGGTGCGGGCCATCGTGCTCGCGATCCCGCCGGGCGAGACGTCGAGCTACGGCGAGGTCGCCGCCCGCGCCGGGCTGCGCTCGCCACGGCTCGTTGGCCGCATCCTCGCGATGGACGGGCACGACCTGCCGTGGCACCGCGTGCTGCGGGCGGACGGGACGTGCGCCCCGCACATCGCCGTCGAGCAGGGTGCCCGCCTGCGGGCCGAAGGCGTCCTCCTGGTCGACGGCCGCCTCCCCCGCCCCCACCGCCGCTGACACCGCTCCCGCCGGCCGCACGCCCCCACCTGCCCGCTCCGGCCCCGGACGCGACATGGACACATGTCGGGAGAGCACCCGCCTGAAGGAACGGCCCGCCCCCGACGTGGGAGCGGGCCGTCCGTGATGCCAGATCAGAACGGAGGCGGCCCGCCCAGCGCCTCCACCCGCACTCCTCGCGCGGCGAGCGTGCGCACGGTCAGGCGGTACTCCGTCGGGTTGCCGGTCAGCGACGACCACCCCACCACTCGGATCGTGTCACCGGTGATCGCGGCCTCCACAAGCCGCTGCCAGCCGTCGCGCAGCTCCCTGCTCGACGCCATGTCCGAGACCACCGTGTCGCACCCCGCCGCGCGGAGCTGAATCTCCTGAGCCAGCAGGGCGGGCTGCACTCTCGCCCGCGCGTACCCGTAGACGGCCATGGCCCCTATAACCGCAGGTCGCTGATGCTGGACAGATCGATCCCGTACCGGCTGTAAATCTTGGTCGTATTCTCGCCGGTGAGATCGGTTTCGGTGAATCCGAGCAGGCGGGCGACCTCGATCACGTGATCGCGCGACCGGCCCTCGATCTCGACGTAGACGGGGATAAGCGGCCAGGAGTCGAGTTCCACATCGCAGTCGTTCAGGCGGTAGCTGACGCGCCGGTTCTCCTGGTATGCCTTCGCGACGAAGCCCATCGCCCCCAGTAGGGCGTGAGTCTTCTCGAAACTGTCGACCCCAACTTCAACTTCGTCGGTGCCATCAATTCCGTCGTGGCGAATGCGCTTGGTCGCCAACGTCACCGAAGTGCCGGTGTCGCGCAGCCTGATCCACCGCGACATATCGCCGGGCTCGATGTCGTAGACGTAGCGGCGCATCAGCCGGTCGGCGACCTTCACCCCTCCTTGGGATAGAACGCGGCGATCGATATTGTCCGGATCGACGTTCAGAACTTTGGCTTCGTACTCGATGGACTGCGTTTCGTCGGGGCGATTCCCCATCGTTGAGCCTTTCGTTTCTCCTGTTTGGACCGTAAACCACGCGCGTGTCATCAGACGGTAGCTAGTTGTGCACCATCCGGAACTCGCCGTGGCGCGGTACCCGCCGGAGCCGCCCCCTGGCCAGCCGTCCAGGCTATCGGCCAGATGAACCAGAGCCGATTCCTTTTCAATGAGTGCGCCAGGGCTACGGGAGCGCTGTCGTAGGGTTCGATAACTGCTGCCGGCAGCAAGAACATG
>DASRSC010000161.1:0-25431 GCA_035695525.1 Pseudonocardia sp. | reverse complement strand
GACACCCACGTCGACACCCAGGAACGGGTGGAGCGGTTCCTCGAGGACACCGACCCCGAGTACGTCGACCTGTGTCTCGACACCGGTCACATCTCCTACTGCGACGGCGACAATCTCGCCATCATCCGGCGCTTCCCGGAGCGGATCAGGTACGTGCACCTCAAGCAGGTGGACCCCGAGATCCGCAGGCGGGTCCGCGAGCAGCGGCTGTCCCTCGCCGAGGCAGTCCCGCTGGGCGTGATGGTGGAGCCGCCGTACGGCGTTCCCGAAATGCCACCGCTGCTCGACGCATTGGCGGCGCTGGACACCGATCTGTACACCGTGGTCGAGCAGGACCTCTACCCGGTCGAGCCGCAGATCCCGCTCCCGATCGGCGCCCGCACGGCCGGCTACTTCCGCGGCTGTGGGCTCGGCCCGGTCCGACGGTGGCCCTACTGACGCAACCCCAGCCCGCCACCGCGGCCGGCTGTTCACTGGAAGGAAACTCAATGAGGAGTACTGGGAAGTCGATGCGAGCGCTGGCAGTCGCCGCAGCGCTCGGCGTCGCGTTGGCCGCGTGCAGCAGCCAGGGCGGTGCAAACCAGGCCAACCAGAACAGTGGGCCCGCCGTCGGCAGCGCCGGCGGCAAGCAGTACACGATCGCGATGGTCACGCACGAGGCGCCGGGCGACTCATTCTGGGACAAGGTGCGCGCGGGTGCCCAGCAGGCGGCGAAGACGCTCAACGTCGACCTGAAGTACTCCAACAGCAACGACGCCGGCCAGCAGGCGACACTGGTGCAGAACGCCATCGACAGCAAGGTCGACGGGATCGCTGTCACGCTGGCGTACGCAGATCAGGTCGGACCGGCCGCGCAGAAGGCGGTCCAGGCCGGGATCCCGACCGTCGCCTTCAACTCGGGCATCAACGAGTACACGAAGTACGGCATCCCCATGTACTTCGGGTCCGACGAGGACCTCGCCGGGCAGTCGGCGGGCCAGAGAATGGCCGCCGCCGGAGGCCGCAAGGCGATCTGCGTGGTGCAGGAGCAGGGCAGCGTCGCGCTCGAAGCCCGCTGCGCCGGTGTGAAGAAGACCTTCCCCAACACCGAGAACCTCCAGGTCAACGGCACGGATCTGCCGTCGGTGCAACAGACGATCGGCGCGAAGCTCCAGCAGGACCCCTCGATCACCGACGTCGTCACGCTCGGCGCACCGATCGCGCTCGCCGCGCTGCAGGCCAAGCAGGGCACGAGCAGCCAGGCCAAGGTCGTCACGTTCGACCTGAACGCCGACGTCGCCAAGGACATCCAGGACGGAACCATCGACTTCTCCATCGACCAGCAGCCCTACGTCCAGGGCTACATGGCCGTGCAGGCGCTCTGGCTGAACCTCAGCAACGGCAACGACATCGGCGGCGGCAAGCCCGTGCTGACCGGACCGTCGTTCGTCGACAAGAGCAACATCGACAAGATCGCGACGTACGCCGCGAACAACACTCGCTAGTTCCACCGCGGGGGAGCCGGCATGCCCCGCTCCCCCGCGCCGCCCACCCCTGGAGCCAGTCATGAGCTCGACCGTGACGACATCGCCGCCGCCGCAGTCCCCATCCGCCCAACAACCGGCACGCGTCCGGCGGTCGCTGGTGTCCCGCGTGCTGGGGCGTCCGGAGATCGGCGCGCTCGCGGCCGCGATCGCCATCTTCATCTTCTTCTTCGCGGTCGCGGCGCCCTTCCGGAGCCTTCCGGCGTTCTCGACGGTGCTGTACGCCAGCTCGACCATCGGCATCGTCGCCGTCGGCGTGGCCCTGCTCATGATCGGTGGGGAGTTCGACCTCTCGGCCGGTGTCGCCGTGGCCACCGCAGCCCTCGCCTCGGCGATGATCTCCTACCAGTTCAGCCTGAACGCGTGGGTCGGCGTGGTCATCAGCCTGGTCATCGCGCTGGCTATCGGCTTCGTGAACGGCTACCTGGTGGTGCGGACCGGGATTCCCAGCTTCCTCATCACCCTGAGCACGTTCTTCGTGCTCCAGGGCGTCAACCTGGGCGTCACCAAGCTCGTCACCGGCACTGTGGCCACCACCAACATCGACCGGCTCGACGGGTTCACCTCGGCGCGCGCGTTCTTCGCCGGCAACATCGATCTCGGCTTCATGACGCTCGAGATCACGGTGCTGTGGTGGATCCTGTTCGTGGCTGTCGCCACGTGGGTGCTGCTGCGTACCCGCACCGGCAACTGGATCTTCGCCTCCGGTGGCAACGCCGCCAGCGCGCGTGCGGTCGGTGTGCCCGTGCCCAAGGTCAAGATCGGCCTGTTCATGGGCGTCGCGTTCCTGGCCTGGTTCCTCGGCCAGCACCTGCTGTTCAACTTCAGCAGCGTGCAGGCCGGCCTGGGCGTGGGCAACGAGTTCATCTACATCATCGCCGCGGTCGTGGGTGGCGCGTTGCTCACCGGCGGCTACGGCTCGGCGGTGGGCTCTGCACTCGGGGCGTTCATCTTCGGCATGGTCACCCAGGGCATCGTCTTCGCCGGCTGGGACCCGAACTGGTTCAAGGCCTTCCTGGGCGCGATGCTCCTGCTGGCCGTGCTCGTCAACCTGTACGTCAAGAACTACGCGAGCCAGAGGCGGTGAGACCGGCATGACCGACACGATTGCGGAACACGCCGCACAGGATCTCCAGGCCGGAACGCCGTTGGTCCAGATGGAGAACGTGGGCAAGGCCTACGGCGCCATCCGGGCGCTCGAGGAGATCAACCTGACGGTCAACGCCGGCGAGGTCACCTGCGTCCTCGGCGACAACGGTGCCGGGAAGTCGACCCTCATCAAGATCATCTCTGGCCTGCACCCGCACACCGAGGGCGTGGTCAAGGTCGACGGGGAGCAGGTGCACTTCGCCTCGCCGCGCGAGTCGCTCGACCACGGCATCGCCACGGTCTACCAGGACCTCGCGGTGGTCTCGTTGATGGAGGTGTGGCGCAACTTCTTCCTCGGCTCGGAGCTGCGCAAGGGCACCTACCCCCTCGCCCCGCTCGACATCACCGGCATGCGGCGGATCGCCGACAGCGAGCTGCGGAAGATGGGCATCGAGGTCAAGGACATCAACCAGCCGATCGGGACACTGTCGGGCGGCCAGCGCCAGTGTGTCGCGATCGCCAGGGCCGTGTACTTCGGCGCCCGCGTCCTCATCCTCGACGAGCCGACCGCCGCGCTGGGCGTCAAGCAGTCCGGCGTGGTGCTCAAGTACACGGCCGCGGCGCGGGACGCGGGGCTCGGCGTCGTGTTCATCACCCACAACCCGCACCACGCCTACATGGTGGGCGACCACTTCATCATCCTGAAGCTCGGTCGCTGCGTCCTCGACAAGAAGCGCGCCGGGGTGACCCTCGACGAGCTCACCGCGGAGATGGCGGGCGGGCAGGAGCTCGACGAGCTGTCCCACGAGCTCAAGCGCTAGCGCACGCACACAGACCAGGAGAGGAAACGACGTGACTCTAGGCGTCGGCGTCATCGGCGTGGGCATGATCGGGCAGGACCACATCAGGAGGCTCACCCACGTCCTGTCCGGG
Organism: Pseudonocardia sp.; assembly: GCA_035695525.1. Taxonomy (GTDB): domain Bacteria; phylum Actinomycetota; class Actinomycetes; order Mycobacteriales; family Pseudonocardiaceae; genus Pseudonocardia. Next base: position 21,886 of record DASRSC010000161.1, on the reverse strand, counting down.
GCGCGGGTCGCCGCGGTCACCGACGTGGACCTCGACCGCGCCCGGACGGTCGCGGACGACCTCCCCGCCGCCGTGCTGCACACCAGCGGCCAGGACCTCATCGCCGATCCGGACGTGGACGCGGTGGTCGTCACGTCCTGGGGGCCGACCCATGAGGAGTACGTCCTGGCATGCATCGCGGCGGGCAAGCAGGTCTTCTGCGAGAAGCCGCTCGCGACCACCGAGGAGGCCTGCGCCCGGATCGTCGACGCCGAGGTCGCGGCGGGGCGGCGGCTGGTGATGGTCGGCTTCATGCGTCGCTACGACGCGCAGTACCGGGCTATGAAGGACGTGGTGACCGGCCGCGAGATCGGGCTGCCGCTGCTCATGCACGCGGCGCACCGCAACCCGTCGGTGCCGTCGCACTTCACCAGCGACATGATCATCAACGACAGCACGGTGCACGACATCGATGTCGCCCGGTGGATGTTCGACGACGAGATCGACGCCATCACCGTGTTCACGCCGCGGGTGAGCCGCAAGGCCGCCCCGGGTTTCAACGACCCGCTGCTCGTGCTGCTGGAGATGCGCAGTGGAGTACTCGTGGACGTCGAGGCCATGGTGAACGCGGGCTTCGGCTACGACATCCGCGGCGAGGTGGTCTGCGAGGACGGCACCGTCGAGCTGTCGGAGAGCGCGGGCGCCCTGGTCAAGAGCGCCGGACGGATCGCCGGCCGGGTGCCCGCCGACTGGCGGGAGCGTTTCGTCCGCGCCTTCGACACCGAGTTCCAGGCGTGGATCGACGCCGTCACCGCGGGCGGCACCACCGGCCCGAGCGCGTGGGACGGCTACGCGGCCACCGTGGCGTGCGAGACGGGGCTCGCCGCACTGCACTCCGGGACGCGCGTCCCGGTGGTGCTGCGCGAACGCCCCGACCTGTACAAGGAGGCCGCCAGGTGAAGCTCGCCGTCGACCCCTACATGCTGCGCAGGACCCCGCTGCTGGAGCTCCCGGCGCTGGTCGCGGAGTTCGGGTACCAGCACATCGAGCTGTCCCCGCGCGAGGACTTCCTGCCCTTCTTCGTGCACCCACGGGCGGACCGGGCGAGAATCACGGCGTTCCGCAAGGAGCTCGCCGGCGCCGGCGTGGAGATCGCCTCGGTGCTGCCGTTGTACAAGTGGTCGGGCCCCGACGAGGACGAACGGCAGGCCGCGGTGCGGTACTGGCGCCGCGCCATCCAGATCACCGTCGACCTCGGCTGTGGCGTCATGAACTCCGAGTTCAACGGGCGCCCCGAGCAGGCCGCGGCCAGCGAGGCGCAGTTCTGGCGCTCGATGGAGGAGCTGCTCCCGGTGTTCGAGCGGGAGGGGGTGCGGCTGGTGCTCGAGCCGCACCCCGACGACTTCATGGAGGACGGGCGGGGCGCGGTCGACCTGATCCGCGGGATCGACAACGAGCTCGTGACGTTCCTGTACTGCGCGCCGCACACGTTCCACCAGGGCGGCGACCTCGCCGGCGTCATCCGGTACGCGGGACCACTGCTCACCCAGCTGCACATCGCCGACTCCTTCGACCACACCGGCTCGTCGGGGCTGCGCTACATCGTCAACCCGCCCGGGTCGACAGCGCGCATCCACCAGCACCTGGACGTGGGCCAGGGGGAGGTCAACTGGGACCTGTTCTTCGCCACGCTCGCCGAGGTCGGGTTCGACGGGATCGCCACGGTGTGCGTCTTCGCCTGGGAGGAGCGGGCGCGGGAGTCGCTGATCTTCAACCGCGAGAAGGTGCAGGAGTACCTGGGCCGCCACGCCGTGGGCAGCGCGTGAGCCGCCGCGTTGCCGTCGGGCTCGCCGGGCTCGGCCGGATGGGGCGCATTCACGCGAGGAATCTGGTTTCGCGCTGCGCCTCGGCCCGGCTGGCGTGCGTGTACGACGCGGACACCGCGGTCGCCCGGCAGCTCGCCGAAGAGCTCGAGGTGCCCTGGACGGCGAGCTTCGACGAGCTACTGGCTGACGATGGTGTCAAGGCCGTCGCGATCGCCACGTCCACCGGGTCGCACGCCGAGCTGGCGATGGCGGCCGCAGCGGCGGGCAAGCACATCTTCTGCGAGAAGCCGATTTCGCTGGACCGCGACACCACGCTCGCCGTGATCGATGCGGTGGGGCAGGCCGGGGTGGTGCTCCAGGTGGGGTTCCACCGCCGCTCCGACCCGGACTGGGTGGCCGCCGCCCAGCGGATCCGCGCCGGCGAGCTGGGTGCGGTCACGCTGTTCCGCACATCGTTGCGGGACATGACGTCTCCGCCTCCCGAGTACCTCACCGGCTCCGGCGGGTTCTTCGTCGACGTCACGGTGCACGACCTCGACGTCGCTCGCTGGCTGGTAGGCGAGGTCGTGGAGGTGAGCGCGCACGGGGCGGCGACCGACCCGGCGTTCGCCGCGCTCGGCGACATCGACACCGCGGTCGTCGTGCTGCGTTTCGAGAACGGAGCCCTCGGCGTCATCGACAACAGCCGCTCGGCCCGGTACGGCTACGAGTGCTCCACCGAGGTGATGGGTAGCGCCGCGACCGTGCGGATCGACGCCCCACAGCGGCGCCACTACGAGTGGCGCACGCCGGGGCTTGCGTCCCACGAGCTGCCGCGCGACTTCGAGGAGCGTTACCCCGACGCCTACGCCGACGAGCTCGACGCCTTCGGGCGCTGCGTGCGCGACGGCGGTGCTCCGCGGGTAACCGGCCACGACGCGCTCGCCGCGTTCGACCTGGCCAGGGCGGCGCGGCGGTCGTGGGAGTCGGGCCGCCCCGTCGGGGTGAAGCCACTGCGCACGGCCAACGGCGTGCTGTACGAACTGGAGGAACTGCAGAGTGAATGACCAGAGGATCGCCGGGGCGCCCATCTCCTGGGGAGTCTGTGAGGTACCCGGCTGGGGCTACCAGCTGCCGCTCGCGCGGGTGCTCGCGGAGATGCGGGAGGTAGGGCTCGCCGCCACCGAGCTGGGGCCCGACGGTTTTCTCCCTGGTGAACCGGGCGCGATGGCCGAGGTGCTCTCCCGGCACCACCTGCAGGCCGTCGGCGGGTTCACCCCGCTGCTGCTGCACCTGGCCGACCGCGACCCGGTCCCCGAGGTGGAGAAGCTGCTGCAGGCCTACGCGGCGACGGGGTCGGACGTGTTGGTCCTGTCGGCGGTCACCGGCCTGGCCGGGTACGACGCCCGCCCCGCCCTCGACGACGCCGGCTGGCGCACGCTGCTGACCAACCTGGACCGACTGACGGGTCTCGCCATCGAGCACGGCGTCCGCGCGGTGCTGCACCCGCATATCGGCACGTTGGTCGAGAACGGCGAGGAGGTACAGCGGGTGCTGGACGGCTCGTCGATCTCACTGTGCCTCGACACCGGCCACCTGCTCATCGGCGGCACGGACCCGGCGGCGCTCACCCGGGAAGCACCGCACCGGATCGCCCACACCCACCTCAAGGACGTGGACGTCACGCTGGCCCACCAGGTGCAAGCTGGCAGGCGCACCTACACCGAGGCGGTCCGCGAGGGCATGTACCGCCCGCTCGGCCAGGGCGACGTCGACTTCGAGGCGATCGTGGGCCACCTGCGCGGGCAGGGGTACGACGGGTGGTACGTGCTGGAGCAGGACACGATCCTCACCGAGGAGCCGCGCGGGGAGGGCCCGCTGGCCGACATCCGCGTCAGCGTGGAGCACCTACGGTCGGTGCTGGGCTCGTAGCGGTCCGCAAAGCGTGAATGAGATCACCCGTGTGGGTGGCATCAAACGCCGTCGCCGAGGCGATAAGCCTGATGACCGCTCGCGGGGACCTGCTGGGACCCGCTCCCCACCCATCGGGAAAGCTGACGATCGTGATCAACATCTCCGTCTCGTCACGGTCTCTTGCCGCCGCCAGGTCGGTCGACCCTGACGTCTCGGCCGCTGCCGTCCGGGCCGCGGTCGAAGTGGCCATCGCCGAGCAGATGCGCGAGCTCCGGCGCTCCCGCGACGCAACCCGCCTCGACCCCACCCCCTACGACGGGTAGCCGACGTCCACTCAGTGGTTGAGGTACGCCAGGACGGCCCGCACCCGGCGATGGGTGTCGTCGGCCGGTGGCAGTTCCAACTTGGTCAGGATGTTCGTGATGTGCTTCTCCACCGAGGGTGGGGCGAGCACCAGTTCGGTGCAGATGGCGGAGTTCGACAGCCCCTGTGCGACGAGCGCGAGCACCTCCCGCTCGCGCGGAGTGAGCGCCGAGACGCCCTGGTCGCGGTTGTTGCGAGCGAACAGCTGCCGGACGACCTCCGGGTCCATCACCGTGCCGCCCCCGGCGACCCGTTCGATCGCATCGAGGAACTCGTCCAGCGCGGTGACCCGGTCCTTGAGCAGGTAGCCGACGGCGCCGTTGCCGTCGGCAAGCAGCTCGGCGGCGTACGTGCGCTCGACGTACTGGGAGAGGATCAGGATCGGCGTCCTCGGCTCGCGCCCCCGCACCGACAGCGCGGCCCGCAGACCCTCGTCCCGGAACCCCGGCGGCAGCCGGACGTCGACGATGGACAGGTCGGGGCGGTGCTCCCGCACCGCGCTCTCGAGGTCGGGGGCGTTGTCCACCGCCGCGACGACGGTGTGCCCGGTGTCGGTGAGGATCCGGATCAGGCCGTCCCGGAGCAGGAGCAGATCCTCGGCGATCACGATGCGCACGGCAGCTCCGCTCGGACGACGGTGGGACCGCCGGGTGGACTCGTGACCTCCATCCTGCCGTCCAGGGCCTCGACCCGGCGCCGCAGCCCGGTGAGTCCCGATCCGGACGGGTCCGCCCCGCCGCGGCCGTCGTCGCGGACCTCCAGCGAGAGCACGTCCTCGCGGCGGACAACGTCCACGACGCACTCGTCGGCCGTCGCGTGCTTGGCGGTGTTCGCCAGTGCCTCGGCGACCACGAAGTAGGCGGCCGCCTGCACCGCGGGCGCCAGTTCACCGAGGTCGCCGGCGCGCACCACGACCGGCAGCGATGCGTCGCCCGCCAGCGCGCCCAGCGCCGCGACGAGGCCCCGGTCGGTGAGGATCGGCGGGTAGATCCCGCGGACCAGCCTGCGCAGCTCGGCGAGCGCCTCGTCGAGCTGCCGGCGGGCGGTCAGGAGGTCGTCGCGGGCCGGGTCACCCTGCGGACCGGTGGCACGCAGCTTGCGTTCGGCCAGCGCCAGCGTCATCCCCGCTGCCACGATGCGGGCCTGTGCACCGTCGTGCAGGTCGCGCTCGATCCGCTGCAGCTCGGCGGCCTGCGCGTCCACCACCCGGCGACGGGTGACGGCGAGCTCGGTGGCCCGGTCGGCGAGGCGCTGCCGGGGGCCCTGCCCCAGCAGCTTCACCGCGAGTTCGGCCTGCGTCCTCGCGAGGGTGCCGACCAGCCACCGCACGGGAAGGGCCAGCAGGACACCGAGGAGCGTGAGCGCGAAGCGGCCCGGGACGGTGTTGAACAGCGTGTCGACGACCGGGGGCAGGTGCGGGTTGGGCACGGCCCACAACCAGAGGGGCGCGAGGATCGTCCCGAGATCGACGACCGCGACGACGACACCGGGTATCCCGGTCGCGAGCCCGAGCGGGAACATCAACACCAGCCAGGTGAGGTCCCGCCACGTAGCGGGCTCCCGGGTGAGCGTGCGCCCGCGGGCCCACGGGTTCGCTCCGCTGGCGGGCTCGTAGGGGGCGGGCACCGGCCTGCCCAGCAGGGCACCCGCCCGCCACCTCTCCAGTCCGGCGAGACGCCGGGTCACCCACGTGAGGACGAGGAAGACGGGCGGTCCGAGGTAGGTCACCGACAACAGGCCACTGGCCAGCGTGGTGATCAGGGCCCACAGGAACGTGGCGGGTCCGATCAGCACGCCGGCCAGCAGGTAGGCCAGTTCCCTGGCCGCACGGACGATCACCTGGAGAACCTAGTGTCGAGGAAGCGCAAACTAGGCCTGCCCGGGGAGCGATCGGCGCCGGACGACCAGCCGGGCCGGCACCGCCGCGGCCACCAGACCGAGGAACCCGACGCCGCCGATCATGGCCAGGTAGCGCAGCGGGTCGGCGAACAGCCGCCACTGCCCGTCCTGGGCCACGCTGAAGGTGCCCACCACGCCGCCGGTGATCAGGCAGCCCAGCACCAGTGCGACGGCCACGGTGACCAGCGCCTCCAGGCCGAGCAGCCGGTGCAGCTGCGGCGCGGTCGCGCCGATCAGCCGGAGCCCGGCGAACTCGCTACGGCGCGCGCTCGTGGCGATGGCGAACGTGTTGACCACCGCGATCGCGGTGAACCCGATCGAGATGACGACCATCAGCTCCCACGCGGCCTGCTGGTTCTGCACGTCGGCGGTGCCGCCCCGGGGGTCACGGGCGTCCGTCGCGGCGAGCGCGGGCCACTCCGCGTGGACCGCCTCGGCCACCCCGGGCTCGCCGCGGAGGTAGAGGGCGCCGACCAGGCCACGGGGATCGTGCCGGGCGGCGAGCTCGGCCGGCAGCACCAGGTCGCCGAAGCCACGCCAGTTCTCGAACACGGCGACCACGGTCAGGGGCGTCCGCGTGCCGTCGGCCAGCCAGAAGTCCGGCCGGTCGCCGATCTTCCAGCCCCGCTCCTCGGCGAGCGGGCCGCTCACGGCGACCGTGGCCTGATCCGGACCGTCGCGGCCCAGATCGTCCAGGCTCCCCGCCGTGACGCCGAGGTCGAGAGCCTGCTCGCCCGAGACCTGCAGGCCCTGCGCCGGGTAGTCCTCCGGCTTGCCCCCGAGATCGACGATCACGCGCGTGCCGATGGTGGCGGCCGAACCGGTCACCGCCGGCAGCTCGCACACCTGCCCGGCGACGTCGAGCGGGAGACCTGGCGCGTTCGTGGCGGCGACCCGGACGGTCGCCGAGGCGGTACGGGCGGCCTGTTGGTCGGCGGTCACCCTGGTGAGGATCTCGCCGTCGATCAGCATCGTGGCGTTGATCGCGAACATGAGCGTCAGCGGGATCGCCACTCCCACGACCCGGCGACTCTCCGCCCGGGTCATCACCGCGGCGATCCGGCCCAGCACACTGCTCAGTGCGACCACCCGCGACACCACCGCGGTCACCGCGCCCACCGCGAGCGGCCCGAGAGCGGCGACGGCGCACAGCAGCAGCGCGGAGGACACGAAGCCCATCCCCATCCCGTACACACCGCCCAGCGGCACCAGGCCGAGCACCGCCACCGCGCCGGCGACCAGCACAGCCGCCACGACGACCCGCAGCACCCGGCCACCGCCCGAAGCCGTCACGGTCTCGCGCAGTGCCTGTGTCGGCGCTATCCGGACCGCCCGGTGGGCCGCCACGGCCGTGGAGAGCAGCGTCACGAGCAGCCCGACGACGACGGCGGCGATCAGCACAATGACGTTCAGCGCCACGGTGAACTGCGGCGGGACGGCGCCGAGATCGCGGAACCGCGCTGCCACGAGGTGCGCCACCACGACTCCGACCGGTAGGGCCGGCGCAGCGGCCACGAGGGTCACGATCGCGATCTCCAGGCTCAACATGCGGCGCAACTGGCGCGGGGTCGCCCCCGCGGTGCGAAGCAGGGCGAGCTCCCGCAACCGCTGGCGGATCGCGAGCGACACCGTCCCGGTGAGCACGAACACCGCCGCGAACCCGGTGATCCCCAGCACGAACCCGAAGATCGAGATCGCCCCGATGTAGTCCGGCAGCGCACCCGGCAGATCGGCCGTGACCTTGTCGGCACCGGTGTGGACCGCAGCTGCGCCCCCGATCCGCTGCTGCAGGCCCGCGACCACCGCCGCGGCGTCTGCGCCCGGCGCCACCCGCACACCGACCGCGGTCGGCCCGGCCAGCCCGGACAGCTCGCCGACCTGCGCGTCGGCGACGAACACCGCGGCCTGCCCTGGCACACCCTCGGCCGTGGCCGGTGCGGCGACGCCCACCAGGCGCAGGTCCCGCGCGCCGGTCCGGGTGGTCACCCGGACGGCCTCGCCGATCCGCAGCCCGTCGGCCAGCGCGGCGTCCAGCACGACTCCACCCGGACCGGGCGGTGCGCCCTGGGTCAGTTCGTAGGGGGTCAGCGCAGCCGAGGCCCAGCCGTGCGCGACCACGGCCGCACGGTCCGGCGCCCGCACCGGGACCCCGCCGAGGTCGACCGCGACCGGGAACGCCGCGTCCGGCACCGCCGTGGCGACACCGGGCGTGCCCGCGACGGCAGTGACGAGCTCAGCGGGCAGGGCGGGCGCGCCGGTCAGCCGCTCGCTCTTGGTCTTGACCTTGACCTCGCCGTCGCCCTTGTCCTGCTCGGTGGTCAGCACCACCGCCCGGTCACCGGCGACGACCGCGTCGGCTGCGGCGAACCGATCCGCGCCGGGCCCTGCGGTGAGCACCGAGAACAGCAGCAGGCCGCTGCCGGCGATCAGCGCGACGGCCAGGAACGCCGTGAGGAAGGTTCCGGCGAAGGCGCCCCGACGGCGCCGCACGGTCCCGGCGGCCAGCTTGATGATCATCTGGTCAGCTCCACCATACGGGTCGACACCTGCGCGGCAGTCGGCGAGATCAGGTCTCCGGCGAGCCGGCCGTCGGCGAGGAACACCACGCGGTCGGCCCAGGCCGCCGCGGCCGGGTCGTGCGTCACCATCACCACCGTCGCTCCGAACTCGTCCACGAACCGTCGCAGCAGCGCCAGCACCTCGCGGCCGGTGGAGAGATCGAGGGCACCGGTCGGTTCGTCACCGAAGATCACCTCGGGACGCCCGGCGAGCGCCCTGGCCAGCGCCACACGCTGCTGCTGACCGCCGGACAGCTCGCCCGGCCGCGCCTTCTCCCGTCCCGCAAGGCCGACCCGCGCCAGCACCTCCCGCGCCCACGCCTCATCGGGCCGCTTCCCGGCGAGCCGCTGCGGCAGCAGCACGTTGTCCCACACCGACAGCGCGTCGACCAGGTTGAACGACTGGAAAACGAACCCCACATGGGCACGCCGGACGACGGTGAGCTTCGGTTCGCGCAGCGCGCTGATGTCCTGGCCCGCGAGCAGCACGCGCCCCTCGCTCGGCCGGTCAAGGCCGGCCGCGCAGTGCAACAGCGTCGACTTCCCCGATCCGGACGGGCCCATCACGGCGGTGAACGAGCCACTGGCGAAGCCCACCGTCACGCGGTCCAGCGCGCGCACCGCCGCTCGACCCGGATAGGACTTCGACACCTCGGCCAGCACCACGACATCTCGCGGTGGGGCACTCCTCGACTGCTGAACCAGAACCATGTCCATGATCCTTGAGTTCCGGGGCGCCGAAACCCACCGGGTCGTCCTGGATCTCTCCGGCAGGGCTGTCCCTACCCTGGAGCTCAGCCGCGGCGCACACGGCCGCCGGGAATCGGGTGCTCAGGTTCTCCGGACGAGCGACGGCGCGGCCGATGCGGGGGTCATCCGCCTCTCCCGGCCTGTCGTGGTGGCCCCGTCGTCCCCCGCACAACCAGCCGCGGTGGGAGCACGACCTCCCGCGGCTCGCTCCGCCCCCCGTCCAGTCGCTCCACGGCTGCCTCGACCGCCCGGGCCGCCTGGGCAGCGGCCTCCTGGCTCACGGTCGTCAGATCGACGTGCGCGAGCCCGGCGAGGCCGCTGTCGTCGTAGCCGACCACCGAGACATCGCCGGGCACCCGCACACCTCCGCGGAGGAAGACGTCGAGGAGGCCGATCGCGCTGCGGTCGTTAGCCGCGAGGACCGCGGTGGGGAGCACGGGCTCGTCGAGCAGTGCACGAGCCGCCGCTGCTCCGGCCGCCTCGTCGTAGCCGCCCCGCAGCACGCGAGCGCTGTCAAGGCCGTGCCGACGGGTGGCGGCCAGGAACCCCGAGCGGCGGTCGGCGGCCATCGGCGCGCCTGCGCCGTCGACGTGGACGAGATCGCGGTGCCCCAGCCCGACGAGATGGTCGACGGCCTGACCGACCCCCTCGTCGTCGGCCACCCGCACCACGTCGAAACCGGCCGGCTCGACGTGCCGGCCCACTACGACCACCGGGACCCGCCCTCCGAGCTCCGCGAGCGCCCCGGGGCGGAGCTCGGGTGAGAGCAGCAGGAGTGCCTCGCACCGCAGGTCGAGCAGGGTTTCCACCACGCGGTCCTCGTCGTGCACCGGGGTGACCGCGCCGAGCGCCACGGAGTAGCCGCGCTCGTCCGCAGCGACCTGCACCTCCTCGGCCAGCTCCGCGCGGAACGCGTCGCGCAGAACGACAGGCACGCCGAGCAGGTGCGTGCGCCTGCGCGCCAGCAGGCTCGCGGTGCGGTCGGGCCGGTAACCCAACCGCGTCGCCGCGGCCAGCACCCGCTTGCGGGTCTCCGCGCTCGGGCCGGCCACACCACGCAACACGAGCGACACCGATGCGGTGGATACGCCGACGTCCTCGGCGACGTCCTCCAGCCGGGGCCTGCGGCCCGGGTTCACGACGCTCAGGACGACCCCCCTCGCACACTTGACACGCCGTCGGCGCGTCTCGCATAGTACTCGTGTTTAAAGCGCTTTAAAGCCACGCTCCGCATCGAGGAGGAACGCGGTGACGACGCTCAGCCCCCCGGTCGTCTACGACCCCTACTCCGCCGCTTTCCAGGCGGACCCGTGGCCGGTCTACCGGCACCTCCGGGACACCGCGCCGGTCTACGTCAGCGAGCGGTGGGGCTTCTACGCCCTGTCCCGGCTCGACGACGTGCGCGCCACGAGACCTTCCTGTCGTTCGAGTGCATCGACATCGACGACACGGCCAAGGACATGAGTGCACCAGGTTTCCTGCCCGACATCGACAACCCGCGCCACGACCAGCTCCGCCGGATCGTGCAGCGGACGTTCCTGCCGCGGGCGATCGCGAAGCTGGAGGACGACGTCCGCCGGGTGGTCACGGGGCTGGTCGACCGGTTCGCCGACGCGGGCGAGGCCGACATCGCGCAGGACCTCTCCTGGCCCATCCCCTACGTGGTGTTCTTCGACGTGCTCGGGCTGCCCACCACCGGCTCGGACCGCGAGGACCTCGTGCGCTGGTCACACGGGCTCAAGGACCGGGAGAACGACGACCCCCGCCCGGACCAGCGGGCCGCGCTGCTGGCCGACCCGTCACGGATCCCCGCCGCCGTGGAGGAGGCGCTGCGGTTCGACGCCCCGCTGCAGGTCGCCTGCCCGCTGCTGCCACCGCCGCGGTATCTGTTCATCGCGGGCGGCGTCGGCATCACTCCGATCCTGACGATGATCGGGGCGGCCGATGCCGCCGGCGCGGAGTGGGAGCTGGTCTACGGCGGGCGGAGGCGGGCGTCGATGGCGTTCCTCGACGAGCTGACCGACCCCCGCGTCACCATCCGTCCGCAGGACGAGACCGGCCTGCTCGACCTCGACGACCTGCTCGGCGCTCCCCGCCCGGACACGCTCGTGTACTGCTGCGGTCCGGGGCCGCTGCTCGCCGCCGTCGAGGAGCTCTGCGCGAGCTGGCCGCCGGGGTCGCTGCAGGTGGAGCGCTTCGCGCCGAAGCCGCTCGCCGAGCCGACGCTCGCCGGATCGTTCGAGGTCGAGCTGGCGCAGAGCGGCCTCCGCGCAGACCCTCCTGGCCGCCGCCGGATAACGGTGGGTAATGCGGCTCTCGACGGACGGGGCGGACTACGCGGGGAGGGAGGACATCTTGATCGCCGCGCCCGTCGGGTCGGCGATCTTCGCCAGGCGGCCGTACGGCGTGTCCTCGGCGGGCTCCAGCACCGTGCCGCCCAGCTCGCCGGCCAGCTGCAGAGCGGCGTCGACGTCCTCGACGCCGATGTAGACCTGCCAGGTGGACGGCACACCCTCGGGCAGGAACGCGCTACCGTCCATGACACCCGCGTAGCCCGTCCCGTCGACCACCATCTGCGAGTAGCGGAAGTCGTCGGTGTCGCCCATCGTGCTGGTCTCCCAGCCGAACACCGTGCGGTAGAAGTCGAGCACCTCCCGGTAGCGCCGGGTATGCAGCTCGTGCCAGACCGGCGTGCCTGCCTCGCCGACCAGGCCGTAGCCCTTGTGCTCACCGGGCTGCCAGAGCCCGACCGCGGCGCCGCCAGGGTCGGCCACCATGCCCATCGAGCCCAGGTGCATCACCTGCATCGGCTCGAGGTGCACCTGCCCGCCCGCCGCGGCGGCCGCCTCCGTGGTGGCCTTGGCGTCGGGCGTGGACAGGTAGGTCGTCCAGGCGTCGGGCTGCCCGGCCGACCCGTCGTTGCGCATCATCCCGGCGATCATCACGCCGTTCTTCGTGAAGTTGACGTAGCCGCCGTACTCCGCCGGGGTCTGCTCCGCGTTCCAGCCGAAGATCCGGCCGTAGAACTCGGCGGCGCGGTCGGGGTCGGAGCTGAACAGGTCGATCCAGCAGGGCGCTCCGGACGGAGCGGCATCACGAGCGGGCACGGGGGGCCTCCTGGGTGTCGGGGTGGGGCAGGTTCCCACGACGAATAGGACCAGGGGAACACCAATAACTCATCGGGCGAACTCGGAGCACCACATGGAACGAGGAAAGGGACGAGTATGTCGCTTCTGACCGGTACCGGCAGCCGGCTGACCGGGGACGACTGCCGGATCGAGGACCTGAAAGCCGTCCTGGACGAGACCACCGACCGGTCCCGGTACCCGCACTCTGCTGCCGTCGAGCAGGGAGTACTGATCTACGACGCCGAAAACCTGCGGGCCGCGACTGCGTCGGAGGCCGGCCTGTGGGATGTCCGGGCCGAGCTGGTGCGAGCGCTCGCCGACGGGCCGGGTGTCGTGGTGCTCCGCGGCGCGTTCCCGGACCGAACGGTCGTCGACCGCGCCACCGCGGCGTTCGAGGAGCTGATCGCCGAGCAACGGGCTTCGGGTGCCGTCGCAGGCGACCACTTCGCGCCACCGGGCGCGAACGACCGCGTGTGGAACGCCCTGGAGAAGCTCGCGATGCGCGCACCGGAGGTGTTCGTCGACTACTACGCGAACGACGTGCTCGCGCTGGTCGCCTCGGCCTGGCTCGGCCCGGGCTACCAGATGACCTCGCAGGTCAACGTGGTGAACCCCGGCGGGACCGCACAGGTGGGCCACCGCGACTACCACCTGGGGTTCCTCTCGAACGCGTCGATCGAGCAGTACCCGGCGCACGTGCACCGGCTCTCCCCCGTGCTGACGCTGCAGGGCGCGGTGGCGCACACCGACATGCCCGTGGAGAGCGGGCCGACCCTGTACCTGCCGCACTCGCAGAAGTACGAGCCGGGCTACCTCGCCACGAACCTGCCGGAGTTCCGGGAGTTCTTCGAGACCCACCATGTCCAGCTGCCGCTGCGGATCGGCGACGCGGCGTTCTTCACCCCGGCCGTGATCCACGGCGCCGGGCACAACCGGTCCACGGACATGCGGCGGATGGCCAACCTGCTGCAGGTCTCCTCGGCGTTCGGGCGTGCGATGGAGAGCGTCGACCGCGAGCGGATGTGCCTGTCGCTCTACCCGGCGCTACGCGCCCGTGGTGCGGCCGCCGCAGGCCCGGCGATCGCTGCGGCCGCCGAGGGGTACGCGTTCCCCACGAACCTGGATCGTGACCCACCCGTCGGCGGGCTCGCCCCGCCCAGCCAGGCCGACCTGGTCCGCCGGGCGCTCGCCGAGAGCTGGGACGAGGACACGTTCCGGATCGAGCTCGCCGCCCATTCCGCCCGGCGCAGGACGGCGTGATGGGGCTTCTGGACGACCGAGTCGTGCTGGTCAGCGGCGGCACGCAGGGGGTGGGGGCCGGCGTGGCGCGGGCGGCCGCCGGCGAAGGCGCCACGGTGGCCGTCTCCGGCAGGCGTCGCGAGCCCGGCGAGAAGCTGGTGGCCGAGCTGAGGGAGGCAGGAACCGCCGCGCTGTTCGTTCCCGCGGACGTGGCGGACGTCGGGCAGGCGCAGGCGTCTGTCGCCGCGGTGGTGACGGAGTTCGGCCGGGTGGACGCCCTGGTCACCGCGGCCGGGCTGACCTCGCGCGGCACCCTCGTCGACACCACGCCCGAACTCTTCGACGCCCACATCGCCGTCAACCTGCGCGGCCCGTTCTTCCTCATGCAGGCGGCCGTACGCGACATGCTGTCCCGCGGCGCGCCCGGCTCGATCGTGAACGTGATCTCCTCGTCGGAGCTGGGCGGACAGCCCTACCTCGCGCCGTACGTCGCCGCCAAGGCCGGGCTCGCCGGACTCACCCGCAACGCCGCCCACGCCCACCGCTTCGACCGGATCCGGATCAACGGCCTCGACATCGGCTGGACCGACACTGAGGGCGAGGACGCGACACAGCGCACCTTCCATGCCGCGCAGGACGACTGGCGCGAGCGCGCGGGCGCGCGGTTGCCGATGGGCCGGCTCGGACGGGTCGAGGAGGTCGCCGCCTTCGTCGTGTTCCTGCTGTCCGACCGCAGCGGCGTCGTCACCGGCTCCGTCATCGACTGGGACCAGAACGTCTTCGGAGGGCTGGATTGAACGATTCTCTGCGTCTGGGACTCATCGGCCTCGGCCGGATCGGCGCCTTCCACGCACAGACGCTCAGCGAGCTGCCCGGCGTCGGCTCGCTCGTGATCACCGACGCCGTGCCCGCCGTCACCGCGCAGGTCGCCGCACGAGTGGGGGCGGAAGCGGTCGACTCCCCGGCGAAGCTGCTCGCGGCCGGGGTCGACGGCGTCCTGATCGCGGCGGCCACCGACGCACACCCCGAACTGCTCCTCGCTGCGGTGGAGGCCGGGCTGCCGACCTTCTGCGAGAAGCCGCTCGCCCGCGACGCCGCCGACGCCCTCGCTGTGGCCGAGCGGGTGCGCGCGACCGGCGTCCCGGTCCAGATCGGCTACCCGCGCCGATTCGACCCCGGGTTCCTGGCGGCCCGCGCCGCGGTGGCCGGCGGTGAGCTCGGATGGCTGCACACCGTCCGCTCGACCACGCTGGATCCGGCACCGCCACCGGGGGCCTACATCGCGGCCTCCGGCGGGATCTTCCGAGACTGCGCCGTGCACGACTTCGACGCGGTCCGCTGGGTGACCGGACGCGAGGTCGTCGAGGTCTACGCGACCGGCTCCAACCGGGGTGAGCAGTTCTTCACCGAGGTCGGCGACGTCGACACCGCGGCTGCCCTGCTGACCCTCGACGACGGCACGCTCGCCGTGATCTCCAACAGCCGGTACAACGCGCGGGGCTACGACGTGCGGCTGGAGCTGCACGGCTCGGCCGACAGCGTCGCCGCCGGGCTGGACGACGGGCTCCCGCTGCGCTCGACAGAACCAGGCGTCACGTTCCCGGCCGGGCCGGCGCACGGGTTCTTCATGGATCGCCTGGCGGCCGCCTTCCGCGCGGAGCTCGCCGCATTCGCGCGTGTGGTCGCGGGAGAGCTGCCTTCTCCGTGCACCGTCGGGGACGCCATGGAGGTCGTCTGGATCGCCGAGGCCGCCGCGCTGTCCTTGCAGGAGCACCGGCCCGTGCGCATCGAGGAGGTCCGCGCCTGACGCTCCGGCCCACCCCGCGAGTCGCTCGCTTCGCGCCCGCGAGTCGCTCCCGCCCCGCCGTGGACACGCGCAGGACCCGGGGCCGGAACGGCATACCGCTCACTCGGTTCCCCGTCCTCATCGCCCCTAACGACCCAGGCGAAGAGGACGCGAGCATGGCGGAAGGCGGTATCGACACCGGCATGCATGGGGATCTTCGAGATCGCAGAGGACCACTGGAAGCGCACCCTCGCCCGGATCGGTACGTGATACAGCGAGTTATCACGTACTCCGCGATCGGGGGTGCTACCTCTCCTGGTGACCATGCTCGATCCCGGAGAGGAACACCCCAACGATGCCGACGCCTTGACATCGCCCCGTCCTCGCCCGCGGCCGCGCCACCCGGCCGGGCCCGCGATCGCCCGCGTCGGTGCAGAGCGCGAGAACATCGGGAAGCGAGCTCAACGAACGAACGGCCTTGAGCGGTGGCCGGCCGGCTGCCGGGCCGCGGCGAGATCCCCCGCGGCGTCGAGCAGCGCGGCGATCTCCTCGGATAGCCGCTACACCGCCGCCGCCGCGGAGCGCACCTGCACCGCGGGCGGGAAGACGAGGTTCACCAGCACACCCACGGTCGCCCCGACGAGCGTCTCCAGCGCGCGCCGCGCTCTCGGCGCCTGCCACGAACCCCACCCCGAGCACGAGCATCGCGCTGATCGGCACCTCCACGAGATGCGGTCCCAACCGCAGCAGCTGCCCCACGACGATCAACACCCCGTTCATCGATCAGACCGTCACCTGTAGCGTCAGCCCGACGATGATCCGCCTATCTGGCTCGACAAGATGAGATCCGATGCGTGGCAACCTCTTTGCTGTCGCCGTGGACCTGGTGGTCCTCACCGTGCGCGACGGCCGGCTCTGTGTGCTGCTCGTGGAGCGCCCGGCGCCCCCGTTCCCGGGTGACCTGGCGTTGCCGGGCGGGTTCGTGCGGCAGCGTGAGGATCTGCTTGACGCCGCCACGCGCGAGCTCGTCGAGGAGACGGGCCTGGCGGTCGGCCGGCACCATCTCGAGCAGCTCGGCAGCTACGCCGCTCCGGATCGCGACCCCCGCGGCCGGGTGCTGAGCGTCGGCCATCTCGCCCTCCTTCCCGGCCTGGCCGAGCCCATGGGCAAGGCCGGGACGGCGATCGGGACGTGGTACCCGGTGTGCGAGGTCGGTTCACTCCCGTTCGACCACGAGCGGATCGTCGCCGACGGTGTCGAACGTGCCCGCGCGAAGCTGGAGTACACGACGCTGGCCGCGTCGTTCTGCCCTCCCGAGTTCACCGTGTCGCAGCTCCGCGGGGTGTACGAGGCCGTCTGGGGGACGACCATCGACCCGCGCAACTTCCAGCGCAAGGTCACGTCCACGCCGAGCTTCCTGCTACCCACCGGCCAGAAGGTCCGCACCGGCCGGGGCCGCCCTGGCCAGCTGTTCCGGCGAGGGGATGCGAGCGCTCTGCATCCTCCGATGCTCCGCGACCCTGAGCACGCGCGCCAGTAGCGGTCAGAAGCGGGGGTGGTCACCCTTCAGGTGCACCCGGCCCGCTGCCGGTGCCTCCGCACCCGCCCGTCGGACGTCACCGAGCACCCATGCCGGGACGTGCCGGGCGGTGAGCACCGCCAGGGCCCGGTCGACATCATCGGCAGGCACCACGGCCACCATCCCGACGCCCATGTTGAAGGTCTTCTCCATCTCCGTGCGCTCGACCCGGCCGCGGGAGGCGATCAGGTTGAACACCGGTGCGGGTGTCCAGGTTCCGCGCTCCACCACGGCCTCGAGCCCGGGCGGAAGCACGCGCTCCAGATTGCGGGCCAAGCCACCGCCGGTGATGTGCGCGAAGGTGCGAACGCCGGTCTCGGCGGTCAGCGCGAGGCAGTCGCGGGCGTAGATCCGGGTGGGGATCAACAGCTCCTCGCCGAGGGTGTGCCCGAACTCCTCCACATGACCGGCCAGCGGTATCCGCGCAATGTCCAGCAGCACGTGCCTGGCCAGCGAGTAGCCGTTCGAGTGGAGGCCGGACGAGCCCATGGCCAGAAGCACGTCGCCGGGGCGCACCCGGTCGGGCCGCAGCATCGCGTCGGCCTCGACGATTCCGACGCCCGTGGCGGAGATGTCGTAGCCACCGTCCTCCATCAGCCCGGGGTGCTCGGCGGTCTCCCCACCCAGCAGCGCACAGCCGGCCTGCTGGCAACCCTCGGCGATGCCCTTGACGATGGTGGCGACCTGATCCGGAACGACTCGTCCGACGGCGATGTAGTCCTGCAGGAACAGCGGCTCGGCACCGCACACCACGAGGTCGTCGACGACCATGGCCACGAGGTCGAGGCCTATCGTGTCGTGCTTGTCGACGGCCTGTGCAACGGCGATCTTCGTGCCCACCCCGTCCGTCGACGCCGCGAGCACGGGCTCGGTGTAGCGGCCCATCTTCAGCGCGAACAGCCCGGCGAACCCGCCGATGCCGCCCATCACCTCCGGTCGGCTCGCCTTCTCCGCGAACGGGCGCAGAGCCTCGACCGCGCGCTCACCCGCGTCGATGTCGACGCCGGCGGACGCATAACTGGCGCCCGGACCTTCGGCTCCGGAGGTGGTCGGCGGCATTGTCGCAAAGCTCCTGGCGTGTGTAGTTTGCGGGGCGCGCCCCGGGTACAGGTCGACTGAGGGTCAGGGACGGCGCAGCGCGTCGGCGGCACCGTAACCGATCGTCAACGGGCCGGCATCGCCCGAGGCGGCGCCGGAAACGGTCTCGGCCACAGCCCTGTCGGCCATCTCCACCGGCACCGTGAGCTTCTCGAGCAGGTGCTTGCCGAGCCGCGCCTCCTCGGGCAGCGGGATCGGGTACTCGCCGTCGAAGCAGGCCGAGCAGAGCCGGGTACGCGGCTGCTCAGTGGCGGCGATCAGCCCCTCCAGCGAGACGTATCCCAGGCTGTCCGAGCCGATCGACCGGCGGACACCCTCGATGTCCAGCGAGCCCGCCACCAGCTCGGCCCGGGTGGCGAAGTCGATGCCGTAGAAGCAGGGCCACCTCACCGGAGGCGACGCGATCCGCACGTGGACCTCGAGCGCACCGGCCTCCCGCAGCATGCGTACGAGCGCGCGCTGGGTGTTGCCGCGCACGATCGAGTCGTCGACGACCACGAGCCGCTTGCCGCGGATGACGTCGCGCAGCGGGTTGAGCTTGAGCCGGATACCGAGCTGACGGATCGTCTGGCTGGGCTGGATGAAGGTGCGCCCGACGTAGGCGTTCTTCACCAGGCCCTGTCCATAGGGGATGCCGGAGCCCTGCGCGTAGCCGATGGCAGCCGGCGTGCCCGACTCGGGTACAGGGATCACCAGGTCGGCATCGACGGGGTGCTCGACGGCGAGTCGCCGGCCGATCTCCACCCGGGCCGCGTGCACGGACCGCCCGGAGATCGCGGTGTCCGGCCGGGCCAGGTAGACGTACTCGAACACGCACCCCTTGGGCTCTGGTGCCGCGAACCGGGAGCTGCGCATCCCGTCGGCGTCGATCGCCAGCAGCTCGCCCGGCTCGACTTCACGCACCACGGACGCACCGACGATGTCCAGGGCCGCGGTCTCACTGGCCACCACCCACCCGCGTTCGAGGCGGCCGAGCACCAGCGGGCGCACCCCGTGCGGGTCGCGGGCGGCGTAGAGCGTCTGCTCGTCGGCGAACACCAGCGAGAACGCACCGCGCACGCGGGGCAGCAGGCGCATCGCCGCCTCCTCGACGCCGATGTCGGCGGCGGTGGCGGCCAGCAGCTCGGTGATCAGGTCCGAGTCGGTGCTGGAGCGGATCGAGGTGCGGTCGGACTTGGACGGGGAGACCCGCGCCGCAACGACCTCGTCGCGCAGCTCGGCCGTGTTGACCAGGTTGCCGTTGTGTCCCAGCGCAATACCGCTGCCGGTGGCGGTGGTGCGGAAGGTCGGCTGGGCGTTCTCCCACGTGGTGGAACCGGTGGTCGAGTACCGGCAGTGCCCGACTGCAAGGTGACCCTTCAGCGACGACAGCACCTGCTCGTCGAAGACCTGGCTGACCAGCCCGAGGTCCTTGAAGACGACCATGCGGCGGCCGTCGGACACGGCGATTCCGGCCGCTTCCTGGCCACGGTGCTGCAACGCATAGAGCCCGTAGTAGGTGAGGTTGGCGACATCCTCGCCGGGGGCCCAGACACCGAAGACCCCGCACTCCTCGCGAGGAGCGGGGTCAGCAGCGGTGGGGTCGAGTGCGGGGCCGTCGGTGGGGTCGGGACCATTCGGATTGCGGTCGGTCGGGTGCTCGTTCCGGGGGGAACTCGGCACAACACGCTCCTTGCGCAGACGACGACTCAAGAACTGATGCTACGCCGCCAGAGACCCGGGACCCACACTCCGGGACCTGCGTCACCGAACCACCTGCCCTGCCCGATGTCGCATCCGAGCTCGGCCAGCCGTTCCGCCTGCACGGCCGTTTCCACCCATTCGGCAGTCACCTCGAGGCCGAGCGCGTGGGCCATCTCGACCAGCGCCCGGACTATCGAGAAGTCCGTCGGATCGGCTGAGGGGTTGCGCAGCCCGTCGATGAACGAGCCGTCGATCTTGAGCGCGTGCACCGGAAGCCTCCGCAGCCAGGCGAGGCTTGAGTAGCCGGTGCCGAAGTCATCGAGCGCGAGCCGGACGCCCGCGGTCCGCAGCGCGTTGAGCGCGTCGAGGGTGACCGCCTCGTCGCCGAGCACCGCCTGCTCGGTGATCTCCAGCTGCAACATGCCGGGCGGCAACCCGGTGGCGTTCAGCACGCCAGTGACCTCGTGGACCCAGCCCGGCTCCGCCAGCTGCAGCGGCGAGACGTTCACGCTGACGAACGGCGCCGCGGCGCCGAGCTCGCGCCACCAGCTCGCCGCCTGCCCGCAGGCCTCCTCGAGCACCCATCGACCGAGCGGGACGATGGCGCCGCTGTGCTCGGCCAGCTCGATGAACCGGCCCGGCCCGATCAGCCCCTCCTCGGGGTGCTGCCAGCGGACCAGCGCCTCTGCGCCCCGGACCCGCCGGTCGGCGAGCTGGACGAGCGGCTGGAATGCCAGCCGGAACTCACCGCGCCCGATCGCGCCCCGGAGGCCCGAAACCAGCGCGAACCGCGCCGACTCCGCCGCGTCACGCTCGGGGTCGAACACCACCCTGCGCCCACCCCCGAGGGCCTTGGCCCACGACCGGGCGACGTCGGCGGCCCGTAGGAGCTCGGCGGCGCACCCCCCGGCGGTGGGCGTCTCGGCCACCCCGATGCTCGCCGAGACCACCAGGGTGTGACCGTCGACATGGAACGGGATCACCAGGGCGGCCTGGAGCCGGTCGGCGAGCCTGCCGACGTCGGCGCCGCTCTCCGGTTCGGCCATCAGCACCGCGAACTCGTCCGCTCCGACGCGGCTGACGAGATGGTCGCCCGCGGCCAGCTGCAGTCTGCCCGCCACGGCGAGGAGCAGCCGATCGCCCGTCTGCTGACCGAGGCCGTCGTTGATGGCGTGGAAGCCGTCTATGTCGAGGACGCAGATGCCGACCCGCTGGGGTCCCTCTGCGGTGAACGCGCGGTGCAGCCACTGCTCGGTGATGGCGCGGTTCGGCAGGCGGGTGAGCTGGTCCTGGCAGGACGCCTCCTGGAGCCAGGACCGCAGCCGATGCCGGTCGGAGACGTCCTCCACCACCGCCATCAGGTGTGACGGGTTGCCGTCGTCGTCGACGATGCGCGATGCGGTGACATGAACCCAGAGCACCTCCGAGTCGGGCCGGACGAGCCGCAGCTCCATCCGCGCGACCTCGGGCCCGCCGCCGACGATGCGCTGGAAGCGCTCGACGACATCGAGCACGTCGTCGGGGTGGACGAAGTCGGACACCGGCCGTGGCTGGTCCAGTGGCCCGTCCAGCCCGAACATGCGACAGACGGCCTCGTTCATGTCGAGGACGCGACCGTCCAGGCCTAAGATCACCATGCCGAAGGACGACTGCTCGTACACCGCGCGGACGTGCCGATCCGTGACCGGCGGCATCCGGGCATCGGCCCGCTGTTCGGCACCGTTCAACTCCTGCAGCGAACGGGCGACGCCTGCCACCAGTTCGTCGAGCACGGCAGCGAGCCGCCGCTCGCCCTCGGGACCGCGCATCCCGATCGCCGCTGCCGCCTCGTGCCGCAAAAGGCGGAGGCTGGGTGCGATCACGTCGTCGAACCGGTAGGTCGGCCGGCCAGGGCCGCCGCACAGCCCGGTGGCGAGCAGCCCGGCACCGATCTCCCTCGCGGCGAGCGGCCAGAACGGCTCGGCTCGCAGGGTCGCCCCGAGCTTGCGGAGCAGAGTGGCGAGGTGAGCGGCCACGCCGGGGTCGCCCGGCGGACCCAGCTCGGCCCACTGGGCGGCGAGCCGTTCGATGCGGCCGCGGTACGCCGGGGAGTCTGCTCGAGGAGT
>DASRSC010000160.1:0-11737 GCA_035695525.1 Pseudonocardia sp. | reverse complement strand
GCGTCCGCGAGCACCTTCTCGACCGCCTCGTCCCGGCGCGTGCCGTAGGGGCCGAAGTCGGCGGCGACGTGCACGGTGGCCGCGTCGATGCCGGCCGAGACCCGCGGGACGACGTCGGCCGGATCGCCACGGACGACGAGCAGCCGCCCGTCCAGAGTGTCGTCGAGCGCGCGCAATGACCGGTAGAGGAACGTCCGGCGGGCCCTGCCGGACGGCACGAGCAACGCCGGGTCGAGGACGAACAGCGCGAGTGACCGGGACGCGGCGTCCGCAGCGGCGAGGAAGGTGGGCTGGTCCAGTACCCGCAGGTCACGCCGGAACCAGACGACTGCGGTGTCATCCATGGACCGACGTTAAAGGCGGTGGGCTGATCCCGCGCGTCGACGTCGCGGAATGTCAGCGGGGTGGCATCCCTGACGGCTGAACGTCAGCGATGTCACCCCGCGGCGGTACGGAACTCCTCAGCGGTCGCCCATACGCACGTACGAGCGCTCGGTCGAGCCGATGTAGAGCTGGCGCGGGCGACCGATCTTCGTGGTGGGGTCATTGATCATCTCGCGCCAGTGCGCGATCCAGCCGGGCAACCTGCCGAGCGCGAAGAGGACGGTGAACATCTTCGTCGGGAAGCCCATGGCCCGGTAGATGACGCCGGTGTAGAAGTCGACGTTCGGGTAGAGCTTGCGCTCGACGAAGTAGTCGTCGGCCAGCGCGCGCTCCTCGAGTGCCTTCGCGATGTCGAGCAGCTGGTCGGTGACCCCGAGCTTCTTGAGGATCTCGTCGGCGCTCTGCTTGACAATCTTGGCGCGCGGGTCGTAGTTCTTGTAGACGCGGTGCCCGAAGCCCATCAGGCGGGCGCCCTTCTCCCGCTTCTTGACCCGCTCGACGAAGGCGTCGACGTTGCCGTCCTCCACGTCGCGGATGCGCTGGAGCATCTCCAGCACCGCCTGGTTGGCGCCGCCGTGCAGCGGTCCGAACAACGCGTTGATGCCCGCGGAGATGCTCGCGAACAGGTTGGCCTGTGACGACCCGACCAGCCGAACAGTGGACGTCGAGCAATTCTGCTCGTGGTCGGCGTGCAGGATCAGCAGCATGTCGAGAGCCCGGGCGAAGTCGGGGTCGATCTCGTACGGCTCGGCCGGGAAACCGAAGGTCATCCGGAGGAAGTTCTCGACCAGGCCCAGTGAGTTGTCCGGATAGAGGAACGGCTGCCCGATCGACTTCTTGTACGCGTAGGCCGCGATGGTGGGCACCTTGGCCAGGAGCCGGACCGTCGACAGTTCGACGGCGTCCTGGTCGAACGGGTCGAGGCTGTCCTGGTAGAAGGTGGACAGCGCGCTCACGGCGCTGGAGAGCACCGGCATAGGGTGCGCGTCGCGCGGGAAGCCGTCGAAGAACCGTTTGAGGTCCTCGTGCAGCAGGGTGTGCCGGCTGATCTTGTTGGTGAAGGCCTCGAGCTCGGACTTCGACGGCAGCTCCCCGTAGATCAGTAGGTAGCTGGTCTCCAGGAAGGTCGAGCTCTCGGCCAGCTGGTCGATCGGGTAGCCGCGGTAGCGCAGGATGCCGGCGTCACCATCGATGTAGGTGATCGCCGAGCTACAGGCAGCGGTGTTGCCGTAGCCGGAATCGAGGGTGACCAGCCCCGTTGCAGGCAGCAGCTTGCTGATATCGAACGCGGACGCACCCTCGGTGGCAGCCTGGATCTCCATCTCGTGCTCGCCGTTGGGGTGGTGGAGGACAGCGTTCTTGGTGTCGTCGGCCATGTGGAGGTTCCCTCGCACTCTTCTTTTCCGTGGTTGGCCGCAACGCTAGTGCTCGGCCGGTCGAGCGCGCCCGCCAGAGCATGTGACGTGGGGCGCTCAGCCCTTGGCGAGCTGTTCGGGGTCCACGTCCACCCTGCCCACGACGAGATAGTTGATGACCCAGAGCACTGCGCCAACCGCGAGCAGGATCCCAGCCAGCACGAACTGCTGCAACGGCCGTCCGGACAGCGGCGTCGCGAGGAAGCCGCAGAGCACGATGCCGACGTACGGGCTCCAGGTCGGCGCTCGGAAGTGGTCGTGGTCCACCTTGTCGCGGCGGAGCACGAGCACCGCGATGTTGACGATGGTGAACACGGCCAGCAGGAGCAGTGCAGTGGTGCCACCCAGCTCGGTGATGTCGACGCTCGCCACCAGGATGATCGCGATGGCGCTGGTGAAGGCGATCGCGACCCACGGCGTCCGGCGCCCCTCGTGGACCATGCCGAACACCCGCGGGAGGATCCGCTCGTTCGACATCCCGTAGAGCAGGCGGCTCGCCATCAGCATGTTGATCAGCGCCGAGTTGACCACTGCGAACAGGCCGATCACGGCGAACAGGCCCAGCGGGAACCCCGGTGCCCCCACCTCGAGCACACGGAAGAGGGCGCCGCTCTTCGCCGCGGCAAGGTCGGCGGCCGGCACGAGCATCGAGGACAGCACCGCGATGATCACGTAGATCGTGGCAGCGACGCCCATTCCGAGGAGCATCGCGCGCGGGAAGATCCGCGGCGGGTTGTGGCATTCCTCGGCCATGTTGACGGAGTCCTCGAACCCGACCATGGCGAAGAACGCCAGCGATGCGGCGGCGGTGATCGCGATGAACGCGGTGGTCTCCCCAGTGTTGATCTCCACCAGTCGCGACGGCTCCCCCGCGCCACCCGCCACCGCGTAGATGCCGACGGCGATGATGAGCAGCAGGCCGGACAGCTCGATGATCGTGAGCACGACGTTGGCCTTGACCGACTCCCCCACTCCCCGGAAGTTGATCAACGCGAGGCCGGCGATGAAGACGGCGGCGACCGCCCAGGTCGGCAGCTCGATGAACTGCCGGAGGTAGGTGTCGCCGAACGCCTTGGCCGCCGTGGCGGCAGAGGTGACGCCGGACGCCATCACCGTGAACGTGACCATGAAGGTCAGGAAGTTGATGCCGAACGCCTTGTGGGTGTACAGCGCCGCACCTGCTGCACGCGGGTACTTGCCGACCAGCTCGAGATAGCTGAACGCCGTGAGGAACGCGACGATGAACGCCAGCACGAACGGCACCCACAACGCACCGCCGATCACCCCGGCCACCGAACCGGTGAGGGCATAGATGCCTGTGCCCAGGATGTCGCCGATCACGAAGAACAGCAGCAGCTTCGGACCGATCGCCCGCTTCAGCTCAGGCTGTGCGGTGACCGCGCTCACATCAGTCATGTGATGATGGTGACGGCCGGCGGGCGCCCCGTCACCCGCTTGTTGTCCGGTTTCTCACGATCGAGACCTGGACGTCACACCACCTTCGGCGGTGCGGCGGCGGCCGCCGGCGCCCGGTATCGCCAGAACATGGGGAACACGGCGACGACGACGATCGCGAACACGATCACCGCAAAACCACCCACCGCTGCGGCCGCCGAGGGGCCGATCGCGTCCGCGGCCGGCCCGTGCCAGAGGTCCGCCAGCCGTGGGCCGCCCACCACCACCACGATGAAGACGCCCTGCATCCGGCCGCGCATCTCGTCGGTGGCCACCGTCTGCAGCATCGAGTTGCGGAACGTCGAGCTGACCATGTCGCCCGCGCCCGCGACCGCGAGGAACAGCACCGCGAACCACAGCGACCCGGTCAGCCCGAACAACCCGACGCCGAGGCCCCACGTGCAGATGGCGAACGTCACCGCCACGCCCTGCCGCCGTACCCGGGTGAGCCGTCCGGAGAACAGCCCGGCGACCACCATCCCGATCGGGATTGCGGCGAACAACAGCCCGAGCGCTCCCCCACCGGAGACGGGGTCACCGAAGACCGTGTGCGCCGTCTCCGGAAACACCACACGCGGCATGCCGAACCCCATCGCCACGACGTCGATGAGGAACGACACGAGCAGCACCTTGTGCATCGCGACGTAGCGGAATCCGTCGATCACCTCGCGCAGGCCGGCGCGGCGGGTCATAGCCGCTCCCGGCGGCACCGCCGGGAGCCGCCAGGTGGCCCACAGCGTCGCGAGCAGCGCGACTGCATCGAGGAGGTAGAGCGTCGGCAGCCCCACCACCGGGATCAGAACGCCGGCCAGCAGCGGCCCGGCGATGGCCCCGATCTGGACCACGGTCATGTTGAGCGCGTTGGCCGCGGGGAGCTGATCGACCGGCAGCAGTCGAGGGATCACTGCACTGCGGGTGGGCTGGTTGACGGCGAGGAAGGCGGTCTGCACGGAGAACAGCACCAGCACGGCCCACACCCCACCGGCGCCGCTCGCGGCGGTGACCCACAGCGCCAGCGACGACAGTGCGATGGCACCGCCCGAGGCGAGGAGCACCGTGCGCCGGTCCACCACGTCGGCGATGGCTCCGCCCCAGAGCCCGAACACGACCAGCGGCACGAGCCCGAACAGTCCGGTCAGGCCGACGTAGGCGGACGAGCCGGTGAGCTGGTAGATCTGCGTCGGGACGGCGACCACCGACAGCTGCGCGCCGACCACCGTGATCACGCCCGCCAGCCAGAGCCGCCGGAACGCCGGCGTACGCAACGGGCGGGTGTCGGCAAGCACACCCCGGACGGATCCCGTGATACGTCGGGTCGCGGAGGTCGGAGCGGCCCCGGTTGGCCGGGTCGGCGCATCGGGCCCGGTGTTGATCTGCCTGGTCGGGCCTTCCTGCACGAGCCGGTTCGGGCGGGTAGGTTCCTCCGGACCGGGCGTCATGGGAATACGATTACCATCTCGACCCCCGCAGGCCCGCCTCGAGTCGGGCGCTGAGTGCCCACGACCCCGGTTCAAGGAGCCAGACGGCGGACGGTCCAGGTGCGTTCGTGGCCGTCGACCTCGAACCGCAGCCGGTCATGCATGCGGTTCTCGCGGCCCTGCCAGAACTCCACCTGCTCCGGCGTGAGCCGCCATCCACCCCAGTGCGGTGGAGCGGGTACCACCGTCTCGGCCGCGAACCGCTGGCTGACGACCTCGAGCGCGTCGTCGAGGGCCCGTCGGTCACGCACGACCGTCGACTGGGCCGACGCCCACGCACCGAGCTGAGAGCCCCGAGGCCGGCTAGCCCAGTACTCCTGAGTCTCGGCCGGGGTCACGAGCTCGACCGGGCCGCGGATGTGCACCTGCCGGTGCAGGGCGTACCAGGGAAAGGTGACCGAGGCGTAGCGACTGACGCGGAGGTCGTGGCTCTTGGCCGAGGTGTAGTTGGTGAAGAAGACCACCCCGCGCGCATCCACGCCCTTGCACAGCACGGTGCGCGACGAGGGCCGAGAGTCCTCCCCTGTGGTGGCCAGAACCATCGCGTTGGCCTCGGCCACGCCGGCCGCCTCCGCCTCGACGAGCCAGCGGGCGAGCTGCTCGTGCCACGTCGGGGCCAACGCGTCGATGTCGAACCCCTCGCAGTCGTAGTCAACACGCATCGTCGCCAGCCGCTCCGCCATGACGCGCCTCCCCCGTTACCGACCCATCACGGTATGGCCGCGACGGTTTGTCGGGATAGGCTCGGTGACCGATCCCACCCTGCTGTCCCGTTGCCTCCACGTGGCGCTGGGGGCATGGTGACGCCAGCCACGTCGACCGTCACGGGCGGCCGTGGTTAACGTGCTGGACGGGACACTCCAGCCAGTACGTGGAACCCGGCCGACGACGCCACCGGTGCCTGCGGCCGGTGACCTTGTCCGGGGACCACGATGAGGAGGACGCAGTGACCACTGCGCCGACTGCTTTGGGCACAACTGCTTCGGGCACGACCGCTGGCGACACGACCGCAGCGGGGACGACGGGCCCGAGCGAAGACGCCGCACCCCCGCCACCGCCGGGTTTCAAGTCAGGACTCGAGGGCCACGTGGCCTTCCGCACGGAGATCGCCGAGCCGGACAAGGACGGCGGAGCCCTGCGCTATCGCGGGGTCGACATCGAGGACCTCGTCGGCAAGGTGACGTTCGGCAACGTCTGGGCCCTGCTCGTCGACGGCCGGTTCGGCCCGGGTCTGCCGCCTGCCGAGTCGTTCCCCATCCCTGTCCACACGGGGGACGTCCGCGTCGACGTGCAGGCCGCCCTCGCGATGCTTGCCCCGTACTGGGGCTACCGACCGCTGCTCGACATCACCGACGACGAGGCCCGCGAGCAGCTCGCGCGGGCGTCGGTGATGGCGCTGTCCTACGTCGCACAGTCCGCCCGCGGCATCGGCATCCCTGCCGTGCCGCAGTCGCGGATCGACGAGTGCACCACGATCACCGAGCGCTTCATGACGCGCTGGCGCGGCGAGCCGGACCCGGCGCACATCAAGGCCGTGGACGCGTACTGGGTGTCGGCGGCCGAGCACGGGATGAACGCCTCCACGTTCACCGCCCGGGTCATCGCGTCCACCGGCGCCGACGTCGCGGCGTCCCTGTCGGGCGCGATCGGTGCGATGTCCGGCCCTCTGCACGGCGGCGCACCCGCCCGCGTCCTGCCGATGCTCGAGGCGGTCGAGCGGTCCGGCGACCCAGCGGCGCTGGTCACGGGCATCCTCGACCGCAAGGAGAAGCTCATGGGCTTCGGGCACCGGGTCTACCGGGCCGAGGACCCGCGCGCCCGCGTGCTGCGCCGTACCTGTCAGGAGCTGAATGCCCCGCGTTACGAGGCGGCGGTGGCGCTCGAGCAGGCGGCGCTCACCCAGCTGCGCGAGCGGCGCCCCGACCACCCCATCGAGACCAACGTCGAGTTCTGGGCAGCAGTGATCCTGGACTTTGCCGAGGTGCCGCCGCACATGATGCCGGCCATGTTCACCAGCGCCCGCACCGCGGGCTGGTCGGCGCACATCATGGAACAAAAGCGCGAGAGCAAGCTCGTGAGGCCGTCCGCCCAGTACATCGGACCCGGCCCGCGCAAGCCCTCCGCAGTCGAGGGCTGGGACGAGATCAAGCACGACTGACCGGGCTCGGGCCGGCCCCGCTCACACCGGGGCCGGTGCCGGCGCGCGCCCCACCAGCAGCGAGAGCACGCCGGCCACGACGCACAGCGCACCACCGACGTACCATGCCGTGTCGTACGCGCCCAGCTCGTCGCGCACGATCCCGGCGCCCAGTGCCATCAGCGCCGCACCCACCTGGTGCGACGCGAACACCCAGCCGAACACGACGGGCGCGGCGGCGCCGAAGAGCTCCCGGCACAGCGCCATGGTGGGCGGGATCGTCGCCACCCAGTCCAGCCCGTAGAACACGATGAACGCCAGCATGTTCGCCTTGATGTCCGGCCCGAACAGCGTCGGCAGCGCGAGCAGCGAGAGCCCGCGCAGCACGTAGTAGGCGAGCAGCAGCAGCCGGGGGTCGATACGGTCGGTGAGCCAGCCCGACGCGATCGTGCCGGCGACGTCGAAGATCCCGACGAGCGCGAGCAGCCCCGCGGCCGTGGTCTGCGGCATGCCGTGGTCGTGGGCAGCGGGGATGAAGTGCGGCTGGATCAGGCCCATCGTGGTGGCACCGCAGATCATCATCCCGGCGGCCAGGTACCAGAACGGGCGCGTCCTGGCGGCGGTGGCCAGGGCGCGCATCGCGAGCCGGGCCGCGCCCGACCGCACCGGCTCGACGTCGTCGGCCTCTGTCCCGCCGTAGGGCGCCGCTCCGATGTCACGCGGGCGGTCGCGCAGCAGCCACAGCACCAGCGGGGCGACGCCGAGCGCCGCTGCGGCCACGGCGAGGGCGGCCGGCCGCCACCCGTGTGCGGCGGCGAGCTGCGACACGAGCGGGAGGAAAACCAGCCCGCCCGCGGCCCCGCCCGCCGTCAACACACCGGAGACGAGGCCGCGGCGGGCGACGAACCAGCGTCCGGTGACCGTGGCGACGAGCGCGAGCGCCATCGAGCCCGTGCCGAGCCCGACGAGCACGCCCCAGCACAGGACGAGCTGCCAGCTCGCCGTCATGAACACGGTGAGGCCGCTGCCCGCGGCCACCACGACCAGCGCCGCCGTGACGACGTACCGGATGCCGAAGCGCTCCATCAGCGCGGCCGCGAACGGAGCCGTCAGGCCGTAGAGGGCCATATTGACAGCCGCGGCGAGCGAGATCGTGGAGATCGACCAGCCGAACTCGTCGTGCAACGGGTCCATCAGTACACCGGGGACGGCGCGGAACCCCGCCGCACCGACGAGCGCCAGGAAGGTGACGGCGGCGGCCCACCAGGCCGGATGGATGCGATACACGCGCTGCGTGCGGATCGGCGTGCTGGCTTCGGTCACGGTAGCCAGCATTGCCGCTCGGTCATCGGGAGGAAAGTGGCCCGATGGTCACGATAGGGAAAGATCCCGCCATATCACTCGCAACGCCGACCTAACGGCGCATCTATCGCAATCCAGGTGACGGGACCAGCGCGGCGCGGGGCGCCAGGGCGAAGGCGCCTGCATAGAGCAACGCGGCCACGAGCAGCAGCCCGGGGAAGCCGACCAGGAGCGCCAGGTACTCCAGACACCCGCCCACCATCGCGCCGAGCAGGTTGGCCCCGAACGCGGCGGTGCCGTCGGCGGTCTCGGTGAACCGCTTCGCGAACACCACGTTGGCCGCGAAGATCGGCAGGAAGGCCAGTACCACCGCGGTGACAGCACGCAGCGGCACCGGCATGGCCAGCAGCCACGCCTCCGGCACCAGCCAGCTGAGCAGCAGTCCCGCGAACAGCACGCCGTACATGACCGGCAGCGGCGGTGTGCGGAACCGCCGCGTCACCTCGACGGCGGCGAGCACGGCGAGCAGCACGCCGGCGAAGACGATCGCGTTCACCACCCAGGTGGTGCCGAACAGCAGTGCGAATCCTGCGATGCTCTTGGTCTGCAGCAGCAGGAAACCCGCCCCCAACAGGAACAGATCGGTGTAGGGGCGCATCCGCCGGTAAGAGCCGCCGATGTTCCCCGCTCCTCCGACAACCGCGACCGCAACCACGCTGACCAGCAGGATCAGCCCGATGGTCACGAGATAGAGGGCCGGGATGGTGGCGCCGAACAGGTAGAGGAACGGGCGCTGGTCCGTCGCGGGCGCCGGAGTGTCGGCGGACGGGCCGCCCCAGGCAGCGGCGCAGCTCTGGTCCGCGGACGTCAGGCCGACCGTGACCACCGCCTGGCCGAGCTCCCCGCCGACCACGTCGACGCACGGGGCGTGGCCGAACACGGTCTGCGCGGTGAGCGCCAGCCGGTCGATCAACCAACCCTCGCGGTAGTAGTTGTACATCGACAAAACCCCGCCGGGTGCGAGGTGCTCGCGCGCGGAGGCGAAGGCCTCCTCGGTGAAGAGGTAGCTCTCCAGCCGCAGCGAGCTCGCGCCCTGCACCAGGGTGAGGGAGTCGGGCAGCGCGAAGAGAATCAGGTCGTAGCGGGCATCGGTGCGCGAGAGGAAGGCCCGGCCGTCGTCGATGTGCAGGTCCACGCGCGGGTCGTCGTAGGGCCGGTCCGGGTGCTGCTCGCGGCCGATCTGCAGCAGCCCCGGGTCGATCTCCACGGCGTCGACGTGCTGGGCGCCGTTGCGCAGCGCGATCGCGACGTCGGTGCCGCTGCCCGCCCCGATGACGAGCACGTTCCCGAGGTCCCCGCCCTGTATGGGGCTGGACCGCTCGTAGGGCAGCCCGTACTGGGGCTCGAACGCGACCCGCGCCTCGGCGGGAATGGCCTGCTGATGAGGCACCCCGTTCGCCGCGATGTCGACGATCGGCACCCCGTTCACGTCGCGGGAGCCGGTCTGGATCTTGTAGTACGGGGACCACCTCGCCCCCGGCGTCTCCGACTCCGTCCACAGCGCGGCCACGACCAGCGCCGACGGCACCCCCACCAGCACCACCGCGACCAGCACCGCGGTCCGGTCCGGCGCGGGTACCAGAAGCACAGCGAACGCCACCGCGACGATCACGCCCCACCAGACCGGCGGTGCTCCGAGGAAGGACAGGCCGGTGAAGGCCGCGATCCCGATCAGGCTGCCGATCAGATCGAAGCGGTACGCGGTGAGCCGCGGCAGCTCGGTGAAGCACCGGCCCACGAGCTCGGCCGGTCCAGCCGTGATCACTGCTGCGGCCAGGAACACGATGGGCAGCACGAGCCAGGTGGGCGGCCCCGTCGTGGTGAGGCTGGTGAAGTAGATGACCGTGTCGTCCTGGCCCCGGTCCACGGTCACCGGAAACGCCAGGACGAACAGGACCAGCACCGCCAGCGCGATCGGCGAGTAGAAGGGGCGGTACCGCGCCCGTTCTGCGCGCAGGAAGCCCAGGCCGATCCCCAGGAACGAGCCGAGCAACACGAAGTTGGAGAAGTAGCTCAGGTGAACGACGTTCGAGCCGGTCCACCGGATCAACGCCAGCTCGACGAACAGCATCAACGAGCTCGCCAGCACCAGCCGGGGCCGGACGCCGAGCACCGACCGGAAGGCGGGGGGCGCGGTGGCGACACCGGCGGAGGCGACCATGCGGCCGGAGGGTACGGGTGACGCCTCGGGAGGCCGGACATCGGGACTGTAAGTACGCGATCCTCTCGCGGATCGCGTTGAGACCGGCCGCCGAAGCCGCGCGGGTGGTGACACGCGGGAACCTCGACGCGCCCACCGTCGTGATCGCGAGAAGGCCAAGACCTGTCCGGTGCTGACCGACGGCGACTGGAAGAGACAGGAGCGGCATGACCCGGCAGCACTGGTGGTCACGCTGCCGCCGCAGTCCGTGCGGCACCTGGGGCGTCTCCAGCAGCCGGCCCGGATTGGAGGAGACTGGGGCCGTGACCGCTTCGACATCTACCGCCCTGCAGATCCCCGCCGACCTCAGGCCCGGCGACGGGCACTTCGGCTGCGGCCCCTCCAAGGTCCGCCCGGAACAGCTCGCCGCGCTCGCCGACGCCGGCGCCGCCGTCATGGGTACGTCGCACCGCCAGAAACCGGTGAAGTCGCTGGTCGGCCGATTGCGCTCCGGGCTGGCCGAGCTGTTCTCACTGCCCGAGGGCTACCAGGTCGTGCTCGGCAACGGCGGGTCCACGGCGTTCTGGGACGCGGCCGCCTTCGGCCTGGTCCGCGATCGGGCGCTCCACCTGGCCTACGGCGAGTTCTCGTCCAAGTTCGCCGACTCCACCCGCGGTGCCCCCTTCCTCGCGGACCCCGTGGTGATCAAGGCCGAGGCGGGCAGCGCCCCCGTCCCCGCCGCGGACCCGACGTGCGACGTGCTGGCCTGGGCCCACAACGAGACCTCGACGGGCGTCGCCGTGCCGGTCGTGCGCCCGGAGGGCGCGATCGACGGCCAACTCGTCACGATCGACGCCACCTCCGCGGCAGGCGGCCTGCCGGTGGACGTCCGCCAGGCGGACGCGTACTACTTCGCACCCCAGAAGGGCTTCGCCTCTGACGGCGGGCTGTGGATCGCACTGCTGAGCCCGGCCGCCCTGGACCGGGTGGCCGAGCTGGCCGCGTCCGACCGGTGGATCCCGCCGTTCCTGTCGCTCGCGACCGCCGTCGACAACTCGCTCAAGGACCAGACCTACAACACGCCGGCTATCGCCACCCTGTTCCTGATGGCCGAGCAGATCGACTGGATGCTCGGGCTCGGCGGCCTCGAGGCGTGCGTCGCGCGCACCGCCGACTCCTCGGGCCGCCTCTACTCCTGGGCCGAGAAGTCCTCGTTCGCCACGCCGTTCGTCGCCGATCCCGCGCACCGCTCCCAGGTGGTCGGCACGATCGACTTCGCCGACTCGGTGGACGCCGCGGCCGTGGCCAAGACGCTGCGCGCCAACGGCATCGTGGACACCGAGCCCTACCGCAAGCTCGGCCGCAA
>DASRSC010000159.1:0-11404 GCA_035695525.1 Pseudonocardia sp. | reverse complement strand
CATCGGCGGCCAGCAGGTCCTCCGCGTAGCGCGACTTGCCTGACCGCGTGCCGCCGAGCACGAGCGTGCGACGGGCGACGACCACCTCGTCACGCTAACCTCCGGGCCGTGGCGTACCGGTGGCGGTACCTGAACGCGGCTGGCGAGCAGGTCGAGGGTCCCGACGAGCAGTTCGACAACCAGCAGCTCGCCGAGGAGTGGTTCGCGGCCGACTGGGAGTTGCTGCGCGAGATCGGCGTGGATGCCGTCACGCTGCTGGACGGCAATGACGAGGTCTACGGCCCGATGAGCCTGCACGAGGCCTGAGCACCGGATCAACCGCTGGGACCGTGCCGCCGTCAGGGGTTGGCGCCCCGCGCCACCCGCGGCTTCGGGATCCGTAGCCGTCGGAGCTGGCTGGCGCGGGTGAAGGCGTACCAGCCGGTCGTCAGCGGGTTGATCCCGGCATCCGGGAACTTCGCGCGCGCCTTCTTCGTGACCGTCGCTCCCAGGTAGACCCCTTCGATGATCATCACGGAGAGCGCGACCAGGCTGAACATGCTGAGGTACTGCTGCACGGACGGCACCTGCACGAGCAGCGACAGCACCACGATCACGGCGAGCGGCATGAACAGGCCCATGAGGTGCGGCCGGGAATCCACGACGTCGCGGATGTAGGCCTTCACCGGCCCGCGGTCGCGGGGCATGAGGACCCTGTCGTCGCCGGCAGCCATCCGCTCGCGCCGCTCGGCGGCATCGCGGCGGCGCTGCTCCTTGTCCGGCCGGTTGGCCCTGGCGAGCCGGGAGGCCTCGCGCTGGGTGCGGGGCGGGGCCGGCGCCGGACCCCGGCGCTTGGTCTCCGCCTCGCGGCGCTTCGGCGTGGGACGGCCCTTGCCCGCGGTGCGGGTGGAGTCGCCGTTGCCCTGCGCCGGGTCGGTGTCGGTCGGGTCGGCACCGACGGTGGACGGCGCGGAGCGGCGCAGGAACCTCACGCACGTAACCATACGGGCGATACGGTGCTCGTCATGCGAGTGGTCGTGGCTCCGGACTCATTTGGCGGCACCTTGAGCGCGACGGCTGCGGCCGACGCGATCGCGACGGGCTGGCGGCGTAGCGGGCCCGACGACGAGCTGCGGCTGTTGCCGCTGGCCGACGGCGGTACCGGGTTCGTCGAGGTGCTGCACACGGCCCTCGGCGGCGAGTGGCACGAGTTGGAGGTCACCGGCCCGTTCGGGGACCCGGTTTCAGCACGCTGGCTGCGCATCGGGTCGACCGCGTACCTGGAGTCGGCGGCGGCATGCGGCCTGCACCTCGTGCCGCGGGAGCGCCGCGTCCCGGACACCGCCCGGACGGTCACCACCCGCGGCGTCGGCGAGCTCGTCGCCGAGGCCCGGGACGCGGGCGTCACGGAGGTCGTCATCGGACTGGGTGGCTCGGCCACCACCGACGGGGGGGCCGGGATGCTCGCCGCGCTCGGCGCGGTGGCGGTCGACGCGTCCGGCGCGCCCGTACCGGCCGGGGGAGCGGCGCTCGCCGGCTGCGCCCGGCTCGAGGGCGTACCCGAGCTGGGAGGTGTCCGGCTCGTCGCGGCCGCCGACGTCGACAACCCGCTGCTCGGCGAGCACGGCGCCGCCGCCGTCTTCGGGCCGCAGAAGGGCGCCGACGACACGGCCGTCGCCGAGCTGGACGCGGCCCTGGCCCATTTCGCCGACGTGCTGGCCGGCGGGCTCGGCGCGGACGTCCGCGACGATCCAGGAGCCGGAGCGGCGGGCGGCCTCGGAGCCGCGCTCCTGGCCTGCGGCGCCCGTCGGGTGTCCGGGGCAGGCCTAGTGCGCGAGCTCGTCGGGCTGGACGCAGAGCTCGACAAGGCCGATCTCGCCATCACGGGCGAGGGCAGCTTCGACTGGCAGTCGCTGCGCGGGAAGCTCATCACCGCCGTGGCGAGGGGGGCGGCGGACCGCGGGGTGCCGTGTGTCGTGCTGGCCGGTCAGGTGTCCGTCGGCAGGCGGGAGGCGGCGGCGGTCGGCGTCGACTCGGCGTACTCGGTGGCCGAGGACGCCGGCGGCGTGGAGGCGTCGATGGCCGACCCCGCAGGCACCCTGGCCGCGCTCGCGGAGCGCGTCGCTGCTCGCTGGAGCCGGTAGGTCACCCGGGAGGTGGATCGGATCACCCCGGCGCCCACGGGAAGGCAGGCGGGGGGTGCAAGGGCATAGTATGACCGCAGAACCGGAACACGCCCCGGACCGGAAACACGCCGCGGACCGGAACAGCAGTGCCGCGCTCGTTGTTGGGAGAGCCATGACCGTCGATAACACCACCGAGGTCGTCACCGAGACGCACGGTGTCGAGCTGACCGACGCCGCCGCCCTGAAGGCCAGGGCCCTGCTCGAGCAGGAGGGCCGTGACGACATGCATCTGCGCATCGCCGTTCAGCCGGGTGGCTGCGCAGGCCTGCGCTACCAGCTGTTCTTCGATGACCGGTCGCTCGACGGCGACCTGTTCCGCGAGTACAACGGCCTCAAGGTCGGGGTCGACCGGATGAGCGCGCCCTATCTGCAGGGTGCGGTCATCGACTTCGTCGACAGCATCGAGAAGCAGGGCTTCACGATCGACAACCCGAACGCGGGCGGTTCCTGCGCCTGTGGCGACTCGTTCAACTGACGGTCGTCCGGCAGTTGTGATCCGGCACGAACCCCGGCTGCGAGCTTTGGCTCACCAGCCGGGGTTTGCTGTATCTCCGGACCGGTAGGGTGCCTGGCCGTGCCTATCGCCGTAACCGGGTCCATCGCGACCGATCAACTCATGCACTTCCCAGGTCGGTTCGTCGACCAGCTCGTCGCCGATCAGCTCGACCGACTCTCGCTGAGCTTCCTCGTCGACGACATGGTGATCCGGCCGGGCGGCGTCGCCGGCAACATCGCCTACGCGCTCGGTGTGCTAGGTCAGGCGCCGCTGCTGGTCGGTGCGGTCGGGGCCGACTTCGGTGAGTACCGGTCGCGGCTCGAGGCGAACGGCGTCGACTGCTCGGCCGTCCTCGTCTGCGCGGACGTCAACACCGCTCGGTTCGTCTGCACCACCGACGACGACATGCGGCAGCTCGCGTCGTTCTACACCGGCGCCATGGCCCGGTCCCGGGAGATCTCCCTCGCCCCGTTCACCGGGCGGGTCGACCTGGCACTCATCGGAGCCAACGACCCGGAGGCGATGCTGCGCCACACGGACGAGTGCCGCGAGCTGGGCCTGCCCTTCGCGGCCGACCCGTCGCAGCAACTGGCGCGCATGGAGGGCCCGGAGATCCGCAGGCTCGTCGAGGGCGCGCGTTATCTGCTCACCAACGACTACGAGTGGGAGCTCCTGCTCAAGAAGACCGGCTGGACCGAGGCTCAGATCGCGGAGAAGATCGAGATCCGGATCACCACGCACGGGGAGAAGGGCGTGGAGATCTACGGGCCGGAGACGCTCAAGATAGGCATCGTCCCCGAGACCGGCAAGGTCGACCCGACGGGCGTGGGCGACGCGTTCCGTGCCGGGTTCCTGGCCGCGGTGGCGGGCGGCCTCTCCATGGAGCGCTCGGCGCAGCTCGGCTCCCTCATCGCCGTCCAGGTGCTGGAGACCGACGGCCCGCAGGAGTGGACCTGGGACCGGGCGCACGGCCTGGAGCGGCTCCGCGATGCCTACGGCCCTGACGCAGCCACCGAGATCGAGCGGGTCCTGCCGGCCTGACGACACACGAGATCCGCCGATCCGCCCTTCCGAGGGCGGATCGGCGGATCTCGCCACCATCAGGGGTCAGGGGCGGACCGGGTAGGCCGGCTCCGGGATCTCCGGCCTGATGCGCTGCTCGACGAAGATCCCGTGCCACAGCAGGAAGACCAGCAGCGTCCAGATCCGGCGGCTGTGGTCGACCGGACCGGCGCGGTGGGCGTCGAGCATGCGCTGCACGGCCGAGAGGTCGACGAGGTGGTCGGCCTGGGAGTCGCGGATGATGTCGCGAGCCCACTGGTACATCTCGTCGCGCAGCCAGTGCCGGATCGGCACGGGGAAGCCGAGCTTGCGCCGATGCAGTACGTGCGGGGGGACGATGCCCTCAAGGGCCCTGCGCAGCGCGTACTTGGTGGTGCCCTCGGCCAGCTTCTGCGACAGCGGCAGCCCGGACGCCACGGCGAACACCTCGGGGTCGAGGAACGGCACCCGCAGCTCGAGGGAGTTGGCCATCGTCATCTTGTCGGCCTTCACGAGGATGTCCCCGCGCAGCCACGTGAACAGGTCGACGTGCTGCATCCGCGACACCGGGTCCCACGCCGCGGAGTCGCGGTAGTGCGCGGCGGTGATCTCGGTGTGCGAGCGGCGGGGATCGTACTGGCGCAGGATCCCGGCGAGATGTTCGTCGCGGAAGATGCGGGCGTTGCCGTAGTAGCGCTCCTCCAGCGGGAGTGCCCCGCGGCGCAGCAGGTCCTTGCCCCGCATGCCCTCGGGCAGGCGCGTCGAGGCGCGGCCGAGCAACCCCCGCACGGCCCCTGGCACCTTCTCGAAGGGCGCGAGCGACAGCGGCTCGTGGTAGATCGTGTATCCGCCGAACAGCTCGTCCGCGCCCTCTCCCGACAGCACCACCTTGACGTGCTGGCGGGCCTCACGCGCGATGAACCAGAGCGGGACGAGCGCGGGGTCGGCCACCGGGTCGTCCAGGTACCAGATGATGAGCGGGAGCGCCGCCATCATCTCGTCGGCCTTGACGGTGCGGATGACGTGCCGCACCCCGATCGCGGCGGCCGACTCGGCCGCGACGTCCACCTCCGAGTAGCCCTCGCGTTCGAAACCGGTGGTGAACGTGATCAGGTCCGGGTTGTGCCGCTTGGCCAGCGCGGCGATCGCCGTGGAGTCGATCCCGCCGGACAGGAACGCACCGACGGTGACGTCGGCGCGCATGTGCTTGGCCACGCTGTCGGCGAGCGCTTCGGCGATCCGGGAGTGCAGGGCGGCGGGCCCGGCGGCGGCGCCGGAGTGGAACGTCGGTGTGAAGTAGCGCTCGTACTCCACCTCCCCCCCGGGACGGACCGTGAGGTGCGTGCCGGACTCGACGCGCCGGATCGCGCGGTGCAGCGTGGCGGGCTCCGGCACGTACTGCAGCAGCAGGTAGTGGTGCAGCGCCGCCGGGTCCAGGTCGGCGGTGACACCCCCGCCCGCCCCTCCCAGACCCAGCGCGGGCGCCATCTCCAGCAGGCTCTTCTTCTCGCTCGCGAAGGCGACTCCCGCCGGCCCGGTGGCCACGAACAGCGGCTTGATCCCGAACGGGTCGCGAGCGCCGAACAGCACGCGCTCCTGGGCGTCCCAGATGAGGAACGCGAACATCCCGCGCAGCCTGCCGACCGCGGCCGGGCCCCAGTAGTGGTAGGCCGCCAGAATCGCCTCGGTGTCGCCCTCGGTGGCGAACCTGGCCCCGTACTGCTGGGTGAGCTCGTCGCGGAGCTCGAGGTAGTTGTAGATCTCGCCGTTGAAGACGATCGTGTAGCGGCCCTCCGCATAGCTCATCGGCTGGTGCGAGTGCTCGATGTCGATGAACGAGAGCCGGTTGAACCCGAACGCGACGTCCGCGTCGTTCCAGGTGCCGCTCTCGTCCGGCCCCCGGTGGCGCGCGCAGCGCATGGCTGCAGCAACCGGTTCGGTCCGGGCGGCAGCGTCGGCCCCGGCGGTCAGCAGTCCCAGCAGTCCACACACAGCGAGCCAGTATGCAGACGACTCACCGCCGGCCCGGTGCCGACCCGACACCCGGATCGAGGGTCTGCTCGGTTAGTCTCTACGCGAGGTCGAAGGCGCGTGCAGGCTCGCGCAGCCGGGGCGTCCGGCGGCCGACGGAACACGACGGGTTGGGGAGGCGGCGCGCAGTGGGCCGAGCACAGCGCGGGGGAGATCACCGCGATTCCGTTCGCGTGGGCCGCGGACGGGTGGCGAAGCTGGCCGCCCTGGCCGCTCTGATCATCCCACTGACCACCGGTTGCTCGGTGGACGAGGTCATCCGCTTCGGCTGGCCGGTCGGCGTCACGCCGCAGGCCGAGGCGATGCGCCAGCTGTGGACCTGGTCGGCGATCGCCGCACTCGTGGTGGGTGCGATCACCTGGGGCGCGATGTTCTGGGCGATCGCGTTCCACCGCAAGCGCAAGGGCGACGACGACAGCCCGCCGCGCCAGACGCAGTACAACCTGCCGATCGAGATCGTCTTCACCGTGATCCCGACGATCATCGTCGCGGTGCTCTTCGGCTTCACCGTCAACGTCCAGAACTACGTCGACGCGCATCTGCCCAATCCCGACGTCCGGGTCAACATTACAGCGTTCCAGTGGAACTGGCGGTTCGACTACCCCGACGCCCGGGCGGCGAACGGGCAGCCGATCACCACACAGGGCACGTCCGAGACGATCCCGCTGCTTGTGCTGCCCACGGATCGAAGCATCCAGTTCACGCAGCGCTCCACCGACGTGATCCACAGCTTCTTCGTGCCGGAGTTCCTGTTCAAGCGCGACGTGTTCCCGTACCCCCAGCAGAACGACCAGGACAACGTCTGGCGGATCGACCGCATCGACCGTGAGGGCGCGTTCGTCGGTCGCTGCGCCGAGCTGTGCGGCGCTTACCACGCCATGATGAACTTCGAGGTCAGGGCCGTGAGCCCGGCGCTGTACGACCGGTGGGTCACGCTGCGCGAGCAGGTTAACCCGGCCACGGGTGCGCTCTACACCGCGGGCGAGGCGCTGGGTGCGCTCAACTGCGGCCAGCTGTGCACGCCGGAGGCCTACACCACCTACCCGTTCAACACCGACCGCACGAAGCGCTCGGCGTCCGAGCCGGTCACCGCGGGGAGCTGAGAGGCACGCCATGAAGGTCGAATCCCGCATCTTCGAGATCATCACGGTCTTC
The DNA here is from genome assembly GCA_035695525.1 of Pseudonocardia sp. Classification (GTDB taxonomy): domain Bacteria; phylum Actinomycetota; class Actinomycetes; order Mycobacteriales; family Pseudonocardiaceae; genus Pseudonocardia. The sequence continues at coordinate 4,516 of DASRSC010000159.1, read as the reverse complement.
TTCTTCATCGCGGCCATTGTCTACACGGTGCTCACCCATGAGGTCGTCGGCGTGGTCGGGCTGTTCCTCACCGGCGGACTGTCGCTGATCATCGGCACGTACTTCCGGTTCGTCTCGCGACGCCTGGAGGCCCGTCCGGAGGACAACCCGGACGCTGAGGTCTCCGACGGCGCGGGCGATGTCGGCTTCTTCTCCCCCGGCAGCTACTGGCCGATCATGGTGGCCGGGTCGGCGGCGATCGTCGGCATCGGGCTGGCCTTCTTCTACGTGTGGCTCCTGGTGATCGGCGGCGTCCTGCTGCTGATCGCCGTCGGCGGTCTGGTGTTCGAGTACCACATCCGGCCCGCCGAGCACTGACGCAGCCGCCCGGGGCCGGACCGGCGGGGGCCGGCCCGGTTCCACGGCTTGTCACAGCTCTCGGATCAGAAGGACGGACCCCGCTCGTCGCGCCGCAGTCGCCCTCGGACGGGCGCTCAGCCGACCCGGTCGACGGCCCGCCGCAGCGCGTCACGGGTGATCGTGAAGTGCTCGCGCGCGACGGCCCCCGCCGCGTCGGGATCGCCGTCCGCAATGGCGTCCACCAGCGCCCGCTGCTGGGGCACCGCACGTCGCCGGAGCTCCTCGGTGACCGGCTCGATGGCCGGCCCGACGTTGACACGGGCCAGCAGCTCGCGGGAGAGCCTCGCCGACCGCGATCGCGGTGACCAGCCGGTCCATGACGGCATCGACACTGCGCCCGACGACGCTGCGGCCCATCGGTACCGAACCGAGCCAGGTGTCGTCGCGGGCCTTCTCGGCCGACATATCCGAATTGTCCCATCCTGGGCTCTCAACGGTACTTGTTCGAGTACCGAATACGAGTGATGATCTCGCCGACTGACGGAGGCGATCCCCCTGACCACACCTCGCGCACTCGCGGACGCCGGTCGGCAGGGCACCGTCGGGTTCGGCGAGTACGAGACCTGGTACCGGATCACGGGCGAGCTCCGCCGGGACCGGGCACCGCTCGTCACCCTGCACGGCGGCCCCGGCTGCACCCACGACTACCTACTGGCGATCGCCGACCTGGCCGAGCAGACCGGTCGCGCGGTGATCCACTACGACCAGCTGGGCAACGGCCGGTCCACCCATCTGCCCGAGAAGGGCACCGACTTCTGGACCGTCGAGCTGTTCCTCGCCGAGCTGGACAACCTGCTGGCCGCGCTGGGGATCCAGGGCGACTACCACCTGTTGGGGCAGTCCTGGGGCGGCATGCTCGCTGCCGAGCACGCGGTGCGGCGCCCGACCGGACTGCGCAGCCTGACGATCGCCGACTCGCCCGCGTCGATGGAGCTGTGGGTGGCCGAGGCCAACCGGCTGCGCGACCTGCTGCCGCCCGAGGTGCAGGCCGTGCTGCTCGCCCACGAGGCGGACGAGACCTACGACCACCCGGACTACCAGAAGGCGATGCAGGTCTTCTACGACCGGCACGTGTGCCGGGTGCTGCCCTACCCGCCGGAGGTGGCGGCCACGTTCGCCGCCCTCGATGCCGACCCCACGGTCTACCGCACCATGAACGGACCCACTGAGTTCCACGTCGTCGGGACGCTCCGGTCGTGGTCGATCATCGATCGGCTCGACCGGATCGCCGTCCCCACGCAGCTCGTCTCCGGTGCGTATGACGAAGCGACACCCGCATGCGTGCAGCCGTTCGCGGACGCCATCCCCGACGTCCGCCGGCACGTCTTCCCCGAGTCCAGTCACCTGCCCCACGTCGAGGAACGAGAGGCCTTCATGACGCTGCTCACAGGCTTCCTGGCCACGGTGGACGAGCGGGTGGCCGGATGAGTACTGACCGACCCACCAGCGAGGCTGTCGAGGGCGGTGACCTGAGCGAGTTCGGCTACCAGCAGGAGCTGCGCCGCAGCCTCACCCTGCGCGACCTGCTGGTATACGGGCTCGTGTTCATGGTGCCGATCGCGCCGTTCGCGATCTTCGGCGTGGTCTTCAACGCGTCGATGGGAATGGTGCCGCTCACCTACGTCATCGGCTTCGTCGCCATGATCTTCACGGCCTTGAGCTACCGGGAGATGTCGCGCGCGTTCCCGATCTCGGGCTCCGTGTACGCCTACGCACGCCGCGGCCTCCACCCGGCGGCCGGGTTCCTCGCCGGCTGGGCGATCCTGCTCGACTACCTGCTCGTCCCCACCCTGCTCTACGTCACCGGTGCCGCTGCGCTGGGTTCGGTGCTGCCCGCGGTGCCGCAAGCGGTGTGGGTGATCCTCTTCGTGGTGGTCAACACCGTGGTGAACCTGCTCGGGATCGAGACCACCGCGCGCACGAACAAGATCTTCCTGCTGGGCGAGCTGGTGGTGCTGGCGCTGTTCGTCGTGCTGGCGGTGGTGGCCATCTCGCGCGGGGTCAACGGGGCGAGCTGGACGTTCACGCCGTTCTTCAACCCGGAGGTGTTCCAGCCCAGCCTGATCTTCGCGGCCCTGTCGGTTGCCGTGCTGTCGTTCCTCGGCTTCGACGCGATCAGCACGATGGCAGAGGAGACCAGGGGCGGCGCCCGGGTGGTCGGGCGGGCGACCGTGATCGCCCTGACGATGGTGGCCGCGCTGTTCATCGTGCAGACCTACCTCGCCGCGTTGCTCGTGCCCGGGCAGACGGAGTTCGCCGGCGAGACGGCCACCAACGAGGCGTTCTACACGGTTGCAGGCCTGGTCGGTGGTGAGTGGTTCAAGTTATTGGTGGCCATTGCCACCGCACTCGGGTGGGCCATCGCGAACGCGCTGGTGGCGCAGGCTGCCACGTCGCGGCTGCTGTTCTCCATGGCACGCGACCGGCAGCTGCCGACGTTCCTCGCGCACGTGCACCCCACCCGCCGGGTGCCGGAGCGGGCGGTGCTGCTCGTGTCGGTGGTGAGCCTGGTGCTCGGGCTGTTCTTCGTCGGGCAGATCGGGCTGCTGTCGTCGCTGGTGAACTTCGGTGCGCTGTTCTCGTTCCTGCTGCTGCACCTGTCGGTGGCCGGCTGGTACCTGATCAAGCAGCGGCAGCGGACGTACGGGCTGCACCTCGTCGTGCCGCTGCTCGGCTTCGTGATCATCGGGTACGTGCTGGTGAACGCCGACGCCAACGCCAAGATCGGCGGGCTGGTGTGGCTCGCCGTCGGTGTGGTGGTGCTGGTCGTGCTGCGCGTGACAGGGCGTGCCACACAGCTGAAGGTGAGCTAGCCGCGGGCCGCTCTCCCCAGTGCCTGGCGAGCGATGATCACCTGCTGGATCTGGCTGGTGCCCTCGTAGATCCGGAACAGCCGGGCGTCGCGGTAGAAACGCTCCACCGCGACCCCCCGCATGTAGCCGGCCCCGCCGTGCACCTGCACGGCGCGGTCGGCCACCCGGCCCACCATCTCGCTGGCGAAGTACTTGGCGGCCGACGGGCCCTGCACCTTGTCGGTGCCGGCGTCGTAGGCCCGCGCGACGTCGAGCACGAGTGCGCGTCCCGCGTAGTGATCGGTGACCGAGTCGGCGATCAGGCCTTGGATCAGCTGGAACGACGCGATGGGCCGACCGCCCTGCTCGCGGGTCTTCGCGAACTCCACGGACTCGTGCACCAACCGCCCCGCCATCCCGACGCACAGTGCCGCGATGTGTGCCCGCCCGTGGGCCAGGCACTTCGCCGCGGTCAGGAAGCCCTGGTCGATCCCGGCGTCGCCGCCGACGAGCGCCTCGGCCGGGACGCGCACGTCGTCGAGGTGGACGTCGGCCGTCCACGCGCCGAACTGGCCCATCTTGTGGTCCTTCGGCCCGATGGAGAGCCCGGGCGTGCCGGCGGGCACCAGGAACGTCGAGATGCCGCGGTTGCCGGCGGCCTCGGGATTGGTGCGGGCGAACACCATGAGCACGTCGGCGACGGGTGCGTTGGTGATGTAGCGCTTGGAACCGTTGATCACCCAGTCGCCGCCGTCGCGCCTCGCCGTGGTCGCGAGCCCGGATGGGTCCGAGCCCGCGTCCGCCTCGGTGAGCCCGAACGAGGCCGTGATCTCACCGGACGCCAGCCGCGGCAGCCACGACTTCTTCTGCTCCTCGGTGCCACCGACCAGCAGCACCTGTCCGGCGATGCCGTTGTTGGTGCCGAACAGCGACCGCAGCGCCGGGGTGGTCCAGCCCAGCTCGAACGCGAGCTGTGCCTCCTCGGTGAGCGTCATCCCGAGCCCGCCGTACTCCTCGGGGATCGCGAACCCGTAGAGCCCCATCTCCTTGCAGGTGGCGATGATCCGCTCCGGGATGGCGTCCTCGGCGTCGATCTGCTCCTCCAGCGGCACGACCTCCTTGCGGATGAACGCGCGCACTGCGGACAGCACGTCGGCCAGGTCGGAAGGCTCCACGTCGATCTCTCCCGTCGTTCGTTGCCTGAGGGGCGCGCCGGCCGCCCGGGAACGGGGAGCCGGCTAGTGGACCAGTGCGAGCAGGAAACCGTCGTACCCCTTCGCGCCGACGGTCTGGATCACCGTGGCGCTGACGCGCTCCTCCTGCGC